>CAKOLT010000001.1 GCA_934096315.1 uncultured Bacilli bacterium
AACTAAATGTGTTTGACTCGCAAGATCAGACATTTAATTTTGAAAACTTTTTACTGCTTTTCTGTTCACGCCAGAGACGCAGCTGTAATGATTGCCTCATACGTAGCAAAAAGCCCTGAAAAATTCGTAAAAAAAATGAATGAAAAAGCTAAAGAAATAGGTATGAAAAATACTACATTTAACAACCCCTCAGGACTCGATGAAGAAGTAGGAAACTATTCAACATCATACGACATGGCACTTCTTACAAGATATGCAGATAAATACCCAGAATACAGAAAAATAGTATCCACTAAAAAACATACCGTAAAAACAAATTATAAAACTTATATCTGGCATAACAAAAATAAATTACTATCCAAAGAATACATTACCGGAGGTAAGACTGGATACACCAAAAAAGCAGGACGAACACTCGTAACTAGTAGTGCAAACAATAACATGTCATTTATCGTAGTAACTCTAAGAGACAGCGATGATTGGAATACACACACATATTTACACGATTATGCTTATTCTACATACCTTCCCTATAAAGTCTTAAATAAAGATAATTTTACCATAAATGTCCAAAACCAATACAAAGATAATACGTATATAAAAAGTGACCTTATTATACCTCTTACTGAAAAAGAATCAAAACAGATAGATTCTAAAATCAATTTATTAAAACTTGCAAAATATAAAAACGGTGACAAAGTAGGTACCATAGATATATATTTGAAGGATAAAAGTATCTATACAGAAAATATTTATGTCCATAAAAAAGAGTCTAGCAAAAAAAGTTTTTGGACTAAGTTAAAGGGAAAACACTAATGATTAATTATATATGGGGATTTTTTATAACCATAGGTATTACATATAGTTTATATAAAGGTATAAATATAAACAGTCAAATACTACTATCTTCCTCTAAAACAATAGATCTAATATTAACTTTAATACCCATAATGTGCTTGTGGCTTGGAATTATGAATATAGCAAAAGAATCAGGTTTATTAAATAAATTAACCCATTTTATAACACCAGTATTAAGAAAATTATTTCCTGAATTAAAAAAGAATAGCCCAGCTTTACCATTAATGGCTACAAGTATCATAATGAATCTTTTTGGTTTAGGAAATGCTGCTACACCATTTGGATTAAAAGCAATGAAATCACTCAAAGAAGAAAACCATAACAAAAATGAAGCCTCTAACAGTATGATTACATTTCTTGTAATTACAACATCAGGCTTAACAATAATACCAACTACTGTAATTGCCATAAGATCATCCGCAGGAAGCACCAATCCAACCAGTATTATAATTCCCTGTATAATTGTAAGTATTATATCACTAACATTAGGATTAATACTAAATAGAATAATTATTAAACTATCTAAAGGAGGTTAAAAAATTTCAAATCTAATAATACCATTAATTATATTAGTAGTAGTTTCATATGGACTATATAAAAAAGTAGACGTATATAACTTATTTTTAAATGGTGTAAAAGAAGGCTTAACTTTATCTTTAGAATTATTTCCCACTATATTTGCAATGACTTTAGCAATAAGTACTTTAACAAACAGTAATATATTATTAGATATAAGTACAAAAATATCCCCAGTATTATCATATTTACACATTCCCAGCGAAATACTACCACTAGCTCTTCTTCGCCCAGTATCAGGAAGTAGTAGTTTATTATATTTAAATAATATATTAAACAGCATAAATCCAGACTCCCCAATTGGTATTGCCGCCTCAATTATTCAGTCATCTTCTGATACAACTATCTACATCCTAGGATTATACTTTGGAAGTATAAAAATTAAAAAAATAAGACATTCCCTTCTGGTGGGACTTTTAACAGATTTTTTCTGTGTAATTATTACTTTAATTATAGTAAACTATATGTTTATGGGATAAATACTTTACAAATGCCAAGAAAAGTTGTATAATAACAAACCAAAAGGACGTGATATATATGAAAACTATTACGCATAATATAGAGACAGACAAATGGATAGAACCTCTAACAATAGCCCACTTATCAAATTTACATTTTACAGGGTACAAAGATGCAAAACAAATGGAAGAAATAATAATGACAGTAGATGACATAAAACCAAGAGAAGTAGTAATAACAGGTAATTTATATGATGCAAAAAACACTACGGTATGGGATGAAGCTACTGCAATTAAAATCTTTCTCAAAGAATTAGCAAAGATATGTCCAATATATTTGTCACTCGGACAATCAGAAGTTCAAAACCTAGATGTAAACAGAGTAAAAAGTTTTCTTAAGTATGGATTATTTGTTGACAAAATTCTTCCAATTAGTGGACTTGAAAAAGTAAACTATTTCTCAAATTTAAGTTCAAAGAACCAAGTAGCTTTTATAGGACAGTACCCCGATGATAAAATAGTTAAAAAATACGACCACACTCTAGTAGGATTAAATTCTGAATTATGTATTGAAAATAATGCAGAAAAAGAAATTCTGAGAGAGTATAGAGATTATTTATTAAAAGCAGCAAAAGAAATTAATCAATATAGATATAATATTCTTTTAACCCCTAACAGTGGGATATTAAATTATTATGACAAACTTCCAGAGTTAAAAGACTATGATCTTATATTATCTAATACCCCAAAAAACTTTACACAGCAATCTGTAAATGACAATCCTTCTTTAAATAAAGAGAACTTTATTGTAAACGAAGGAGTTAATAAATATACCGGAATATTAAAACCACTTCGCAAAATTTCAAGTGGTCAAATAGATGTTATTAACGTAAAGAGAAGAGTAAAAAAGTAATCATATCTAATTATGATTATTTTTTTCAAAAAATGTCGTTTTTAGATTGCCATAACCCAAAAAACATGGTAAAATTTAATTATGAATAAAGAAAGTAGGGATAATATGCCGAAAAATAATAAAACCATCATACTCCTTTTTATCATAATTTTACTTGCAGTCGCAGGAATTACCTATAGTGTTTATAAATGGAGTGGTGGAGACGCTAATAAAACAGATGTAACAGTCAATTTAAATGGATATGATAAGTATATAGAATATTCTCATACCCCAAGTACTCTAAACGAATCACTAGAACCAACATCAACATTTACCGAAGGAGATCACGTAACCATATCAATTAATAAAACTACCGAAGCCGCTAATATACCACTGTACGCTCATATATACTTTGATATAAACGAGATCGGAGTAAACCAAGCACAAGACGAAGGAATAAAATGGGTACTAACAAGCGGAGACGAGACTTCTACAACCGTTCTTACCAGTGGTACATTTAAAGACGCTTCTACTACAATAGCCCTTAAAAACAATATTGTTTTAACAACTTCTGTCCAAAAGTTTACTATATGGTTATACTTAAATGAAGAAGATGTAACCCATGATGACATTACCGGAGAAACTTTAGATACCACAATTAGGGTAGACGTAACAGGAAAAGGACTATAATATGATAGAAATAAAAGAAGAAAAAATAAATAGCACTAAAAAGATAGAAGAATACCTTAAACCACAAACTATATACTTACCACTAGAAGTAAATGGAATTACATATAATCACCATGTAAAAGAAGGAGACTACGTATATAAAGCAGATATTATCGCTACCTCTAACGAAGGATTTCCTCTTCATAGTCCTATAAGTGGCTATGTATATGGTGGAACAAAGAAAATGATAAATTCAGGACAAATAGTAAAGTGCATAGTAATTGAGAATGATTTCAAAGAAAAATATCGTCAAAGATTAGGAACTAAGCAAAAAATAACTAATTTAACCAAAGAAGAGTTTGTCACTAAACTCAAAAATTCCGGCATCGTAGGTCTAAGTGGTAATGGATTTCCCACATACAAAAAATATATAGCAAACATTAGATATCTAATAGTTAATGGAGTAGAGTGTGAGCCCTATAATAGTTGTGATAATGCCATCATGTATCAAAATGCCGAGGAAATACTCGAAGCAATTGACGCCATAATGGAAATAAATAAAATAGAAAAAGCTTACATTGGGGTAAATGAAAATAACACAAAGATAATAGATAACTTTTTAAAGTACATAAACACATACCCAAATATCAAAGTATACCCTATACCTAATTACTATCCAAGTGGTTGGGAAAGAAATCTTGTAAAAACAATATTTAATGTAGAATATGAAAAATATCCTACAGAAAAAAACATTCTCGTTGAAAATGTCCAAACTGTAAAAGCTATATACGAAATGTTAAAATATTCTCATCCGCTTATGGAGAGAATAATTACCATAAATGGAGACGGAATAAAAAAACCATCTAATGTTAAAGTCAAAATAGGAACAATGATAAATGAAGTTATTCAAAACACTTCTGGATACAAAAAGAAAGTAGACAATCATCTATTTGTAGCAAACGGTCTTTTAAACGGAACCAGTCTTCCAAGTGATGAAATAGTAGTAACAAAAGACCTAACTAGTATTGTTGTACTTACAAATGTTGATGAAAAAGTATACCCATGCATTAAATGCGGAAAATGTATTAAACATTGCCCTGCGAAAATTAAACCAGTAATAATAATGAATAACCTAAAAAATAAAACATATTTACAAAAACTTCACCCAGAAAAATGTATTGGATGCGGTCTGTGTTCTTACATCTGTCCATCACGAGTTGAAGTAAAAGAATTTGTCAAAAAGGCAAGGGATTTATTATGATTAAAAAGTTTATTGTAAGAAGAGGAGTATTTTTAAAGACTAAGTGGGACTGTCAAAAGATAATTCAAAATATATATATAAGCATTATACCATTATTAGTAGTAAATATAATATTCAAGGGAATAGAGAATCTATTACTACTATTATTAAGTATTATAACTTGTTATCTAACTGAATACATAATCTACATAATAAAGAAAGATAAAAAATCATTTAAATACTTAAATAGTGATAGTTTTACACTCCTTACGCCCCTTATATTATCCCTATTTGTACCTTCAGAATTATTTTACATAATATTCTCATCAATCCTTGCATCAACACTTAAAATATTATTTAAAGGTTTCGGCAAATATCCTATAAGTCCATACTTAATAACACTCACAATCACATTAATGATTTATGGTCTATATACCCCAGAATTATTAAATGAAATAGATACTTACTTCAATTCTCCTGAAAATACATATCTATTAGTAATTAATGGAGTAAGCGTACTATCATTTATGTATTTAATATATAAAAACAGTATAAAATACCACATAACAGCATATTATCTATTATCATATTTAGTATTAAACATAATCATGCTTATAGTAACAAATATGTCTTTAAATAATTCCATTAACATGATATTAAATTCACAAGTTATTTTAGCATCAATATACCTTGCTACTGATAGTGTAGTAAGTCCAATTACTATCAAAGCAAGAAAAGAGTATGGAATCATTTTAGGAGTCGTAACATTTATTTTAACACTTCCTATAAAATACGATGGGGCAGTATTTGCAATATTTCTATGTCACTTTATAACATATTCACTAGATAACTACAATATTTTAAGAAAAGATTAACAAAAAAACTTGACTTCTAACAAAATATCTGGTATATTAATACTGCTTTTAATTTTAAGTTTTGCCTAGGCAGAACTTATCTTTAAAAATAAAAAAGAAACACCAGGGTATGTGGAGAAAGGAGGAACATAATGCCTACTATTAATCAATTAACTAAAAAAAGAAGAGGAAAGAAAACAAAGAAAGCTAAATCACCAGCTTTACTAGTGGGAGTTAACAGCATTGCAAAAAAACAAACTAATTTAGATTCACCACAAAAAAGAGGAGTATGTACTCGTGTTGGTACAATGACACCTAAAAAACCAAACTCTGCTCTTCGTAAATATGCTCGTGTAAGATTATCTAATGGAATGGAAGTAACATGTTATATTCCAGGAATTGGTCATAATCTACAAGAACACAGTGTCGTACTAATAAGAGGAGGACGTGTTAAAGACTTAATCGGTGTTAGATATCACATCATACGTGGTACTATGGATACAGCAGGAGTCGCAAACAGAATGCAAGGACGTTCAAAATATGGTGCAAAAAAACCAAAAAAATAAACATACAAAAAAATATAAAGAAGGGAGGATAACATGAGAAAGAAAAGAGCAGTAAAAAGAGACGTATTACCAGATCCTATATACAATTCAAAATTAGTAACTAAACTAATTAATCAAATAATGAGAGATGGTAAAAAAGGTGTTGCACAAAAAATACTTTACGAATCTTTTGACATAATAAAAGAAAAAACAGGTAAAGAACCAATGGAAGTATTTAACAAGGCAATGGATAACATTATGCCACTTTTAGAAGTTAAATCTAAAAGAGTTGGGGGAGCAAGCTACCAAGTACCTATTGAAGTAAAACCAGATCGTGGTAGAGCACTTGCATTTCGTTGGTTAATTAACTATGCTAGATTAAGAGGAGGCCACACAATGGCTGAAAACTTAGCTAACGAAATAATTGATGCTTCTAATGGAATAGGAGCAAGTGTTAAGAAAAAAGAAGATACCCACAAGATGGCTGAAGCAAACAAAGCTTTTGCACATTACAGATGGTAATAGAAAGGAAAATAATATGGCTCGTACAATATCGTTACAAAATACACGTAACATAGGAATCATGGCCCATATCGATGCAGGAAAAACAACTTGTACTGAGAGAGTTTTATATCATACAGGAAAGATACACAAAATTGGAGAAACCCATGACGGTGCATCTCAAATGGACTGGATGGAACAAGAACAAGAACGTGGAATTACCATAACAAGTGCTGCTACAACTGCATATTGGAAAGGTCATAGATTTAATATTATAGATACTCCAGGACACGTAGACTTTACAATAGAAGTACAAAGAAGTTTAAGAGTATTAGATGGTGCTGTCTTATTACTAGATTCACAAGCAGGTGTAGAACCACAAAGTGAAACAGTATGGAGACAAGCAAACGAATACAAAGTACCAAGAATCATCTTTTCTAATAAAATGGATAAGATGGGAGCAGACTTTTATATGAGTCTTGCTAGTATCAAGGATCGTCTTGGAGCAAAAACTGCCGCTATCGAGCTTCCAATCGGAGCAGAAAACGAATTCAAGGGAGTTATTGACCTAGTAACAATGAAAGCCTACGAATTCGATGGTGGTCAAGACGAAAATTACAAAGAAATAGATATTCCAGAAGATCTAAAAGATAAAGCTGAAGAATATCGTAATATCTTAATTGAAGCTGCTGCAGATTATGACGAAGAATTAATGATGAATTACCTAGATGGCAATAACATAGAAGTAGAAGACTTAAAGAAAGCCATAAGAAAAGGTGTACTTCAAGCTGATTTCTTCCCATTTATGTGCGGAACAGCATTAGGTAATAAAGGAATTAAACTATTACTTGATGCAGTTATAGATTACTTACCAGCTCCAACAGATATTGCATCTATTGAATGCACTGATGAAAGAGGAAATGAAGTATTAAGACATCCATCAGATTCAGAACCATTCACAGCTTTAGCATTTAAAGTAATGACTGATCCATTTGTTGGTAAGTTAACATTCTTTAGAGTATACTCTGGAGTATTAAAAAGTGGAAGCTACGTAATGAACTCTACTAAAGGACAAAAAGAAAGAGTTGGTAGAATATTACAAATGCATGCTAACCACAGAGAAGAAATTCAAGAAGTATATGCTGGAGATATTGCAGCAGCAGTAGGACTTAAAAATACTACAACTGCAGATACACTATGCGATGAAAAGAAAATAGTAGTCTTAAAAGGTATGGAATTCCCAGAACCAGTTATAACTCAAGCAGTAGAACCAAAATCTAAAGCAGACCAAGATAAAATGGGCTTAGCTTTACAAAAATTAGCAGAAGAAGATCCAACATTCAGAATGAAAACTGATCACGAAACAGGTCAAACTGTAATATCAGGAATGGGTGAATTACATTTGGATGTATTAATAGATAGAATGAGAAGAGAATTCGGAGTAGAAGCCACTGTTGGTGCTCCACAAGTAGCTTATCGTGAAACTATTAAAAAGGCAGCTGAATGTGAAGGAAAACACATTAAACAATCTGGTGGACGTGGACAATATGGACACGTATGGATTAAATTCGAACCAAACCCTGAAAAGGGATATGAATTTGTTGATAATATTGTCGGAGGAGTTGTACCAAGAGAATATATATCAGTAATAGATAAAGGACTTCAAGAAGCAATGAATACCGGTGTTTTAGCAGGTTATCCAATGGTAGACGTTAAAGCAACCCTATATGATGGATCTTATCATGATGTCGATTCATCAGAAATGGCATTTAAAATTGCTGCATCACTTGCTTTAAAAGAAGCTAAAAACAAATGTAATCCTGTATTACTAGAACCTATCATGAAAGTTGTAGTAGTTACTCCAGACGATTATACTGGAGCAGTTATGGGAGACATCACTTCTAGACGTGGTAAACCACTTGGACAAGAATCAAGAGGTAATGCTATTGCCTTTACAGCAATGGTACCACTATCAGAAATGTTTGGATACGCAACAAGTTTACGTTCTAATACACAAGGTAGAGGAACATTTACAATGACATTAGATCATTATGAAGAAGTACCAAAAAATATAAGTGAAGAAATAATTAAGAAAAATGGTAACAATTAATAACTTTTTATAAATTGTTATCAAAAACTCTTGCATTATTTCAAATATTTGGTAAAATATATATGTATATTAATTAAGAAAGAGAGGAAATAAAATGGCAAAAGCAAAATTCGATCGTTCAAAACCACACGTTAACATTGGTACTATTGGCCACGTTGACCATGGTAAAACGACATTAACAGCTGCTATTACTAAAGTTTTAGCTGCTAAAGGTGGAGCAGAGTTTGTTGATTATGCAAATATTGATAAAGCTCCTGAAGAAAGAGAAAGAGGTATTACAATCAATACTTCACATGTAGAGTATCAAACTGACAAACGTCATTATGCTCACGTAGACTGTCCAGGACACGCTGACTATGTAAAAAACATGATTACTGGTGCAGCACAAATGGATGGAGCAATCCTAGTTATTGCAGCTTCTGACGGACCAATGGCACAAACAAGAGAACACATTCTACTATCAAGACAAGTTGGAGTACCTAGAATGGTTGTATTTATGAATAAATGTGACCAAGTTGATGATGCTGAACTATTAGATTTAGTAGAAATGGAAATCAGAGAATTATTAACTGAATATGGTTATGATGGAGATAACACTCCAATTATAAGAGGTTCTGCTCTTAAAGCTCTTGAAGGAGATCCAGAAGCAGTTAAAGCTATTGAAGAATTAATGGATGCAGTAGATGAATGGATTCCAACTCCAGAAAGAGATACTGATAAACCATTCCTAATGTCAATAGAAGACGTATTTACAATCACAGGACGTGGAACTGTTGTTACAGGTCGTGTTGAAAGAGGTAAATTACAACTTAATGATGAAGTTGAAATAGTAGGTTTAAAAGACACTAAAAAAACAGTAGTAACTGGTATTGAAATGTTTAGAAAACAATTAGACTATGCAGAAGCAGGAGACAATGCTGGTGTACTTCTTCGTGGAATATCTCGTGAAGAAGTAGAAAGAGGTCAAGTACTTGCAAAACCAGGAAGTGTTCATCCTCACAAAAAATTCACTGCACAAGTATATGTTCTATCTAAAGAAGAAGGTGGAAGACATACTCCATTCTTTACAAACTATAGACCACAATTCTACTTTAGAACTACAGACGTAACTGGAGTTATCACATTACCAGACAATGTAGAAATGGTAATGCCTGGAGACGACGTATCAATGACTGTTGAATTAATCGCTCCAATCGCTGTTGAAAAGGGAACTCAATTCTCTATTCGTGAAGGCGGACGTACAGTAGGTGCTGGTGTAGTATCTGAAATTATTGAATAATATAACAAAAGGGGCTGAGTAGAAATAAATAATTTTTATTCAGTTCCTTTTTTTGATTACAATATTTAAAAAGGTGTTAGAAAAATTAATTTCTAACGCTATTTGTGATACAATCTAATTGACGAAAGAAGATGTATCACATGAACTATTTTAACATAAATAGGGCTATTTTCATAGTCACCTCAAACAAATGCACTGGGGAATTTGATAAAATTGATAAATTTATAGGAATTTTAAACAAAAGTGATGTTGGAAAAATAATTGAAAAAGTACAAAAAAAGAATGGAAGAAATGGTTATAATCCATTTAATATGGTTGCAACAATTATTTATTGCTTTTCAAAATTTAAAAGTTCGATACGTGAAATAGAAAAATTATGCATTTTTGATTTAAGGGTAATGTACATAATGGAACAAAAGCAACCAAGTGATAATGCTATAAAGGATTGCTTTAATAAATATATTCTACCTTATCAATACGAAATTTTTACAATGATAACAAAGACGATTATAAAAGAAATTGGTCTAAATATTAGTAACCAATATTTAGATGGAACAAAGATAGAAGCTAATGCTAATAAATATAAATTTGTATGGAAACTAATAACATTTCATAAAAAATTAGATATTAAAATTAAACAATTGCTATTAGAAATGGGATTTTGTAATGATGATAAAGAATTAATAAAAAGTTATGACTTTAATAAATTGATTAAACAATATATCTTAAAAGAAAATATAGATATAGATAACATACCGACAGGTAAAGGAAAGAGATTAAGAAAAGAACAAAAAAATTATAAAATTGCCCATCAATATTTAATTAAATTATTAGAGTATGAAGATAAAGAACGTGTTTGTGGAGAAAATAGAAATTCATATTTTAAAACAGATAAAGATGCAACTGCTATAGTATTAAAAGAGGATTACTATTCTAAATTAAGTCATGATTTTCATGCGGGATATAATATTCAAGTTTTAGTATCGAGTGGATTAATTACAATGTATGGAATATTTCAAGACAGAAGTGATTACTACACCTTTATTCCTATGAATGATTTGTATTTTAAATATTACAATAAATATCCCGAAAATGAATGTGCTGACTCAGGTTATGGAATTTATGTAAATTATAAATATATGAGAGAACACAACATAGGCAATTATGTAAAATTTCAAAGTTGGCTGGAGAAACTAATGGAAAAAATCCACAATTATTTTATACTTTTAGCGATGGTGTATTATGTTTAAATACATGTATTGGAGAAGAAATACCATTTAATAAAAATTATCATCAAAGAAATAAGAATGGTAAATTGTATAAATTAACTGGTTGTAATAGTTGTAATTATGCTTATATATGCAAGAAAAATTTAAAAAATAAAGATTATGATTATAGATTATGTGAATTAATTCCCGATTATGAATTATGAAAGAATACGAAGACGTGGATTAGAAAAAGTGTCATGTGAAGTTATGCTTATGTGTTTAGGCAGAAATATAAGAAAATACTTTGTTTTATTAAATCAAGATAATGTCAAAGACAATTATTGGGAAAAGCCATTAGATTTAAAAACAGAAAAAATACCATTTCCTAAGTAAAAAACAAAACAGAAAAAAGCTGAATAGAAATTATTCATTTCTACTCAGCCCATTTTTTCAGTTATTATCAGATTAAAACCATGAAACTTATTTTTAAAGGTAACTTATCTCAGTAATTATTGTGTTAAATGTTCTTCTTGTTATTTCCTACAATTACATTATTGAGAAAAAATTTATTTTAAATAATATGAATGCTTTTGTAATCGGATTAATAGCTGACCAATCAGTAAAAGCTGAAATCGCGTGGAGTTTGCCAAATAAACTATCTGAAAGGATGAGAGGATTTGACTTTAATAAAATATTAAGTGAATATAATGAAAAAGATATAGAAAAATTTATCAAAGAAAAGCCAGCATTACACCGTTATCCATCAAAAATGGCAAACTACATATATAGTGCTGTTAATGATATAGTTAATAAGTATGATTCTAATGCAGAGAATATATGGAAAAATAAATCTGCATCTGAAATAGTTTCATCTTTAGAACAATTCAAGGGTATTAGTCACAAAAAAGCATCATTAGGTACCTTAATTTTAGTAAGAGATATGAATGCAGATATATTAGATAAAGAAAATATAGATATTTCCTATGATGTACATATAAGAAGACTATTTTTAAGATTAGGCATAATTAATAATGATACACAGGAAGAAGTACTTGCTGAAGCAAAAAAGTTATATCCAGAATTTCCAGGAAGATTAACTACAGCTTTTTGGACTTTAGGCAGAGAAGTGTGCAGACCAACTGATCCATCATGTTTAATTTGTCCATTATATCAATGTTGTAATAAAGATTTCGAAAAATCAAAAAATGTCAAATAATATTATTTATTTTTAAAATTTTGAAAAAAATGTTATAATATATGTTGTAGAAGGAGGATAAAAATGAAATTAATTTTAGCATCAAATTCAAGAACTAGAAAAGAAGTATTAGACAAAGTAGGTTTAATATATGATGTTATTCCCAGTAATATAGAAGAACATTCAGATAAAACCGATCCAAAAGAATATGTCATGGACTTGTCAAGGCAAAAAGCAGAAACAATTGCAAAAAAAATAAAAGAGGGAGTTATTCTTTCGGCAGATTCTATAATTTATATAGATGATAAAAAATTAGAAAAACCTAAAACAAAAGAACAAGCGAAATTAATGCTTCAAAATTTATCTGGTAAAGTCAATTATGCTGTAACAGGGGTAACAATTATAGATTTATATCAAAACAAAACAATTACGTTAAATGAGGTAACAGAAGTTTATTTTGACGAACTAACTGAAGAAGAAATTGATTGGTATATAGAAAATGAACAATATATCTTTGAAAGATGTGGATATTCAATAGCAGGTAAATCAGCTATCTATATTCCAAAAATAAATGGTGATTATTATAATATTTTAGGTATGCCAATTAATAGAGTTTATAAAGAACTTAATAAACTAGGATATAAATTATCTGATTTTAACTAAATAGAAATAATAAAACAGATAACAAAGATTATATTTTGTGAATTTCATAAGTGTAGGATGCTTATAAAATAAATATTTTAATACCCATATAACAGAGCATATAACCTTATTACATATATTGAAGACGTAGTTACCTAATAACATTAATATTGCATATAATGAATATCAATACTAGTTAGAAGTTCAAGCAGAACTTAATAAAAAATAGTTAATAAAACCTAAATCTACTTATACATTAGAAATCAGGTAAATTAACTATTTTTTTAAATATTTAAAATTAGATTAATTCCAAAACCCTTATATTATCATAATTTAACCCCTTATGAGCAAAATTATCAATTAAATTAACAATTATATACAAAAAAATTATACCCAACCTGATCAAAAAAGTTGATATATTCCAAAATTTATGATATACTTTTAATGTATGAAAGTAGGTAATAAGAGTGAGTAAAAATATAAAATTAGATGAAGAAAAAGTTCTTGAAGATATTATAAATATATCATTAAGTATGGATAATAACAATAAATTATCATTACCAATGTCTAGAATATTATATACATTATATAGAGATTATTTAACTTATGATCTAGAAAGACCATTTTGGGCTAATAGAGATAGATTACTAATATCCAGTAAACTTTCTAATTTATATTATAGTTTATTATTCTTTATGACTAATGACTATTCTATAAATGATATTAAAAATTATGGTCTTTTAGGAAGCACAACTCCATGTGATTTAATGTATAACGTTTCTAGTAGAATTGAAATATCAAGTAGTAAAAGTATTCCATGGGTAGACAATTCCCTTGGTTTTGCAATGGCAGAAAAACATCTAGAAGAAAGATATAATAAAGAAGACATAACATTATTTGAATATTACACATACCTAGTATGTACAAAAGAAGAATTACTATCATCATTTGAAACATTATCATTTGCAAATGAATATGGTCTTGATAACTTAATAATAATGTGTGCATATCTAAACGACGATAATAACAATGATAAAGGAAAAATATTAGATACTTTTCTAGCAGTAGATTATGAAATAATAGAAATTAAGGATTATGATAACCCTAAAGAAATAGAGAAATCCTTAGCCAATGCCTCAAGGAAATCAAAACCAGTCCTTATATTATTAAATATAGATAACAATATAGAAAACCCCGAAATTAAACCTTATTATTATGATATAGAAAATACTAAACTATTAAAAAAAGAAATAGAAATAAGATTAAAAGAAGAATACAGAAACTGGTATGAAGACTATAAAAAATATATGTCCTCAAGTAGTGAAAAGGACAAAGAAGAATTAATTAGTCTTTTAAACGAAGAAATTACCCCATTAAGATTAGATAAAATTATTGACTTAGAAAAATTAAACCTAGATAAATCTCTAACATACACAAACTACCAAATTATAAACGTAATGTCAACATTTTTACCAAGTTTTCTAGGACTTACATCCATAAACAATCAATTATCAATACTTAAAGGGAAGAAACAATTTTCTAAAGACAATTATTTAGGAAAAAACATATCATTATACAATAAGGGATGTTGCACAGGAAATATTGCCAATGGTTTTGCCTTAACCGGATATAAACCATATGTATATGGAAACTTAATAGATGTTACAAAAATGCTTCCCCAGATTAGAAGTAGTGCCATTATGAATATACCTGTAACCTATATATTTACAAATGACACATTCATTAATAATAGCTCTTACGGTAGTGATATCCCCTTAGAACAAATAAATATCCTTCGTTCTATTCCTAATTTAGAAGTATATAGACCTTGTGATTATAAAGAATTACTCGGAGTTTGGAATGAAATACTAAAAGAAAACAGACCCTCTGTAATTATACTCTCAAATAATAAATCAGAAAGTTTTAAATACACTTCTGTTAGTGAAACAGAATATGGTGGATATGTAATTAGTGAAGTTAAAAACAGACTAGATATCATTATTATGGCTTCAGGAAGTGAAGTAGAACTTGCTATGAAACTAAAACAAGAATTACTTAAAAATTATATAGAAGCAAGAATTGTATCTGTACCTAATCTAAAAAGATTCATTAATAACGACATAGACTACCTAGCTCAGGTTTTACCAAAAGGATACAAAAAAATGGCAATAGAATTTTCAAACGATAGCCTTTGGTATGGACTTGTAAATAACCCTAACGATGTAATCGGAGTTAAAGAATATGGAAAAAGCTCAAGTACTGATGAATTAAAAGAATATTATAATCTAGATATGTCTAGTATTGTAATTAAAATAAAAAATAGTTTATAAAAAAAGAAAAAAACATTTACATAAATAAAGAAACTATGCTATAATATAGAAGAAAAAGAAATAAAAGACTAGTAAATTAATCAAATAGTTATAGAGAGTTCGTGCTTGGTGGAAACGAATATATTTATTAATTGAAGCTCCTTTTATATTTGCAGTTAATACCTGCCGGTAATAGCCGTTATCTGAAATTAAGTATGCTAATTGCATAATTAGGATGGTACCGCGAATTATCTCGCTCCTAAAAAGGAAGGGATAATTCTTTTTAATTATAATTAGGAAGGAATGATAAAATGAATAAAGTAATAGCCATAGTAGGTATGTGTGGTTCTGGTAAAAGTATAGCCACAGAAATATTAGAAAAACAAGGATGGAATAAAGTATATTTTGGAGGACTTGTATATGAGAAAATGAAAGAAGAAGGTATAGAAATAACTCCAGAAAGCCAAAAAGAATACCGTGAAAAGATTAGAAAAGAACATGGAATGGCTGCTGTTGCAAAACTACTATTACCAAAAATTAAAGAATGTATGACTCAAAAAGATACAGTATTAGATGGACTATATTCCTGGGATGAATACAAACTATTAGAAAAAGAATTAAAAAACTTCTTCACAATAGCAATTGTAACTGATAAAAAAATAAGATATAATAGATTAGAAGTTAGACCAGATAGACCATTTAATAATGAAGAAGCAAAAAGAAGAGACTTAACAGAAATAGAAAATATTGCTAAAGCTCCTCCAATTGCATATGCTGATTATTATATATTTAATAATGGCACTATAGAAGACTACAAAAAAAGACTAGAAGAAATACTAAAAGATATTGAAGGGAGGATATCATAATGAAAAAATTATCTAGTAATGAAATTATAAAAATGTACTTAAAATATTTTGAAGATCATGGACACTTAATAATAGAAAGTGGTTCATTAATTCCTCAAGATGACCCCTCTGTATTATGGATAAATGCTGGAGTTACACCCCTTAAAAAATACTTTGACGGTACACTAATGCCCCCTTCAAGGAGACTAACTAGTGTCCAAAAGTGTATAAGAACTGGAGACATTGAAGTAGTTGGTAAAACTGCAAGACATCATACATTCTTTCAAATGTTAGGAAATTTCTCAATCGGAGATTATTTTAAAAAAGAAGCCCTAACCATGGCTTTAGAATTATTAACTAGTCCTAAATACTTTGATATGGATAAAGAAAAACTATATGTAACAGTATATCCCCAAGATAAAGAAGCTTATGATATCTGGTTATCTCTTGGTATAAGTGAAGACCATATAATCAAACTAGCGGACAATTATTGGGAAATCGGACCTGGTCCCTCTGGTCCAGACTCAGAAATATTCTTTGATCGTGGCACTAAATATGATAAAGACAACCTAGGAATTAAATTACTCAAAGAAGATATAGAAAATGACAGATATATAGAAATCTGGAACAATGTTTTTAGTCAGTACAATGCTAAAGAAAACACTCCAAGAGAAAAATATGAGGAATTACCAAGTAAAAACATCGATACAGGAATGGGTGTAGAAAGAATGGCTTGCATATTACAAGAAACAGAAACCAACTATGAAACAGATCTATTTCTATCTATTATGCAAGAAATCAGTAATATATGCCATATTGAATACTTTGGTCAAATGGAATTTAAAGTTATTGCAGACCACATAAGAACCCTTGTTTTTGCTCTAGCAGACGGTGCAACATTCGAAAATTATGGTCGTGGATATGTATTAAGAAGACTCTTAAGAAGAGCAGTTAGAATGAGTCGTAAACTAAATATAAATCATAGTTTCATGGCAGGCTTAGTAAAAGTAGTTGTAGATAACCATAAAGAAATATACCCATACTTAGTAAAAGAAGAAGAAAACATTAAAGAACTAATTACTAAGGAAGAAGAATTATTCCATAAAACACTTTTATCAGGAGAAAAAAGATTAGAAGAAATCTTTAATACTTCAAACAATAAAGTAGTAAGTGGAAAAGATGCTTTTAAATTATATGATACTTATGGTTTTCCTATAGAACTTACAACAGAAATTGCAGAAGAAAAAAACTTTAAAGTAGATATTAAAGAGTTTGAAAAATATATGTCTATTCAAAAAGAAAAGGCTAGAGAAAGTAGAAAAAATATAAGTAGTATGAATGTCCAAAACGAACTGTTAATCAATTATAGAGAAGAAAGCAAGTTTGTTGGATACGACACACTCGAAAACCAAACAGAAGTAATAACTATAATGAGAGACAACGAAATAGTATCTTCATCAAGTGTAGACTGTATTATAGTCTTAAAAGAATGTCCATTTTATGCTGAAAGTGGGGGACAAGTAAGCGATAAAGGATATTTATACAACGATAGCTGTCTACTAGAAGTCGTAAACGTCATAAAGAGTCCTAATAACCAAAATTTAGTATATGTAAATGTAAAAGAAGGATTAGTAAGACAAAACGATTTAATAACTGCTAGTGTTGATAAAGAATTTCGTCAAAGTGTAACAAAAAATCACAGTTGTGTTCACCTATTACAAAGAACTTTAAGACAATTACTCGGAGAATCACTTCATCAAAAAGGATCTAAAGTAGATAACGAAGAATTTCGTTTCGATTTCAACTACCGTGGTAAATTAAGTGACGAACTTATATCCAAAATAGAAGATATCCTAAATAAAAAAATAAAAGAAAATATCCCTAGTAAAATAAGCTATATGAAATTAAATGAAGCTAAAGAAAAGGGAGCAATGGCATTATTTGAAGATAAATATGGTGATATAGTTAGAGTAGTAGAAATAGGAGACTCAATAGAACTTTGTGGGGGTACACATATAAATAACACTAGTGAAATAAATAAAATAGCAATCATTAATGTTGAAAACAAAGGCTCTGATATTTACCGTATTACAGGAACTACAGACAATTATATTGTGCCAATGTTACAAAGAGAAATAGCACCATATAATGATGAAATGATCAATCTTCTAGAAAAAGCTAAAAAGATCTTGCTTGAAGCAGATAAAATGGATATTAAACTTGACTTTAATTATGATATTAATAATGACGCTCCAATGTGTTATGCTGATATTGTATTTAACAGAAAAGAAATTAAAACCCTAAAAGAAGAAGTAAAAGAACTAGAGAAAAAATTCCAAGAATTAAAAAAACAAAAATCAATAAGTAACTTAGATGAATTTATAAATGCTAAAGAAGAAATTAATGGTATAAATGTAGTAATAGCTATGACTAAAGACTATGATGTAAATACCCTTAAACAAATAGTGGACGCTCTTACTAACTCATTAGAAAATAGTTTTATACTATTAGCTAACATAAATAACAATAATGTTAACTTTGTTTGTAAGCAAAACACCAATAATAAAAATATAAATTGTGGCTTTATAATTAAAAATATTGCTCAAAAACTTAATGGAAATGGGGGAGGTAATACCTTCTTTGCCCAAGGAGGAGCAAGCACAACAAAAGACATAAATATATATTTAAAAGAAATTAAGAATAATTTAGGAAAATAATTATTCTTTTTCTCATACATATAGACTTTTCAAAAATTTTATTATAAAATATACTTAGAAAGGATAGGTATTATGAATTACTTCAAAAAATTTATATTTTCTTTAAAAGAAATAATAATTGTATATATCATTCAGTATCTCGTAGTAATGATATCATCAGTAATATATCATATAAGTAATGGAGAGAATATTCAAAATTTTATATTAACATATGTACCATATATACTACTTATTGCAAATATATTAATAATTATCTTCCTATTTAAAAAATATTATCATAAAGAAAAAAAGTTAACTCCAAAAATAATTATTCCCCTTATATTATCTGGAATATTTTTAGCTACTTTTCTAAATATGATACTATTCTTATTCCAAAGTGCTCCGAATATAACAACATTACCAGTAGTTACTATAATAATTTCAACTGCTATAATTGGTCCAATCCTAGAAGAATTACTATTTCGGTATATATATTTAAACAATTTATTAAAATTTAACACTGAAACTAATGCAATAATGATAAATACTGTAATATTCTCTATGCTACACGGATCATTGTATAACATGCTATATGCCTTTATAATAGGACTCATATTATGTAAAATATATCTTAAGTATAAAAATATATATGCTAATATAATTTTTCACATGAGTGCAAATTTAATAGTAATATTTTTATCAAGCTTTAACATATATTTACTTATAGTAAGTATAATTGGTGTACTAATAAGTTATTTCTTAATAAATAAATATACCCCTAGTTAATTTCATACATTATTATATAATATATGTTAAAATATAATTGTAAGGTATAAGGAGGAGAAAATGAAAGTACCATTTGGACCTGGTAATATATTATTACCACACGATATTGATATGACAAAATGGGCTGTAGTAGCCTGTGACCAGTACACATCAGAACACTCTTACTGGAATAAAGTTGAATCCCTTGTAGGATCAGCACCATCTACATTAAAAATAACCTTACCAGAAATATATCTTGAAGAAAAAGATGTAGATGAAAGAATCAAAAAGATTAATAACACGATGAATGAATATTTACAAGAAAATCTATTCACGGAATATAAAGATTCCATGATATATGTTCAAAGAACACAAAAAGATGGTAAAGTACGTGAAGGATTAATCGGGGTAATAGACCTAGAAGAATACAATTATGAAAAAGGCTCTCAAAGTCTAATCAGAGCTACAGAAAAAACAGTAATTGAAAGAATACCCCCAAGAAAAAAAATAAGAGAAAATGCTCCATTAGAATTACCACACATCATGATATTAATTGATGATTATGAAAAAAATATAATAGAAAAGTTGAAAGATAAAGTAACTGAAGAGAATATATTATATGATTTTGATTTAATGGAAAATGGAGGACATATTAAAGGTTATAAACTAGATGATACCTCTATTAAAAATGTAGTAAATAAGTTAGAAAAATTAAACGATATAGATTATTTCAATAAGAAATATAATGTCAAAGATAAAGGAGTCTTACTATTTGCTATGGGTGATGGGAACCACTCCCTAGCAACTGCAAAAGCCTGCTATGAAAAACTAAAAGAAACACTTCCAAAAGAAGAATATATAAATCATCCTGCAAGATATGCACTAGTAGAATTAGTTAATCTTCATAGCCCAGCTCTTGAATTCGAACCCATTCATAGAGTAGTATTCAATACTGATCCTAAACATTTACTAGAAGAATTATATAAATACTATGATATAAATGAAGTAAAAATCGGACAATCATTTAGAGTAGTTACTAAAGACATGGATAAAACACTATATATTAAAAACCCAAAATCAAACATTGCCGTAGGATCTTTACAAATATTTTTAGATGAATATCTAAAAGAAAACAAAGGGAAAATAGACTATATCCATGGAGATGAAACTACCAAAAACATGGCTAAAGAAGAAGGAAACATTGGCTTTCTCTTTGATGCTATGAAAAAAAATGATTTATTTAAAACCGTAATACTAGATGGTGCCTTACCAAGAAAAACATTCTCAATGGGGCATTCATACGACAAAAGATATTATTTAGAATCAAGAAAAATAAAAGAGAAGTAAAATCTCTTTTTTCTTTACAATATCAAACTTTTGTGGTAATATATTCGTTGAAAGGAAAGAAGATATGAAAAAAAAGATAATTTTAACAATATTTGCTTTACTTATTTTAACTATAGCTATTATTACATATTTAGTATTAAGAGATATTTCTTATGAAAGAAAACTTAAAAATGAAATATCCCAGATAACAGAACTTACTAAAGATTGGCAAAACTTTAACAAAGAACAGTTCGAAGAAAAAATAAACCGCACTATTACAAAAAAAGACTATGCTTTAGTAGAAAAAAGTGCAAAAAAATATTTAAAAGACTCTGTAAATAATATGTTAGAAATAACAAATATTTTAGAAAATGAAAACATAACAAAAATACTAACTGCAGACAACTATAATAATGATGGACCCGATTTTACAAATACAAAAAACTATCTATTAGACACAAAGAATAAATTAACAACAGGACTAGATAACTACTACAAATACTTAACCAAAGACGTAATAATCTCCTATTTAGATCCATCACTAGATAAATATTATAAAAATTTTTACTTAAATGAATTAATCGGAGATTATGAAAAAGAATTCAATGATAAAACAATAGATACTTCTATTAAAAATCTATTCACACTGCTTGATAACTCAGAAAAAATAATAGATTTTCTTATCGAGAATAAAACATCATGGTATGTAAAAGATGGAAATATAGTATTTAAAACAAATGACCTATTAAATACATATAACACTTTAGTAGATAATTTATAAGAATTATAATGAAATTATTAAATTCATTATAATTCTTTTTTTCGACACATTTTAATTAAAGATAATATTACAATATAATGGGTGAGGAAAATGGATATATATATTGATTTAATATTTATACTAAACTTTCTTTTCGATTTATTGTTGCTATTTTCTTTAGCAGTCCTCTTAAGAAGACAAACAAACTTAAAAAAACTTCTAGCATCATCATTATTCGGAACATTATCACTATTAATTTTCTTCTTTACTTCTAGTCCAATTTTAAATATCTTTTTAAAAATAATTATATCAATCATGATGGTAATAATTTGCTTTGGATTTAAAAATATAGTATACACAATAAGAAACATCTTTTATTTATATACTATATCAATATTTCTCGGGGGATTTCTATATTTGGTTAACACTTCTTTTGCATATAAAACAAAGGGATTACTAGTTTATAATACGGGACTAAAAATAAATTTCCTAGTATTATTAATAATCTCTCCAATTGTAATATATATTTACATTAAAGAATTAAAACAAATAAAAAACAATTATGCAAATTATTACAATGTAGATATTTACTTACCAAAAAATAAAATAACATCATTAACAGCTTTTCTAGATACAGGAAATAATCTTTATGATCCATACAAAAAAAGACCAATTATTCTAGTAGACAAAACAAAAATAGATTTTGACTTTAATGAGGAAAAAACTATCCTTGTCCCATATTCAACATTAAATAACCATGGTCTATTAAAATGTATTATTCCAAACAAAATATATATAGATAATGTAGGAATAAGAACTAACTTCTTAATTGGATTATCAGAAGATAAAATAAATATTGATGGTGTAGACTGTATACTTCATAAAAAACTATTATAGAAAGGATTATATATGTTAAAAATAAAATTATTAATTAAAAAAATATTAAAAAAATATAATTATGTATTTTATGTAGGAAGTAGTGATAAACTTCCCGAACCACTTACTAAGGATGAAGAAGTATATTACGTTGAAAAAGCAATGAATGATGATAAATACGCTAGAGAAAAGTTAATTGAACACAATCTAAGACTAGTAGTATTTCTTGCCAAAAAATATGAAAACACAAATATAGATCTAGAAGATCTCGTATCAATAGGCACAATTGGTCTAATAAAAGCTGTAAGCACCTATAAATTAGACAAAAACATTAAATTAGCAACTTACGCCTCAAGATGTATTGATAACGAAATACTAATGTATTTACGTAAAACCAAAAGAAGAAAAAGTGAAATAAGTTTTGAAGACAGTTTAAGTTTTGACTCCGATGGCAACGAATTACATTTAGAAGATGTTCTTGGTACAGAAAAAGACATCGTAACAAAAGATTTAGATAAAGAACTAGATAGATATCTTATGCATACAGAAATAAATAAATTAGCTCCAAGAGACAAAGAAATTATTGAATTTAGATATGGACTAAATGGAAAAAAAGAACTTACCCAAAAAGAAGTTGCAAACCTTCTAGGTATAAGTCAATCATATATATCCCGAATAGAAAAAAAAGTAATAAAAAAACTAAGTACGGTAATAAAGAATTAACTCTTAACAAGAGTTTTTTCTTATATGTTTAAATATTTTTGACATACTACTATTAGAGGTGAATAAATTGAAAAAAAATATAGTAATTCTGGGGTGTATATTATCCATAATACTAACAATAGTATGTACTCTTACAACAACCTATGCAGTTATCATTAACGTTACACAAAAGGACGGAAAAGACGAAATAATTAATACTATTACAATTAAAGATTTACTTATAAATGAAAACGGTACATTTAATAATTACTATTATAACGTCAAAAAAGAACTTTATATAACAGATGACGAATGTAAAATATTAATGGACTCTAACCCATTAAATAACTCTCTTCAAACCGTATTAAAATCAGTAGTAGACGTAAAATTACACAGAAAACAAAAAATAGACAATGACACACTATATAATTTCATAGTTTTAGCAGTCAAAGAAGATGATAACATAGAAGAATACCTAAAAGAAAAAGTTATTAATAAAAGTAAAATATTTATTATAGATATTTCTGA
Source organism: uncultured Bacilli bacterium (assembly GCA_934096315.1). Lineage (GTDB taxonomy): Bacteria > Bacillota_I > Bacilli_A > RF39 > UBA660 > UMGS2068. The sequence goes on from CAKOLT010000001.1 coordinate 23,835, forward strand.
TTATATATATGATATAGATGTAAATTTAATCGAGGCCACTAAATGATATACTTATTTATAATTATAATATTAATAACTATATCATTATACTTAGTAATTAACGACAATCATAAATTCTTATTTATTCTATCAATGGTCTTAATTACAACCTCAATTTTAACATTTCTTACTAAAAACATAGTAATTTATATTATTAAAGTTAAATTTAATGCTATTAACTTATCAAAAATAATCCCAATTATATCTGATAAATTTATGACATATGCCTTAGTACCACTCTTTACAGGTTTAATATTACTAATAACATACTTTGCTATAAAACTAACAGAAAAGTTTGCTAAAATGTGGTAAAATATGTTATAATAATTATAGTTAATCGAAAGGAGCAAGCATATGAAAAAATATATAAGTATATTACTTTTATTTGTAATCATAATTGCATCATTCATTGTAGTAGAAAAATTCTATTTAAATAATGATAAAACAAAAGAAGAGAAGTTAGTTATGGAGAACCTTGTAGGTAAAGATGAAAAAGTTCTAAATAAATTTAAAGACTTAAATTTAGTAAAAGAATACAAATATGATGATTCTATTGCAAAAGGTAAAATAATTAGTCAAAGCATTAAAGAAAATACCAGATATAAGAAAACTGATACATTAAATGTTGTAATATCCCTTGGAAAAATAGACAAAGAAAAACTAAAAGCAGATAACATAAACGAAATAGGAAAAATACCTATAATGATGTATCACGGAATTAGAGAAAAAACAAGTACAAGTACTGGTACAATTGGAGGAAATGTAGATAAAGATGGATATAATAGAACTCCAGAAGCCTTTAGAAAAGATTTAGAATTTTATTATGAAAATGGATATCAAATGATTAGATTAGAAGACTATATAAATGGAAAGATAAATACAGAATATGGAAAAAGTCCAATAGTATTAACTTTTGATGATGGTAACGAAGACAATATAAAAGTCCAAGGTTTAGATGAAAATGGTAACATAATAATTGACCCTAATAGTGCAGTTGGCATTTTAGAAGAATTTAAAAAGAACCACCCTAAAACTAAAGTTACAGCAACATTCTTCGTAAATGGTGGTCTATTTAACCAAAGCCAGTATAATGAAAAAATACTAAACTTTCTAGTAGATAACGGTTATGATGTAGGAAATCACACACAATACCACTTAGACATCAAAAAAAGCACACCAGATAAAGTACAAAAAGAAATTGCATATGTATATGATGAATTAGAAAGAATAATACCTAATAAATATGTAAAAATTATTGCTTTACCATTTGGAAGTCCTTATTCCAAAGAAAATGAAAATTTTAAATATGTACTATCTGCAACTTATAACGAAAAAACATATGAAACTGCCGCAGCCCTAAGAGTAGGTTGGGAGCCCGAAGTATCTCCATTTGATAAAAAATTTGATAAAACATTCTTAAAAAGATGTAGAGCATATGACAATAATGGACAAGAGTTTGACATAGAAATGGTATTTAAAATACTAGAAAATAACAGATATATATCAGATGGAAATGAAAATACAATAGTTATAAGTGAAAAAGATAAAGACAAAGTAGCTGATACTACTTTAGAATTAATAACATATTAGGAGGATTTTATGAAATTAAATAATAAAGGTTTTGCTATAACCGCTGTACTATATGGACTATTAATTTTATTCTTACTTCTCTTTTTATCTACAATTAAAATACTAAACTCTGAAAGAAAAAGAATGGCCAAAATAGGAGACATAGTAAACGATGAAATAATCCACTTAAACAAAGTAGACTTCCCAGAAACAAAAATAAATAGTGAAAATCCTTATACTACCATCTATCGTGGTAAATATATTTTTGCAATATCTCAAGAAGATGTTATAGGTGCTAAAGACGAGTTTTATACAGAATTTTTTGCATATCTTCCAGTATATACAACTATTTCTATATCAGGTAATACTTTAATATTTAAAAATAACAAAGGAGATACACTAGATAATATAAAAATAATGACGATGGCTGGCTCAGAACCAATGGGTTTAAATACTAGTGACATATCTGGTATAACATCTATAACAATTAAAGAAGTTTACACTTCAAATAAGTAACAGGAGGCCTATAATGGAAAATGATAAAAGTATAAAAATAATAAAATGGATTGCTTATATGGTAGGTTATGCACTAGTACTAGTAATAATAACACATATATCTGATAGTATGTATCTAAATCTAAACAATCATGGATTATATGCTTTCATAGCAGTCATAATTATCTATATATTAAATAAAACTATTAAACCAATTCTTGTAATATTAACTCTACCTCTAACTGTATTAACTTATGGTTTATTTTACCCCTTAATAAATGTCTTAATTCTCTACATAACAAGTTTTATCTTAGGAGACAATTTCACAATTACAGGAATAATAGGTCCATTCTTTGCTTCAATTGGAATATCCTTTCTCAATATGTTAATGGACGGATTAATAATCAAACCATTTTTAGGAGACTCCAAATGAATAACATATTCTTAAATCTTGGTCCAATAAAAATATACTGGTATTCAATCTTAATATTAATATCTATAATTCTCGGCCTATATTTAGGGGAAAGAGAAGCCCAAAGAAACGGTCTAGGTAAGAAATTCATTTCTGATATTTCCCTTAAACTAATTCTATTTTCTATTCTCGGAGCCAGAATATACTACGTAATATTCAATATAGATTACTATAAAAATAACTTACTAGATATATTTAAAATATGGCAAGGTGGCTTAGCAATCTACGGTGCAGTAATCGGAGCAATAATAACAATAATAATAGTATCCAAAAAAGAAAGGGTAGAAATATTAAGAACAACAGATACAATGGCACCTTACTTAATATTAGGTCAAGCAATTGGAAGATGGGGTAATTTCTTTAACCATGAAGCATATGGACCATCAACCACATTAGAAATTCTAAAATCTCTTCATATTCCTAATTTTGTAATTGAAGGCATGAAAATAAACGGAATTTACTATCAACCAACATTCCTATACGAATCAATCTGGTGCTTTTTAGGTTTCATTTTATTAATAATTATAAGAAAAGTATACAAAAATCAACATTTAGGAACTCTAACAGGTATATATTTAATATATTACCCTATAGCAAGATTTTTTATAGAAATTCTAAGAACTGACAGTCTCTATATATATAATATAAAAGTAAGCATGCTTGTATCAATAATCATGATAATAATAGGAATAATACTTATAATAACAAGTAAAAAAAGAAAAAAATATGTAAAATCGGAGGAAGTATATGTTAACTTATGATGTAGTAATAATAGGTTCTGGTATAGCAGGTATGACAAGTGCAATATATTTAAAAAGGGCAGGAATTAATCCTCTTATAATTGAACAAAATACCCCCGGAGGTCAATTAAATAAAAGTCATTTAATCGAAAATTATCCAGGATTTAACGGAATATCTGGTCCAGAACTAGCACTAAATATTTATAAACAAGTAAAAGATTTAGGAGTAGAATACTTCTATGAAAAAGTAAGTGAGGTAAACTTTAAAGAAAACACTATAACAACTGATAGCAAAAATATTAAATACAAATATTTAATTATAGCAAGTGGTAGGACTCCAAAAAAAATAAACTTAGACAATATTAACCACTTAAGCTATTGCAGTCTATGTGATGGCAACCTATATAAAAACAAAGATGTAACCGTCCTTGGTGGAGGAAACAGTGCTCTAGAAGACGCTATATATTTATCACAAATATGTAACAAAGTAACTATTATACATAGAAAAAATAATTTTAATGCAGAAGAATCACTAATAGATAAAGTATTAAATACAAAAAACATAAATATAATATTTGATAATGAAATAAAAGATGCTAAAGAAGAAAATGATAACATACATATAAACCTTAAACATGGTTCTATTACCACTAATGGATTATTCATATGTATTGGATATTTACCTGATAGTAGTATCTACAACTTAGAAAAAGATAAAGGTTACATTATAGTTAACCATAAAATGCAAACATCAATTCCAAATGTATACGCTTGCGGAGACATCATAAAAAAAGAATATTACCAACTAACAACTGCTACTAGTGAAGGAACAATATGTGCAAGTGAAATAGCTAAAAAGATAAGTAGGGATAAGAATGAGAACTAAAAAAATAGCTTTAAATATGATAAGTGATATACTTCCATATATAATTATTGGAATAATTGGATTAGTAAAAGTAGACGTATTAATCAAATATATTGGAGACGTAGGAAATGGTTATTACCAAGTAATAAACCAAATAATAACTTATGTATTTTTAGCACAACTAGGATTCAGTGATGCTGTTATATATAGCTTATATAAACCTTTTGCAGATAAAAATAAAGGGGATATAAACAAAATATATACAGGAAGTAGAAAAATATTCAAAATAATTGGTTTAATAATATTAGGAATCATATTACTCGTAAGTGCTGGATTATACTTATTTTATAGATTTGAAGACGGATACAGAAATAGTTGTATAATATGCTTTATGGTAATATCCATTTCTTACTTAATATCATATTTTGGAAAAACTCAAACATATTCTGCAATTTTATCCGCAGCCCAAGAAAAATATATATACAATCTAGTATTTAACATAATGAAAATAATTTGTGATGCATTAATCGTTTTCGTCGTAATTAAATACCGTTCTCTAGAAGTTGTTGCACTAGTAATATTTATTGTTAAATTAATAGAAGAAATAGTTATGAGAATAGTAGTTAAAAGAAAATATAAGTGGCTAAAAGAAGTAGCAGATGCAAATACTAGTATGGTCAAAATGGTAAAAGATTTAGCATGGATACAATTAGGATACTTAGCCCTTAATAACATTGACGCAATAATACTAGTAGCCTTTATATCTCCAATTGCAGTTAGTATTTATACCTCATATAATTTCATTCTAAGATATTTAAACGAAATATCCTCCCGAGTCGAAAGGGGAGCAGTATATTCCTTTGGAAATGTATTTGCTAAAAATGAAAATAATAAAGCCGAAAAACTATTTAAAGAATTTCTAGCACTATTCATAATTATTGGTTTCACCATGTGTATAACATTTACCTTAGGAATAAGAAGCTTTGTTAACATTTGGATTAACAAACCTAATTATATAATATCATATTTATCAATAATATTCTTTTCAGTAACTTTATTTTTAAATATCATATATTATCCACTTCTTGCACTCGTTAACGCTAAAGGATTATTTAAAGACAATAAAAATCATGTATTTATATGTGCTACCATTAATGTTATTTTATCCATATTATTAGTTAAACCATTCGGACTTAATGGATTACTATTCTCAACATCTTTAGCATTCTTTATAAATATATTTTTAAAGATGAATGTTGTTAAAAACAAAATAATAAAAGATATTGATATAATAAAATTAACTAGAGATTATCTCTTCTTAATTGGACTTTTCATAATAATAACTCTAATAATTAAACCTATAGAAAACTATATTCTAAGTTTAAATCTATCTATATTAAGCTGTATATTATCTCTAGGTATCATCTTTATTATAGTTACAATAATCACAATGACAATTATGTACTTCACTAATCAAAGTACTAAAAACTTATTTAAAAGAGGCAAAAATTTACTCAAAAACTTTAAAAAAACTAGTAACTAGTTTTTTTTAATTATAATAAATAATAATACAAGAATATAATAAAATTAGAAAAATTATACAAAAATACTTGTATGTAATTATTTAATATGATAAAATTAAAGAGTATAGAGGTGATATGATGGAAGAAGGTAATGATAAACTTATGGAGGAAGAAGTCAAAATAACTTTAAAAAAAGTATATACTTCTCTTAAACAAAGGGGATATGACCCAATCAGCCAGTTATCTGGATATCTAATTAGCAATGATTTAGGTTATATTTCTAATTACAAAAATGCCCGCAATGAACTATCAAAATTAGATCGAAACATCATTATTGAACTACTTCTTAAAGAATATCTAAAATGAAATATTTAGGTTTAGATTTAGGCAGTAAAACACTTGGAATAGCAGTAAGTGATAAAACCAGAACTATTGCAAGTGTGTACGAAACAATATTTTTTGATGAAAATAATTATGATAGTTTATATGATAAAATAAAAAAAATAGTAGAAAAAGAAGAAATAAAAAAAATAATATTAGGACTTCCTAAAAACATGAATAACACTCTTGGAGAAAGGGCAGAAATAACTATAAATTTTAAACAAAATCTTGAAAAATACGTTTCTATACCCATTATCTTTGAAGATGAAAGATTAACATCCGTAATAAGTAACAATATATTAATAGAAAGTGACATGTCAAGAAAAAAAAGAAAGAAAAAAGTAGATGGACTATCCGCTGTAATAATATTACAAGGATACCTAGATAGAGAAAGGAATATTAATGATGGAAGAAAATAAATTTAAAGTAGTCGGAGAAAATGGAGAAGAAATTATATGTGAAGTATTATTTACATTTGAATCAGATGAAACTAATAAAAACTACATGGTATATACAGATAATACTAAAGACAAAAATGGTAAAACCAAAGTTTATGCATCAGTATACAAAACAAATGATGATAATGGCTCTACAGAACTGTTACCAGTAGAAACAGAAAAAGAATGGAAAATAATTGAAACAATTATAGAATCAGTAAGTGAAGAAGCAAAAAGGGAAAAGGAGAAAGAGAGTTAAATCTCTAACTATATTATGAAAGTAACAACAAAAAGATTAATAATATCAATAAGTGGTATCTTTATTATGGCTATTATTGCAATTCTTGTCTATATTTATACATTATCCGGACCAAGTAAAGACGATACATTAAATGAAATAACTATTAAACCAGGTTCCATAATATCTATTGGACAATATTTAGAAAAAGAAGGATATATAAGAAGTGCTAATGCATTTAAAGTATATATGTATACAGAGAGTAACAAAAACTTAAAAGCTGGCACTTATCAATTATCAAAAAATATGGGTATCCCAAAAATTGTAAAAATATTAAGAGAGGGTAGTAAATATAACCCAGACGAAATTACAATAACTTTTAAAGAAGGAAAGAACGTAAGAAGTATTGCCACTACAATTAGTCAAAAAACAAATAATAATTATGATGACATAATAAATGTAATAACAAATAGAGAATACATACAAAGCCTAATAAACAAATATTGGTTCTTAACTGATGATATATTAAACGCAAATATTTATTATCCCCTAGAAGGATATCTTTTCCCAAATACCTATTCTTTTAAAAATAAAGACGTAACAGTAGAAGAAATATTAGAGACTATGCTAAATGAAACAAATAAACAATTAGAACCATATAAAAATGATATTATATCTTCAAACTTATCTATAAATAAACTAATAACCCTAGCTTCAATAATAGAGTTAGAAGGAGCAACATCAAATGATAGAGCAAAAGTTTCAGGAGTCTTCTATAATAGACTAAATTCAGGATGGAGCCTAGGCAGTGATGTAACAACATACTATGCTTTAAAAATAGATGATTTTTCTGTCAGCTTAACCAAAGATAACGGATTATATGACTGTTCCACAAAATATAATACAAGATGTACAAGCTTTATTGGACTTCCAGTAGGACCAATAGACAACCCAGGTATAATATCTATAAAAGCTGCTATATATCCAGAAGAACACGATTATTACTATTTTGTTGCAGATTGTAAAGGAAAGACATACTTAAACAAAGATGAAACAGGACATTTTTCCACAATAAATAAATTAAAAAAAGAAAATAATTGGTGTGCATAACAAAAAAGAACCAGAAATGGTTCTTTTACTTAGCCTCTTTAAAAATATTTTTATTAAAATCATGTGTATTATCATTTAATTTCTCTAAATCATGAGTAGTAATTAAAAAATATGTATCTCTATTTAAATTATTTTCATATATCGGATCATCCCAAGTAAGATCTAAATGAAGCCAAACATTATTAACTTTAACTAAGTTCCATATATGAGTAGAATTACTTATCTTATAATTTTCTATTCCAAGCTTATCCAAAAATATACTCATAGCATCACTATATCCACTACAAATACCATATCCCTCCACTAAGACACCATACGCTGTATTAGACAAATAAGTAGTATCCTTAATATTTTTAGACTTTAAAGTATCATACTTAGTAGTATCTATAATATAATCATGAATAACCTTAATTTTATCATATGTTGTCATATTATCTGTAATATCATCCTTTATTATACCTGAAACAATTCCATTCAAAATCTTTATCTCATTATCACTATAAATCTTATTAATTTTAATACTAAATTTACCATTATCATTATATGTAAACACTATACTTTCAAAACTATTATAAGGATGTACAAAGTTATTAATCATTGAAAGAAGTTGTTTATCATTACCAATAGTCTCCAAATCTTTAGAACAATCCTTATACTCAGAAGTACACTCTCCTTTAGCAAACGTAGATCCAGAATTAACAACATAATAAATATAATTTAAAAGCTCTGTATAATTATGAATAACATCATCATAATTCTTAAAATACGTATAATCTTTATCCACAAAATATTCATTCTCACTAATAACTACATCATTATCTTTATCAAAATACCGCCAATTGCCAAAATTATAAAAACTTATAAATATCAAAAGAATAACCCCTAAAACTAAACTAACATATCTCACTAGTAACCATCTCCTATAATAAGTATATCATATAATTTAAAAAAAAGGAAGTTATTTAACTTCCATAGCATTTACTTTTTTAGTTAATCTTGATTTTTCTCTATTAACTTTATTTTTATGAATTAATCCTTTAGATTTTGCGTTATCTAAACTTTTAATTGCAAGTTTTAAACTAGCAGTGGCTTTTTCTTTATTTCCATCAATAACAGCTTTATCAGTATTCTTAATTGCATTCTTAACTGTAGACTTAAGTTTTTGATGTGCCAAAGTTACTTTAGAAATTTGTTTAATCTTTTTTTCAGCATTTTTAACATTTGCCATTAATATCTCTCCTTCCAACTAACTACATATAATTTTACCAAAAAAAACAAAAAAAGGCAAATATTTTTTAACATTTTTGTAAAAAATAATTATAAGGAGGTAAAAAATGGATAAAAATATAGATTTAAAGAGTAGTAATATAAGAACTGACTTAATCATGGAAAGTATAGAGACCAATAATATAACTACCAAAATTAAGGAAAAAAATATTGAAGATATTACTATTAACTATGTTAACGTAAAAGAAAAAGAAGAAAAACTACTTGGAAAAACAAAAGGAAATTATATAACCATAACTTTTAAAGATGTAACAAACTATGAAGATAGAGAAAAGATCGGTAAAGTACTTGAAGAAGAAATTATAAAATTATTAAAATTAAAAAAAATAAAAGAAAAAGATCCCGGATTAATTATCGGACTTGGAAATATAAATTCAACTCCTGATGCTTTAGGACCCAAAACAATAAAAAAAACCCTTGTAACAAGACATTTATTTTTATTAAATGCAAATGTTAATGAAGGTATTAGAAATGTTTCAGTAGTAGCTCCCGGAGTAACTGCCACTACCGGAATAGAAACAGCAGATTATATAAAAGCACTCGTAGATTTAATTAAACCAAAATTCTTAATAGTAATAGATGCACTTGCTGCATATTCAATAGAAAGAGTTAACAAGACAATCCAAATGACAGATACCGGTATTCATCCTGGAAGTGGAGTAGGCAATAACCGCAAAGAAATAAGCTATAGCACTCTAAATATTCCAGTTATTGCAATAGGTGTCCCAACTGTAGTAGACGCAACAACAATAGTAAATGAGTCCCTTAATTATTTACTAAAACATATATCTTACATCAAAAACAATTCAGAAATAAATAAACTAACATTTACCCACTCAAAAGATTACATTAACAAAATTAAAAACTTAGACTTAGAAGAAACAGAAAAAGAGAAATTACTTGGTCTAATAGGAACCTTAAATGATATCACAAAGAAAAATCTAATACACGAAGTATTAAATGCTATAGATTATAATTTAATAGTAACTCCCAAAGAAATAGACTTTATTATAGAAAAAATAAGTGAAATTATATCATCTGCAATAAATAACGCCTTACACCGACAAATAACGCACTATTAAAGAGTATACTATTATTAGGTGGTTATCATGTTTAAAAAAAAGAACAAAATGGAGTTAAGAAACATAAAGAAAAGAAGAATAAAATTACTAGGACTATTATTAATAATGTATATATCATTTGCTTTTTCTTACTATTACACAATAAACAATAAGTTTAAAAATAGTAATAAAGATTTTATAAATTTTATCCTAAATGGTGGAAATATTAACAATTTAAATAATATAAAGTTAACAAATATTGTTAATAAAACTATAAACTATCTTTTTAAAATTGATTTTCAAAACCCAAGTACTCTTCTTAATTTATCAGGAATTAATAGTAAACAAAAAAATATTGATATCGTTCATAATGATGACTATAGCAACCTTGAAAACTTAAAAGAAATAAGTAGTTATATAAAAGATCCATATCCAGTTGATACCTCAAACCCAATTATATACTTATATAACTCACATCAATTAGAAAACTATAACAACGATAATTTAGAAATATATGGAATAACTCCAAATGTTTTAATGGCATCATATATTTTTAAAGAAAAATTAAATAAAAATGGAATCAGTACAATTGTTGAAGATACAAACTTAACAGAACTATTAACAATAAATAAATGGGACTATTCATATTCTTACAAAGCAAGTAGACTATTAATTTTAGAGAAAAAAAACAAATACCAGTCACTAAAATATTATATAGATATACATAGAGACTCAGTTACTAAAGATATAAGTACAACAAATATTAATAATAAAGATTATGCCAGAATACTCTTTGTAATAGGATTAGAAAATAATAACTATGAAAAAAATTTATCACTTGCCCAAAACCTCAATGATTTAATTAATAAATATTACCCCAAACTATCTAGAGGAATATATAAAAAAGAGGGTGAAAAAGTAGATGGAATATATAACCAAGATATTAGTCCCAATTCAATGCTAATTGAAATCGGTGGTAATCAAAATAATATAAATGAAGTATTTAACACAATTGAAGCCTTAACAGATATATTAAAAATGTATATTAATGGTGATAAAAAATGAAAATAAATAAATCCTTTAAATTTATAATAATACTTCTTTTAGTAGTATATATTGCATCATTTATAGTATCTGAAACAGGATATTATGAATATAAAATGGGGCAAAGAACTGTCTTAACAAATAAACAAATAAAAAAGTTTGAAGAAGATGTAAAAAACAATATTAACGTTGATATTAATGACTATGTTATAGATGAAAAAGCAGATTATACAAATAAATTCACAAGTAGTGTAAATAATACCTCATTAACACTAAACAAATATTTAAAAAAATGTGTAGAAGGAGTATTCAAAATTTTAAATAATGTAGTATCTGATTAATGAAATAAGAAAATAAAGACAAAACCTACCACAAAAAACAAATAAGTAATAAATTTATAATTATAACTTTTAGATTTTGGAAACAATTCACAAAAAGAAATATGAAACATAATACCTGCAATAAAAACATATAACAAACCAAGTACAGTATCATTAATAAATGGTCTTAAAAATAAATAAGTAATAAAAGCTCCAAAAGGTTCTGAAATAGCAGATATAAAAGTATATGTTAAAGCTTTTAACCTACTATTAGTAGAGTAATATATTGGAACAGATATACTTATTCCCTCAGGTATATTATGAAGACTAATTGCAAGTGCTAAAGAAAAGCCTAATTTTATATCATTTGAAGCCGTAATAAAAGTAGCAATACCTTCAGGTATATTATGAAGAATAATGGCAATCATCGAAATAATACCAACTTTATATAAAGAACCATTTTTCATTTTTGTATCATCACTAGGAAAGAAATAATCAACCATCATTGACATTAATATACCAAAAACTAAAAATAACATAGATAACAAAACAACTATTAAAAAACTGTAATTAACTTTTAAAAGATTAATTCCCTCAGGAACTAAATCAACAACAGAAATACATATCATAACACTACTAGCAAAAGAAAGAGCACCTGCTAATAATTTATTAACATTTTTAAATTTTAAAAAAATTAAAAAAGTACCTATCATAGTAGAAAATCCTGCTACAATAGTAAGTAAAAAACTAATTGCTGTATTTGACATATTATCACCAATTAAGTATATGTTAAAAAATTTAAAAAATTTCAAGATAATACAAGGATGGAATATTTTACTTATCATAAAAATCACTATATATTTAATAATAATAATGTAGTCACATGAATAAGTAAAGGAGATGCTCAAATGTTTTTAAAAAAAATAAAAACTAACTTTATGCTTCTTTTATGGGTAATATGTATAATCCCCATTCAAGTATCTGCTTATTCTGATTACATATTAGCAGGAGGAGAAAATATAGGTATAGAACTAAAATCAGATGCCGTTTTAGTAGTAGGTACCTATGAAACAGGTGGCGTAAATCCCGCAGAAAAAGCTGGTATAAGAGCAGGAGACAAAATAACAAAAGTAAACAATATACCTGCAGATACTATTAATAAAATGATAGAAATAATCGGAGAAAAAGGCAATGAAGAAAATGTCAAAATAACCTATCAAAGAGGAAATAGTGAATATGAAACTACTTTAACTTTAATCAAAGATACAGATAATATCTATAAGACTGGACTATATGTTAAAGATAGCATAAGCGGTATAGGTACGTTAACCTTTATTGATCCAAATACTAAACTATATGGGGCATTAGGACATGAAATCATTGAAAAAACTACAGGTCAGAAACTAGAAATTAAAGAGGGCTCAATATATAGCTCAACAGTAACTGGCATAACACCATCAGATAAAGGTCATGCAGGAGAAAAAAATGCTAGATATGATACTACAGAAGTATATGGAAACATTAAAGAAAATACAAAAGCAGGAGTCTTCGGTACATATAATGAAGTACCAAACAAAAAATTATATAAAGTAGCCAAAGAAGAAGAAGTAACCCTTGGCAAAGCCAAAATATTAACCGTAATAACCGAAAACAAAGTAGAAGAATTTACTATTAATATATTAAAAGTAAATAAAAGCAAAAATACAACCAAAAATCTATTATTTGAAATAACCGACGAAAAACTATTAAGTAAAACTGGCGGTATAGTTCAGGGAATGAGTGGTTCCCCAATAATTCAAAATGATAATATAATCGGTGCAGTTACCCATGTTGTAGTAGACGATCCTACTAAAGGATATGGTATATTTATTACAACAATGTTAGAAGAAGCAGAAAACTAGGAAGATTTTTCTTCCTTTTTATATTTTTTTCAAAAAAACTAATGACATTTTAAAAATAATCTGATATAATTATTTTATACTAGAAGGGAGAATTGAAATGAATAATATAAATAACATATCTTTAATCGCATCTCTTAACAAACATAATATATATTTTGTAAAGGATAATACAATATCTTATTATCTATCAGTACCTAAAACTGCAACTAGTGTAAACATAACTATTGAAATAAAAAATAACTTAGATAAATATGACTTTACAAAAAATGATACTTTATGGGTAAAAGAAAATGTATTAACATACTTTAAAGAAATTGATAATATACCTTATAGTTACGCTGTACCAATGTTTAATAGTAATTTATTAAATATTATGGGAAATACTGATGTAAATAATTATATACATGCAGAAAAATTAATTACATACTTGATTAATAACATTTACACTTTACTTGTAAACAGTAAAATACAACCTCTTAAACAAGTAATACTAATTAAAAACGATAACTTCCTATCTTTTATAAATTATTTTCAAACAAGATATGGAAATAGAGTAGTTACAAGAACTTTATTAGAATTATTACAAGAAAACAATATTGATTTCTCTAACTATAAAAAAATAGAAACAGAAGGAATTAATTTTGTAGTAGGAACTAATTCAGAAACACAAAACCTAACTGTAGATAATAATATAACTGTAGAAGACATGACAAAACCTACTAATTATAAAAGCGAACCACTTCCTGCTAGCAGTGGAGGATACATATCATATTGTTTATTAGCAGTTGCATCTATTGCTTTTGCAGTATTTATACTATATCTATTAATTTAGTACCATCTGGTACTTTTTTAATAAAAAAACATATCTTAAAGATATGCAAAAACGGTAACAAAAACTGATGCAACCATTATAAATAACATAATAAATGCTATAATTTTTGTAAAAATTTTAGAATTACTTTTTTTCTTTTTATTTTTACTCATAATCCACCTCACTTTAATTGTACCAAAAAAAATACATAATTTCAATATCAAAACATATAATTGAAGTGGGTGATATTATTGAAAGAAAAAATTAGCAGCATTATATTTCCAAATAATAAAATTACAATATATATTATTAGCTTTTTCATAATTGGCTTAATTAGTGGTTCATTATTTCTAACAAATTTAGATTCAACTGACAAACTAACAATAATAACAAGAATCGAAGATTTTCTTACCAATAATAATTTAAGCCTTAAAAACACCTTAATAATAAATTATACATATATAACATTAATATTTATTTTTGGATTAACACTATTAGGACTTTTTATAAATAGTATTATTTCTTACATTAAAGGTTTTATATTAGGCTTTAGTATTAGTAGTATCTTTTATACCTATGGTATAAAGTCAATACCAGCGGGTATAATATATATATTTCCTCACAATATAATTAATATTATAATAATAATTTCACTTACAGTATACAGTATAATATTTTCTGCATCCTTAATAAAACAAATTATAGGCAAAAGAGTAAATATATTACAATTATTAAAAAAATATACTGTTATTTATCTATCATCTTTAATATTAATTACCTTATCTTCTCTATACGAAGTATACATAACTCCTTTTTTATATGATTTAATAACTAAATTATATAGTTAAGGTTTTTTTTTATATAAAATTGTGTTATACTTATTATGGTGATTTAATGAAAAATGTAGTAATAGGAATGAGTGGGGGAGTTGATTCTTCTGTAGCAGCTCTTCTTCTTAAAGAAAAAGGATACAACGTAATAGGATTATTCATGAGAAATTGGGATAGTTCAATCAATAATGACTATCTAGGTAACCCAAATATCAATAATGATATATGTCCCCAAGAGAAAGATTATAATGACGCAAAAGAAGTCTGTGACAAATTAGAAATACCTTTACATAGAGTTGACTATGTTAAAGAGTATTGGGATAACGTTTTTACATACTTTCTCGAAGAACTAAAAAAAGGAAGAACACCCAATCCTGATATGATGTGCAATAGATATATTAAGTTTGACCTATTTATTAAAAAAGCCAAAACCCTAGGAGCTGACTATATAGCAACAGGTCACTATGCAAAATTATATAATGGAGATTTATATAAAGCTAAAGATGAATCCAAAGACCAAAGCTACTTCTTAGCTTATGTGCCAAAAGAAAATTTTGAAAATGTTTTATTTCCCCTTCAAGATATTACAAAATCTGAAGTTAGAGAAATAGCCAAAAAATATGATTTAATTACCGCAGAAAAAAAAGATTCTACAGGAATATGTTTTATAGGAGAAAGAAATTTTAAAAACTTTTTAAAAAACTATCTACCTAATCAAGTCGGAGATATCATAGATATTGACACTAAAAAAAAGATTGGCACACATATAGGACTTATGTATTATACAATTGGACAACGTAAAGGATTAAATTTAGGAGGAAATAAAAATAAACATTATGTTGTAGATAAAGATGTTAAAAATAATATATTATACGTATCTTCAGGAGATGAAAATAAACACCTATACTCTTCTGAAGCCATCATAAAAGAGTTCAATTTTCTCACTGATGAAAGAGTAGGGGAGTGTTTTGCAAAATTTAGATATAGAGGTAAAGACACCAAATGTAAAGTATCTTATTTACAAAATAATTCCCTAAAATTGACATATACACCATGTAAAGCTGTAACTCCGGGACAATTTTGTGTATTATATGATAACAACCAAAAATGTCTAGGTGGAGGAATAATAGATCAAGTTAAAAAACAATAATTAAAATTTATTATTTTTATACTTGCTTTACGTAAGATGTTATGTTATACTTATATTATGTCTAATTATAGGAGGAACCTTAATGAATACAATAGATAAAATCAATCTAATTCTTAAAGAATCAGGCATTTCCAAAGTGAATTTAGCCAAATATTTAGGAGTTTCAAGACAAATGGTATATAATTATTTAGATGGAAATGATTTATCTAAGTTATCTAATGATAAATGTCAATTACTATTTAAACTATTAAAAGTTAAAAACGCAGAAGAATTAGATAAATTAGAAATTACAAATGAATATTTAGAAGAAGTTGGAGCTAAAATAGAAAATTCTAAAAAACCCCCAGTTAAGAAAAATGAAGTAATTCAATTAGGAGGTTTAAGAAAAGAAGAACAAACACTAATAAGCGATATTGTTTTTGTATTAAAAGAAATGTTAAATGAAGATAAAACTAAAAACAGTTTAAATATTTTAACATATTTATATCACTTTTTATTAGCAATGGGTAATACTAAAGAATTAAAGTATATCCTAGCCTATATATCTAAAGGTGCCGGTTATACAAACCCAACAAAATGCGTATTTGAAGAAGATAGACAATATACATTTGAAAGTATACTATATTCAGCATTTACTTTATATAATAATGGTGGAGCTTCAAAAAGTAAATTAATAGAATCACACAAAAGATGGGAAGCTGAATTATCTAGAAAAAATGAAGAAAAAATGAGCAGAACACAAGAATTAAATACTGCAAAAGCAATTGCCTTAAAAGAACTTGGATACACTGAAATTAACGAACAAAATGCTAGCGAAGTTTTTAATAAAATAGCTGAAATTCAGTCAAGATATGTTTAAAATTTTAAAATGAATACCTATATTGGTATTTATTTTTTTACTTTTTAATTACTTCCTATAATATATATTATGTTAACTTCTATAATAAAAATAAATAATGTATAGAGAAATAAAATTAGTCCATACTACTATTGTGGAGGTATTTATGGAAAAAAAGCAAAGAATTAAATGTAATGTCTCTAATTGTACACATATTGATGAAGAAGAAAAATATTGCTGTTTAGATGAGATAAAAGTATCATGTACATGTAAAGGATGTAATTGTACAAACAAAGAAGAAACAATATGTGATAATTTTAAAGAAAAATAATAGGATCCCTTCCCTATTATTTTATTTTGAAAATTTATCAAGTAATACATCAAACTCATTTCTTAACTCTTTTAACTTATCCTCCGTAGTAGCTTCATATCTATATGTAATATTAGGACTCGTATTTGAAGCTCTAAATAACACACTACTATCATTATTAATAATTTTAACACCATCTATCGTATTAATATTATAACTATTTGATACACAATATTCTTTTATTTTTTCTATAATATCAAACTTATTCTCATCTGTAACACGGTAATTCATCATCGGAGTATTATAATAATAATTTATTCCCTTAAGAAGTTCTGAAACAGTTTTACCACTTGTACTAACAATTTCTATTATTCTAAGTGATGTATAAATAGCATCCTCAAAACCACCAAACCTATCATTAAATATAGTATGACCAGATTCTTCTCCACTAAAAGGAGTATGTTCTTTATGAGACATCATTTGTAAATAACAATTTCCAGTCTTATTAAGTATTCCTTCAATTCCCAATTTTTCTAATTCATCTGAAAGAATCTTAGAACACTTTACATCATATAACCCTTTCTTAACCTCAACCTTATTATATAAACTTCTCCATATAAGAATCATAAACTCTTCAGCAGTAACATAATTTCCTTTTTCATCAATTACCCCTACTCTATCACCATCACCATCATAACTAACCCCTATATCAGCCTTTTCTTCAAGTACTTTTTTACTAAGTAATTCTAAATTTTCTTTAACATTAGGATCTGGATGATGATTTGGAAAATCTGGATTAGAATCATTAAAAATACCAATAGTATTAGTATTTAAACGATCAAATATATCATTAGCTACTACACTAGTTGTCCCATTACCTAAATCATATACAACCTTTAATTTATCATTATTAATATTAATATCAGATAAAATATAATTAATATAACCTTCCTTAATATTTTTATTCTCAATAACTCCTTTTTTATCCTTAGAAAGAGCCTTATTATTAATAATTAAATCATATAACTCTTGGATTTCACTTCCACAAGCATTATTAACACCATTAAAACATATTTTAAATCCATTATATTCTTTTGGATTATGAGAAGCAGTAACTACTACACTAGCCTTTAAATTTAAATTAATTCTAGCAAAATACACCATAGGAGTAGTTGCAAGCCCAATACGTATTACATTAACACCACTATCTACAAGTCCTTTTACTAAATTATCTTCTAAATTTACTGAAGAATACCTATTATCATATCCCACTACAATGCTTGGAACATCATATTCATTTAATTTATATCCAATACTAAGTCCTATTTTATAGGCGTCTTCATCAAATAAATCCTTTCCATAAATTCCCCTTATATCATATTCTCTAAATATATTTTTACTTATCATTAATCTTCCTCCATTCTTATATTATTATTTAACTTCTTGGATGATATAAATCATAATTTTCTCTTAATGTATCATCACTAATATTTGTATATATCTGTGTGGTAGATATATTAGCATGACCTAACATAATCTGAATACTTCGTAAATCTGCACCACCTTCCAGTAAATGGGTAGCAAAAGAATGCCTAAGTGTATGAGGTGTAACATTTCTATCTATACCCTTATCTTTACATATATTCTTAACAATAAGTAAAAAACCTTGTCTCGTCATAGCTTTACCATGATTGTTAAGAAAAACATTATTACACAATACTTTTTTAACTAATTTACTCCTAAAATTATTAATATAAATATCTATATATTTTTTAGAAACATCCCCAATAGGGACAATCCTTTCCTTGCATCCTTTACCAAATAACCTCACATATCCCTCTTCTAAATCAATATTACTTAAATTTAAATTAATTACTTCACTTACCCTAAGACCAGAACCATACATAAGTTCTAACATAGCTTTATTGCGGTAATCAAAAGGAGTCTTTAATTCAATATCTAAGAGTTTTTCTACTTCATAAATAGATAAAGTATTAGGAATTTTTCTATAACTTTTTATAACATGTAATTCTCCCGTAATATCTTTTATATTATAATTTTTATATAAAAAGTGATAAAAACATTTTAAAGAAGATATATGTCTGTTTACAGAATAATCATTTAAATTTGTTAAAAACTTAATATAATTATCTAAATCTTTTTTAGAAACATCTTGAATTTTTAATCTATTTTCTTCTAAATATTTAATATAACAAGTAGCATCATATACATAAGACAATATAGAATTTCTTAACATTGTTTTCTCTACTTGTAAATAAAGATAATATTTCTCTAGTATATCTTTATTTACTGAAATCTTAATTTTTTCAAACACATTATCTGGCATTAACCCCACCTACTCTTAAACATATTATAACAAAAATAACTAACTTTTTCCAGTATTATTGACAATTTTACAAAAATTAATTATTATTATTATGGTGATATATATGAATGAGCCATTAGCAGTTAAACTAAGACCAAACAAACTAGAAGATATCATAGGTCAAACCCATTTAATCGGAGACGGTAAAATACTATCAAACTTAGTTAATAATAAAAAAATATTTTCAATGATTTTATATGGAAACCCTGGAATTGGTAAAACTACCATTGCACTAGCAATAGCAAATGAATTAGGATTTAATTATAGATGTCTTAATGCTGTTATTAACAATAAAAAAGAATTTGACATAGTAGTAGAAGAAGCAAAAATGTACAATGGACTAATCCTAATTATGGATGAAATACATAGACTAAATAAAGATAAACAAGATTTACTTCTTCCTCTTTTAGAAAGCGGTTTAATAACATTAATTGGTATGACAACCTCTAATCCCTATCATAGTATAAATCCCGCTATCAGAAGTAGATGCAGATTATTAAAATTAGAAGAATTAACTATTGAAAATATTGAAGATGGTATTAAAAGAGCTACAGAAAGCAAATATTTGAAAGATATCAAAATAAATGATGAAACGATTAAATACATTGCCTCAATATCATCAGGAGACCTAAGATATGCATATAACCTTCTAGAAACAGCATACTATTCCGTCAAAGATAAAAAAATAGATATTGAATTAATAAAAGAAATAGATAGTACACCAAATATATATCATGACAAAGATGGTGATAATTATTATGATTTATTAAGTGCCCTGCAAAAGTCCATAAGAGGAAGTGACGTAAATGCTTCTATATATTATTTAGCAAGACTAATTGAAGGAGGAGAACTAGAATCTATATGCCGAAGATTATCTGTAATTGTATATGAAGATATAGGGCTAGCAAACCCAAGTATGGGGCCTAAAGTAATGAGTGCTATAGCAGCCTCAGAAAGATTAGGATTTCCTGAAGCAAGAATACCGTTATCAGCAGTAGTCATAGAAATGGCATTATCCCCTAAAAGTAATTCTGCTGAAGCTGCAATGGATATGGCATTAAACACAATAAGAAATGGTGGCAGTTATCCCGTTCCATCACATATAAAAACTAATAGCCCTAAATACAAATATCCCCATAATTATAAAAACAGTTATGTAAAACAAGATTATTTACCCCAAAAATTACTAGGAAGTAAATTTTATATACCAAGAGAAAATCTAAATGAAAAAAAGCTAAAAGCTATAATGGATAATATAGAAAAATACTAGAAATCTTCTAGTATTTTTCTAATTATATAGCTTGCACAAATATTACCCGCAACAACAGGCATATAACTTATAGAACTTATATTCCCAGAAACTTTTTTTGCAGGCTCATCACTACAAAGTACCATTACTTTTTCCTTAATATTACTATCTTTAACATATTTCCTAATTATTTTAGCAATAGGATCATAACTAGTATCCCTAATATCACAAATCTTAAACTTTAAAGGATCTAATTTATTACCAGTACCCATACATGATATAAATGGTATAGATCTTTTTAGACATTCACGTATTATACATTTCTTTGTATTAATACTATCACAAGCATCAATTAAATAATCAAAAGAAATAGAAAAAAGCTCATCAATATTATTTTCATCCAAAAAAATATTTAATTTTACAACATTACAATTACTAATACTCTTAATTCTCATCTCTTCTTCATCCGTCTTCTTATTTCCAATGTTCTCCTTAGTAGTTAATATTTGCCTGTTTAAATTAGAAATATCAATTATATCAAAATCAACTATTACAACATTTCCAATTCCTCCCCTTACTAAAGCCTCAGTGCAAGATGATCCAACTCCTCCTAACCCAATTACAGCAACAGTTTTTGAAGATAACTTATCATAATTACTCATTCCTATTAATTTAATTAACCTGTCATACATCATTATTCCTTCTTTCCTATATAATACTTAAAATTATAAAAAACTAGTAGCATAATCTTCTACTAGTATTAATCATAGTTACCAGAGAAACGACTCTTTGATATAAAACCCGCGCGTAAATCACACAGGTGGGTAATCACATTACTTTAATTAGGATCCTTATTATGAATAAGTTTTCAACACATAAAATAAATTAGATTCCCTATATATATCTTTAGTCGGTTTTAAATGAAGATATCGTAATCTCTAGTAACTTAATTATATCACCAATTAATTATCAATAAACATAATTAACCACAAAGTAACAATATTACTCTATAATTACCAAAAATGTATATACGATTGACAATAATTTAAAATCCCTCTTAATTATAAATTACTCTTTCTCTCTTGTAGTATTTTTATTAACATTAAACATTGAATTAAAAATATTAATATCTGCATTACCATACATATCAACCAGTTTTTCCACAAGTTTTTTTACTTCAAGACGTTTACCACTTTTCTTTTTAGTAACACTACAAGCACAATCCAAAAATTCAATTTCTGCATGTTTAGCAAAAGAAATAATATCCTTTTCTTTTACATAGAAAAGTGGTCTAATTAGTTGCATGTTCTCAAAATTATCACTATCTAAAATAGGAAGCATACCAGAAAAAGTTCCATTATAAATTTGGTTAAGAAGAATCGTCTCTATTACATCATTAAAATGATGACCTAAAGCAATTTTATTACAACCAAGTTTTTTACCCATATTATATAAAGCTCCCCTTCTCATTCTTGCACATAAATAACAAGGATTGCTGTTACCTTTAACAATTTCAAAGATATTAGAACTAAAAATGTTTATTGGTATATTTAAATGTTCTGCAATCATCTTAATATTCTCTAATTTATCTGGAGCATATCCAGGATCCATCACAATAAATTTAACATCAAAATTAAACTTATTATGTCTCTTTAATTCCTGCATACACTTTGCTAAAAGAAAACTATCTTTACCACCACTAATACAAACCCCAATAACATCATTTTCTTTAATAAGATCAAAATCTTTAACAGCTCTTATAAATTTTGAATAAATCTCCTTCCTATATTTTTTAATTATTGATCTTTCAATCTCTACTAAATTTTTCATTAACTACTCCTCAAGCTAGCACCAATATTCTTCTCTACATCATCAATAATTTTATTAAATACTTCCATTACCTCTTTCTCTGTCAAAGTCCTATCTGGATTATTAAATGTAAGCGAATAAGCAATAGATTTATTCAATGGACCAATATTATCACCACGATATATATCAAATACCGTAATATCAGTTAATAATCTACCTCCACTTTTACGAATAACACTTTCAATTTCTCCACTAGTAACATTTTCATTAACTACAAAGGAAACATCTTTAACAATATTTGGATATTTACTTGGAGCCTTATATTTAATATTTTTTACATTCTGTATTAATGAGTTTAAAGAAAATTCACAAACATAAATTTCATCTTTATTTATAAGAGGATGCAGTCTTCCAATGACCCCAATAAATTTTTTATCTAAATATATTTTGCATGAAATGTAAGGGTGTAGTCCTTTAATATCATTAACCGCTTCATAGGAGTATCTATTCCTAAATCCCATATAATTCATAACACTTTCAAAAATACCCTTAAGTAAATAAAAATCACAAGATATATTTTGACAAAGAGCACTATTCTTCATATAATTACCCTTAATTAACATTGAAACTTTCATATCCTCATTAAAACTACTATCATAAGTTTTACTAATTTCATATATACAAACATCGTTAACTCCCCTTGCTTTATTATAGTCATAGACATTTAAAAGTGAAGAAATTAAAGAACTCCGAATAATAGATTTATCATTACTCATAGGATTCGGTAATAAAATATTTTGTACATTAAAATAATTAAACTCTTCCGCCATTTTAGGAGACACTAACGTATAAGTTCTTACCTCATTAAGACCAAGACTTTTCAATCTTGAAGAAACCTTTTTTTGATACCACACATCATCAAGATATACACCCTTTTTAGTATCTACCCTTGGTAATGTAGATTTTAAATTATCATAACCATAAAGTCTACCAATTTCCTCTGCTATATCATTAATATTCGCTTCAATATCAAGCCTCCTATTTGGAATAGTAACTGTAAAACTATTACCCTCTAGCTTATATGGAAAACCTAATCTATTTATCTCATATTCCATATCACATGTATCAATAACAATTCCTAAAAGTTTATTTACTTCATCAGTTGTAAAATTAACAATTTTCTCTTCTTTATTTACATTATCATATATAACTGTTCCCTCTAAAACTGTAGCAGACGCATATTTTTCAAGAAGTTGACAACATCTTTCAATAGCCATCTCTGTATACTCATAATTAAGTCCCTTTCCATATCTAATAGATGCTTCACTCTTTAAATTAAGTCTACTTGCTGTACTTCTTATATTAAAAGGATCAAATATTGCACTCTCAATAAAAATACATTTAGTATCATCTGTAATTGAAGTATCAAGTCCTCCCATAACCCCTGCTATACAAACACTCTTACTACCATCTGTAATGACAATATCATTAACGTTTAAAATTCTATTCTGTCCATCTAATGTAACAATTTCCTCATTATCATAAGCCTCTCTAACACAAATATTATCTCCAAGTTTATCCTTGTCAAAAAAATGTAAAGGCTGTCCAAACTCAAGCATAACATAATTAGAAATGTCAACAACATTATTAATAGATCTTATCCCCACACTTGTAAGTCTATTCTTAATAAAATCAGGAGACTCACCAATTTTAACATTTTTAACCATTTTGCCAAGATAATATGAACATTTATCAGTTTCTACACGTATATTCATGTAGTTTTTAACATTATCACTAATTGGATGTGTATCAATAACAGGCATATTTACTTTCTTATTAATAATAGCCCCCACTTCATAAGCAAACCCAATATGATAATAACAATCATTATTTCTATGTTTATGGACATCTAACTCATATAAAACATTTAAAACATTCATATAAACAAGTGGATTAACCCCTAAAGGAGCATTATCATCTAGTATATATATACCTTTCTCATGATTAGCAGGAGTATCTTCTTCTAATCCTATTTCTGATAAAGCACATATCATTCCTTGTGATTCAATTCCCCTAATCTTAGACTTCTTAATAGTTATATCCCCAGGTAATGTACATCCAACCAAAGCTACAATTACCTTTATTCCCTCTACCACATTAGGAGCACCGCACACAATTTGTAATTTTTCACTACCATTATCTACAGTGCATACATGTAAATGATCAGAATCAGGATGTTTACTACAGCTAATTACCTTCCCTATAACAAGATTTTCAATATTATTTGAGATAACTTTTTCAACATTAACTCCCGCTTCAGTTATCTTTTCTGCAAGTACTTTAGGGTCAATATCTTTAATATCTATATAATCATTTAACCATTCTAAATTAATCATTTATATCCCTTCCTTCTATTCTATCAAATGTTTCATTCACTCTTAAGTCAGCATTATAAAACACTCTAATATCATTAATCCCATATTTAAGCATAGCAAGTCTTTCTGCCCCAAAACCAAAAGCAAAACCACTCCATATTTTAGGATCATACCCACAATTTTTAAGAACATTTGGATGTACAATACCAGCTCCTGCTACAGTTATATAACTAGTATTTTTACATAAACTACATCCCCTACCATGACAATTAAAACAACTTATGTCAACCTCTACAGAAGGTTCTGTAAACTGATAATAACTAGGTCTAAATCTAACACTTACCTCACTACCAAACAATTTCTTCAAAATAACTTCAATAGTTCCCTTTAAATCTGACAAACTAATATCCTTATCCACTAGTAGACCCTCAATTTGTGTAAATTGATGAGAATGAGTTGCATCATCATCATCTCTTCTATAAGTTTTACCAGGACATATTATTCTAATAGGTTTCACGCCACTGCCCTTAAGCATTTCCCTAGCCTGAACAGGAGACGTTTGACTACGTAATAATAACTCATTATCTTTAATATAAAATGTATCCTGAGCATCTCTTGCTGGATGTCCCTTTGGAATATTTAAAAGTTCGAAATTAAATCTATCCTCTTCAATTTCTGGACCACTAGCTACATCATACCCCATACTCATACATATTTCTTCAACCTCTAAAGTTAATTTTTCTAGAATATGAGAAGTTCCAATAGCAGGTGCTGTAGCAGGAAGGGTCATATCAATTTTTTCTCCTTCTAACTTTTTATTAATCTCTTCCTCTAAAAGAATTTTATACTTTTTATCATATGCACTATTAAATTCTTCCTTAACTTGATTTATCATCATTCCATATTCTTTTTTATTCTCACTAGAAATATTCTTCATATCACTATATGCTTTAGTAATATACCCATTCTTTCCCATAAATTCTTGTTTTATATCATTAAGAGCCTTCATATCAGAAATAGACTCTAGACTATTAATCTTTGTTCTTAATTCCTCTAAATTCATTATATCCTCCCTATATATTTTCAAACATTATTATTATTTTATCTTTTGGTAATATTTTCTCATAGCTATCTATGTAGTCTCTAAATTCTTTATTACTAACTGTAAGTTCTTCCAATCTTTCAAATACTACATGATCAATATTACCAACACCATAATTTATCAAATACTCTATATTATGGCATACATTAATTCTTGCATCCTCAAGTAATTTAAGTAAATACTCACTTTTATTATTAATTATATTATAATAAGTATTATTACTTATATATTTAAGTAAAAAATCTAATTTATCATTCATAAATACCTCCATAAAAAAAGATGACACCAAAAAGGACGACATTGCCGCGGTACCACCTTTATTTATAACATATGTTATACACTTATATCTTTAACGCGATTAGCGATAAAACTCCAAGAGTGAATTCATACTACATAACTATTAGCTTCCACCAAACACTAACTCTCTATAAATTACTAATTAGTACTACTATTTTCTTATCAACATTTTATATAGTCATTAAATCTTTTTCTTTTTCTTTTAATTTACCATCAATTACTTTATTATATTTATTAATTAATTCTTGCACTTCCTCATTACCCCTCTTTTCTTCATCTTCAGGTAATTTTAAATTGCTTAAATTTTTATTAGCATCTTGTCTAATATTTCTAAGATGGACTTTCCCCTCTTCACAAATGGTTTTAGCTTCTTTAACAAGTTCTTTTCTCCTGTCTTCAGTAAGCGGAGGTATTACAATAAATACACACTCACCATTATTATTCGGAGTAACCCCTAAATTAGCCTCAAATATTGCTTTTTCAATAGATCCTAAAATAGATTTATCAAAAGGCTTAATCATTAACTGTCTAGCTTCTGGAATAGAAATATTAGCAAGTGATTTAACCGGAGTACTAACCCCATAATAATCTATCATCACCTTATCAAGCATACTAGGGTTAGCTCTACCTGCTCTAATATTATTTAATCTCTCTTCCATACTACGAACAGCATTAATCATTTTATCTTCTACATTCTTTATAATATCATTCATATTTATTCCTTTCCATTAGTATTTTTCTTATATATTTTACGTAAGGAAGTATCATTAACACCATTTACACTACACTTATACACCAGTGAAAGTGTTAAACAATTCATAATATCACGTCCATACTTTAAATATAAAGGATTTATTAACTCATCATTTGAATTCAAATAATAATCATAGTTTTTGACAAAATCATAATTTCCTTCAAATATTTTATTAATATCTCCGAAAAGTTCGACATATTCTTCCACTTTATCCAAAACTGCAAAAGTAGTATTGCGATTTAATCTTCTAGAATAAGAACTGCGAACTCTATCCATAACTTTTTTTAACATGTCAGCATTAACATTTGAAACTTTATAAAAACAAATATTTCCCCCTTCAATTCTGAATAGATCACTATCATTTGTTAATAACTGTCCAAACACAACAATACCTCCTTCAAATATTACAGTATTATTATACCATATATTTTTAGGAAGTAAAGTATAAATAATTATATTCTATATTTATTTTCTTGTTTATCATTATAAGTATTATTTCTAATTTCCATCATCCTATTAAATAGATCCTCCGAACTACCCTTTAAAATATTATTTCTATTATTTGTAAAGTCTACAAATAAATCCTCTCTCTGAGAATCATTTACACTATTATATATTCTCAAATCTTCCTTATAATCTTTAAATGTAATTCTTTCAATTGGTTTTATTGCCTCATAATCATAAGTGTCAATTAACACCATAATATCTGCAAAAAGTTTAGCATACAAACTAGCCATATGTAAATCTTGATTTTGACCACTGGTGTAAAATCTATCTAGTAAAGACAATCTCAAATCATTCTTCAGTCCACTTGAAGAAATTTTACTAATCTCCTTATCTAGTTCTGCAAAAATTAAATCTATCCTACTTATAACATTTTTACTATTTTCTGGTTTAGCCTCCTCAAGAGGAAGATATACTTTAGATACTACCTCATTAATTAACTCTAATACCTTATCATTATCACTGTATTTATCCCGTAGAGACTGTATTTTTTCAGTAGCCTCATTTCTTTTATCTTGTATAATTTTATAATTATCTAAAATATACACAATTCTAGCTTTAAACTTATATATTTCTTCTTCAACTTCTTTTAAATCATGAGTTTTAATATATACACTATTACATCTTTCCTTTACATTATTTATCTCATTACTTAAATCTATTTTATCAAAAAACTCATTATCCTTTAAAGAATCTAAAGTAATAGAAACCATGTCATTAATCTTATTATTGAATGCAGCCTCTGCTGTATTTTCCATTTTAATTAATTCATTTATCCTATCACTAGCTAATTTACAAGCTTCACTTAAAGAAGTGATTTTATTTTTTTCAATATCCCCTGCTACATCAGAAACAAAAGTTTTAAAAGAATCTGTATACAAAAACTTATAATCATAACTTACTTCAAGACATGATGTATAAAGTTCGTTTATATACTGTATGCAGTTTTTTTTACAGTTTGTTAAAGCAATATCACAAACATTTTTACCATCTATAATACTACTACCATTAGCTTTTACGCTTCTAATTAAAAGTTTTAAATTAGCATTAATACGTTCAATATATTTTCTACCAATTCTCTCTAAATCACTTTTTGCAAAAACCTCTCCAAAATTAACATTAGTAATATAACTATTTCTTTCCATTAAATCACGAATATCCGCAATATCTTTTTCTATTGACCCTCCATTAGTTTTAGACTGTTTTAAATCTTTAACTAAAGTATCATAAGCTTCATTTAGTTTCTTTGTCATAGACTCCATTACTTGAAGATCCAAACCAAGTTGATATACTAAATCAGGATGATACTGTTTTAATTTTTTACGGTAAATATGCTTTAAAAGATCTTCATCATAATTACCACTTAATCCTAACACTTCTTCCGCTTCTCTTCTCGTCATTTCCGCCATATTCTTTTCCTCCTACTATAATATAAGTATATCATAAACATAATTAAAAAAAAAGACTATTTTTCATTTTTAGTAGTCTTTTTTTCACTATTAGTACTTTTTGGAGCCTTCTTTTCAGTAGTTTTCTTTTCTTCAGTACTTTTCTTAACAGAAGTTTTTTTAGTATCTTCTTTTTTTGCTGTTTCTTTCTTTTCAAGAGATACCTTAGGTTCATATTTCTTACCCTCTAAACTATCTTTGGCAATCTTAACAAGTTCTGAAAAACCTTTAGGATTATCTATAGCAAGTTCACTTAGCATTTTTCTATTAACTAAAACACCAGCCTTATTTAAACCATTAATAAATTTAGAATAACTAATCTCATTTTCTCTACATGCAGCATTAATTCTAGTTATCCATAATTTTCTAAAGTTTCTCTTATTTTGCTTTCTATCTCTAAAAGCATACTCACCTGAATGCATAAGTTGTTCGTGAGCAGTTTTATATAATCTATGTTTACTACCAAAATAACCTTTTGATTCTTTTAATACTTTTTTTCTTCTGGCACGTGCAACAGTACCACCTTTAACTCTTGTCATATTTCCTCCTTCTCTAATTAGATAAGATCTTTAATTCTCTTATAATCTGATTTATCTAATGCTATACCATTTCTTTTTTGTCTATTAGTTTTAGTACTTCTTTTTCCTGTATTATGAAGTACCCCTTGCTTACATACAGTAATAGATCCACTTTGTCTTACATTAAGAACTTTTTTAATACCCTTATGAGTCTTCATTTTATTCTTCTTAACTTTTACTTTTTTTGCCATAACTTTTCCTCCTCATTATTTTTTAGGTGTTAAAAGTAAGTAAATATTCTTACCTTCCATCTTTGGACCAGATTCTAAATCTGATACCTCAGAAAGAGCATCCCTAAATTTAAATAAAACATCTTTAGCCAATTCTGGATGAGCAATCTGACGACCCTTAAACCTAATTGAAGCCTTAACTTTATCTCCTTTTTCTAAATACTTACGAGCATTTCTAACTCTAGTATCAAAATCATGAGTATCAATAGTAACAGAAAGTCTAAATTCCTTAATTTCTACTGCTGTCTCTCTTTGCTTTTTCAAAGCTTCCTTAGTCTTTTTCTTCTTTTCGTAGCGGTACTTATTATAATCCATAATTTTACATACAGCAGGGTTTGCACTGCTATTCATTAAAACAAGATCAAAACCAGCATATCCCGCTAGTGTAAGAGCATCTTTTTTACTCTTAAGACCAAGTTGTTCTCCATTAGGTCCAATAACCATCATTTCTTTACATCTGATTTGTTCATTTATAGGGTTTTCCCTAGTATTTGCGATATGTAACACCTCCATACATATAAAAATGAATACAAGAAAGTCTCATATTCACCTAATCTACCTATATAAAATTACAATAAAATAATATTTATAATTGGCATTTAACCCATTACTATGGTAATCAGGTGAGATAATATCTTCTTTCCGTTTCTTCGCATAGTATTATATAATAAAATATATGCGTTTGTCAAGAGATTTTACCAAAAATATTTTAAAATAGACACGTTTTTATACGTGCCTTTTACAAAGTTTAACATATACTATACTAGGTGATATATATATGTTTAATAGGTTTACAAATTTCTTTAAACTATGTGTTGGGTTAAAATTATTATGTTTATGTGGAGTTGTAGCCCTTATAATTATTACATTTTATCAATTATTAATAACACTATTTGTCCCTTGCTTCATTAATGTATTAATACTATTAGCAGAATACTTAATATTAATATGGCTCCTTCTCTTTACCATATTTGGTTGCTAAATCCATAGTTTTATATAAATAATCCATATATTCTCTAACTTTAATACACTGTTTAAACAAAGAAGAAGACATAGGGATAGGTTTAGGAAGAAGTAATAAAGTAAACATAAGCATTCTCTCTTCCGGAAGAAGAGGATACTTACTTTCATATATATTAAATATTTCTTCAAAATTAAAATCTAAATAATGATTATTATATAAATTAATTAAATCATAAATAGGAAAATCTATTTTACTACGATCCCAACTTATAAAATAAGGTTTATCACTTTTAATAAAATGATCCAAAGATAAATTATTATGAATATTTACATATCTAACCTTATTCTTTACACTTGCCATATTATACCAAGATTCAATATTCTTTTTACAGTAGTCTAAACATCTATATACCATACTAATATTTCTTGCAATTAAGTAAGACGAAGGTGACATATAAACTTCTTTATTTATATTAATAAGTAATTCATCAAAATAAATATAACTTTTTTTTATACTATCTTTAACACTTTCATAAATATATTTATAATCATCTTTACATGTCTCCTTATAAAAAGTAGTCTTACTATGTAAAAGCCCCAGCAAATAAATTAAATCACTAATTTTCTGTTCTCTCGGAGCCATAGTATCCTCAAGATAATCATAAATATCATATACATCATCTTCGTACTTATTAGGAAAATAATCAAAAGCCCTACTCTTTAAATACTTATATACATTATCTATATTATTATTCTTTTTCTCTTTAAAAACAAACTTACCTTTATCAGTATCTACAATCCTAACATTACTTTTTAAAGTAATCTTATTAAAAGAAAGATTCTTTTTTTTTAGAGTCTCTCTTAAATTATTCATTTCTGACATAAGGAATAATTATTTTATCTCCATATTTAATATCTTCAAGATTATTATAAGATTCTAAATCCTCCTTAGAAACACCATACTTACTTAAAATACTATCAATTGTATCCTCCTCTTTAATAACATATACTCTGTAAGCACTATAGGTTTCATTATTGCTAACATTACTAAATAAATTAAAATTATTATTGTTATTAATATCATTATTTACAACTGAACTATCATTATTATTCATATTTACATTATTATTAACATTTATATTATCATTATTATTCATATTAACATCATTAATATCTATATCCATCATATCATCATCCCTCTTTTCTAAAACCTCCTCAAAATCAGGTTCCTTAAAGCTAATATCATTAGAAATCTCTGGCTCAGCCTCCTTTTTAGAATCTCTCACCTCTTCTTTAATATCAGAAGCAATCTCTTCTCCCTCAATTAAAAGATCAATATTAACCTTTAACCCATTTTTAATAACTTCATAATAAAAATCATCAATATCTATTACCATATTATCTAAATTAATTTTAGTACCTATTGCTATATCAAAAGGAAGAGTAAAATCAAACTTTTCTCTATTAATACTACTTTCTGCAATCTTATAATCCCCACTAATTATAAATTCTCCACTTATAATTTCTTTTGACTTACTTGTAATTCTATGTTCTAAAGATATTGAAGTAACTTCTGCTAAAGGAGTCTTAAACTCCAAATCTTTTCTAAAAGGTATTATTTTCTTCACTAGTAATCATCTCCTAATAAAGGATATGATAATTGCTATTATTTATTCCCAAATCTTTTTATTAATCATACAATACCTAGGAGGCGGTATAATAATTAAGAAAATAAATGATAATTATTATAATGTAACTATTTTTAAAGAAATACTAAAAAATATAGACCTTAAAAGTGAAGAAGAATGCGAAAAGTTAGTTAGTAATATAATAAATCCCATCATAAAAGATATAAAAAAAGATGGCATAATATTTATAGATACTTATATTGATGCAAATTATGGTGTTTTTATGAAAATAAGATTTAAAGAAGTTATAGGTAAAAAAGGATTAAGTATAAGATTTAACTTTCATATAGATAATAATCTATTATATGAGACTACCAACTATTTTCTAAAAGATACATTACCAATAAATAGTTATAAAATATATTATTATAAAAATAAATTCTATATATTATTAAATAATATTATAGATAACACTATTTATTTAAATCTCCTGGAAAATACAAACATAATAGTAGATAAAAATGATATAATAAGTAAAGGCATAAAATTATAAAAATATACTTGACATTCACGCAAATATATAGTAACATATATATTGTCTTAAGACAAATTACCCAGGGATCCAGATTTATCTGGATCCTTCCCCATATAAAAATATAACCCGAAAGGGTTATTTTTCTTTATCTTGATATAAAATTAAAGAAGAGAAACAAAATATCTGTTCTTCTCTGTATATACTATTACTAACAGAGAATCTAATTTCTATTATTTCAATATCCTCTTCTTTAATAAACTTATTAATTTCATCTTCTAAATCTTTTTCATGAGATTCATCAAATACTTTAACTTTCACTTATATCACCATAATAAGTATAGTAGATAAATGCTATTTATTTTGTCTAATATTATCATATATCCATAGTAATCTATTATATTTACATACTCTCTCTCCCCTGGTTATACTTCCTGTTTTAATATACCCAAGATCAAGACCCACTGCAAAATCTGCTATAAAAGTATCAGTAGTCTCTCCACTTCTGTGAGATATAATAGTCTTATACCCACACTCTTTAGCTCTATTTATAGTATTAATAGCCTCAGTTACCGTACCAATCTGATTTAGTTTAATTAAAATACTATTACACATACCCTCACTAATACCCTTATTTAATAAATCAATATTAGTAACAAATAAATCATCCCCAACTAAAGTAATTTTATCCCCAAGTTCCTTTGTAAGATTTTTAAACCCTTCAAAATCATCTTCTCCAAGAGCATCCTCAATTGATACAATTGGGTACCTCTCAATCAAATCCTTATAATAATCAATCATTTCTAAACTAGTATGACCTACTCCATCAAAATAATATAAACCATCCCTATATAAACAACTAGCAGCCACATCTAAAGCTAAATTAACATCCTCTCCTAAAGTATAACCTGTTAAAGAAATACTTTCACAAATCAAATCCAAAGCTTCATAATTACTATTAATTAAGGGAGCAAACCCTCCTTCATCTCCTACACCGCAAGATAAATTCCTCTTTTTAAGTAAATTCTTAAGAGAATAAAATATTTCACTAGCCATTTGCAAATTCTCTTTATAATCATCCCTATTAGGTACAATCATAAACTCCTGAAAATCAAGATTATTATCAGCATGCATTCCTCCATTTAAAATATTCATCATACATTTAGGCATACTTATATTACCATTAAAATACTCATATAACTCTTTATTATTATATTTGCAAGCAGCCTTTAAGACTGCTAAAGAAACTCCTAAAAGAGCATTAGCCCCAAGATTAGATTTATCCTCCGTACCATCTAGCTTAATTAATAAATTATCAATCTCCTCTTGATTTAAAGCATCCATTCCAATTAAATTATCCCTTAAAATAGTATTAACATTATGGCAAGCCTTAAGTACTCCCTTACCATTATATCTTGTTTTATCATTATCCCTAAGTTCTAAAGCCTCTCTTTTACCCGTAGAAGCTCCACTTGGAACAGACGCTTCTGCCTTAACTCCCCCAACTAACTCAATTTGCACACAAACAGTAGGATTCCCCCTAGAATCAAGAATCTCATATGCATATATATCTTTAATTTTACTCATTATTTTCACCTTTCTTTAATATTCCTTCCTTTTCCAAATGTTTATATGTTTTATCAGTAACAACCCTGCCTCGAGAAGTTCTCTTTAAAAAACCATTCTGCAGTAAATATGGCTCATAAACCTCTTCAATAGTAATAGAATCTTCCCCCATAGAATTAGCTAAAGCATCTAATCCCACTGGTCCTCCATTAAATTTATTAATAATAGATAAAAGTAAGTTATATGCACCATCATCAAGCCCAGCATTATCTATTTTAAGTTTAACTAGAGCCTTTTTAAGTATATCCATATTTATAACATTACTTTCCACTACTATTGCATAATCTCTAACCCTCTTATAAAGTCTATTACATATACGTGCAGTCCCTCTACTTCTTTTAGCAAGTTCTCTCGCTGCATCATCATCTATTAAAGTTCCCAAAACAGTACTTGTTCTTTTAACAATATTATATAACTCATCTTCCGAATAATACTCTAGCCTGCAAATAATTCCAAACCTATCACGAAGAGGACTAGATAAATCTCCTATTCGCGTAGTTGATGCAACCAGAGTAAAATGAGGCAAAGTAATTCTAACACTTCTTGATGTTGACTCACCCCCAATAATTATATCAATATAATAGTCTTCCATAGCAGAGTAAAGTATCTCTTCTAAAAATTTTGGTAATCTATGCACTTCATCAATAAATAAGACATCCCCCTCTTCTAAAGTAGATAAAACAGAAGCCAAATCCCCAGTTTTCTCTATACTCGGAGCAGAAATAGTCTTAATTCCACTACCCATCTCTTTTGCTATAATATATGCTAAAGTAGTCTTACCAAGTCCCGGAGGTCCATATAATAGTACATGATCCAAAACTTCCCCTCTAATAAGGGCAGACTTAATAAATACTTTAATATTATCTTTTACTTTAGATTGCCCAATATACTCTTCTAAACTACTAGGTCTTAAATTAATAGTTTTATCTTCTAATAATATAATTATCACTCCTCTCTATTAATTTTTTCTAAAAATTCTTCTTCATCCCATATCTTAATACCTAAAGAAACAGCCTTATCATACTTACTACCATAAGAATCTCCTGCTATTACAACATCAGTTTTACTACTCACTGAAGAAGAAACACTTCCTCCATAACTCTCTATAATACTAGTAGCTTCCTCTCTTGTTATCTGCGATAAACTACCAGTTAAAACAAACTTTTTATTTAAAAAATCATCGCTTTGAATAACTTTCTCATTACCTATATACTCCATATTAAGTCCTAAACTACGAAGTTCATTAATTAAATCAGCATTCTCTTTAAAATAATTATAAATACTACTAGCAATAATATTACCTATATCTTTTATATTAGTAATCTCTTCCAAAGAAGCTGACATAATATTATCAATATTCTTATACCTCTTAACTAAAATCTTTGCAGTCTTACTACCAACATTCCTTATACCAAGTCCATATATAAGTCTCTCTAACGAATTATATTTACTCTTATTAATTGAATCCAATAAATTATTAATCTTCTTATCCCCATATCCCTCAAGTAATTTTAACTCTTCATAATGATCTTTTAACCTATATATCATAGGAATACTAGTAACAAAACCCTCATTATATATCTCTTCAACAATAGCATCCCCAAGACCATCAATATTCATAGCATCTCTACTTGCAAAATGAATAATCTTTTCTATTTCTTTCCTTGGACAATTATTATTAACACAATAATATAAAGAATCTTTCTTTATTATAGGAGTATTACATATAGGACATTTATCAATCATTACAAATGGTTTTTCCGCCCCAGTTCTTCTTTCCGTAATAACTTTCTCTACCCGAGGAATAACATCTCCAGCCTTAACTATTACTACTGTGTCCCCAATCATTATATTCTTACTTTTAACATAATCTTCATTATGAAGTGTAGCTCTAGCAACCATTGATCCCATAACCATAGTAGGTTCAAGAACAGCATTCGGAGTAATAATACCTGTCCTACCTACCGTAAAAATAATATCTTTTAACTTAGTTAATACCTCTTCTGCAGGAAATTTATAAGCAGTTGCCCATTTAGGATACCTTACCGTATACCCCATTTTCTTCTGATCACTTATATTATTTAATTTAATAACAACACCATCAATATCATAAGGTAACTCTTCTCTTTTCTTACCACTAGATTCTATATACTCCATCACTTCTTTAACATTACTTACCAGTTTATTATTAGGATTAGTCTTAAAGCCTAAATCTTTCATAAATTTAAGAGCTTCATAATGAGAAGTAATACCATAATCTTCAGGATTAGGTAAATGATATATAAAAGAATCTAATTTCCTTTTAGCTGCTATCTTACTATCTAATTGTCTAATAGAACCTGCTGCTAAATTACGAGGATTTTTAAAAGGCTCAAGCCCCTTATTTATTCTCTCTAAATTAACTTTATTAAAGTTCTCTTTACTAATATAAATTTCCCCTCTAACTTCAATATCTATATCCTTATTTATCCTTAAAGGAATAGACTTAATAGTCTTAACATTATGTGTAATATCTTCCCCAGTTGTACCATCACCTCTAGTAGCAGCACTAACAAAAATCCCATTTTTATACTTAATAGAAACACTTAACCCATCTATTTTTAATTCACATACATACTCTGGATTTATATTCTCTTTTCTAATTCTCTCATCAAAATTATTTATCTCTTCTTCATTAAATACATTAGATAAACTAAGCATAGGAATATTATGTACTACCTTCTTAAATTCTTCTATTACCTCTCCCCCAATTTTTTTAGTAGGGGAATCATCTCTAACATATTCTGGATATTTTTCCTCCAAAAGATATAACTCTCTTAAATAACTGTCATATTCGTTATCACTAATCGTGGGATTATCCATAACATGGTATTCATAATTAGCTTTATTAATTATCTCTACCAAATTATCAATCTTTTCTTTTATGTTCATCTCTATCACTCTCAAGTATGATTATACCAGTAATAATTTTATTTGTAAAGAAAAAGAGCCAATTTATTTATAATATTTGACTCTTCTTTTATACTCTATTTTATCCTTATTATTAGATAAAGTAATACTATCAATACTAACCGGATATAGCCAGTTAAACCCTCTTAAAAGTCCGGTACTTTTAGGTAATTTAGTAATACCTCCGGAAATAATTAAATAATTATCATCAAGTTTAATTGTACCCCGAGCATTCTTTGGAAAAAGTTTTTTAGAGGGGGATATTAACCCTGTATTACCAGAAACAAAATCACATAAATATTTAGGAATTAACCCTTCATGAGTGTGACCTGATAACACTAGATCATAATCCTTAAGTAATTTTTGAATATCATTATTAAGTACACACAGTGTAGAATGTAAAAGCATAACTTTAGGATGCGTTGTTTCTATATTTTGAAAACTATCCGAAGATAGTCCCCGTTTCATAAAAATTGACCTCTCTTCTCTTCCAGAATAATAATAATCAAATGGTTGTGTATACCCTGCTATTAATATATTTTTATCTTCATAAAAAGCATTATGTAAAACATTTACGTTATCTATGTGATTAAGTTCACAAAAGAAATCCTGATTAAAGAAATGTTCCCATTTTTCACCATCATAATAAGCAATATCATGATTACCAAGTCCAATTATTACAGGACATATTGTGCCAAGAGACTCAATAAAATTAAATAAACTATCTGCATTTTTAAAACTACATGTTTCATTAGCACTATCAATAATATCTCCACATATACAAATATAATTAGGCTCTTCTTTAGATATTTTTTCAAATAAATTTAAAAGTAAATCCTCATTTATATCACAGGTATAATGTAAATCACTAATACTTATTATTTTAATATCATCATTAACCTTTTCGTTATAAATAGTATGTTCTACTTTTCTAAAAGTTTCCATAATTCCTCCAGTAAGAAAGATTATATCACTTTTTAGAGAAAAGTCAATAGAATTTTAAACAAATAACTTTCCATCCAAAAAAGACATAACTACATAGTCATGTCTTTTTTAAGTTTTATCTTATAATTAAGCCTCCTTTAATTTTTTTATAAAGTTTTTAAGTTCTCTATCACTTGGAACATTTCCACTAGATACTACAAAGCCATCAATAAGAAGTGTAGGTATTATTTTTATATTATATTTTTCTTTGTCTTTGCTATCTATTTTATCTATAAGAAGAGGATATTCAATTTGTTTTTGTAATTTATTAATATTTTTTATTATTTTAATACCATTACTAGTATCTGCACCAATCAATCTTACTTTGATTTTATTACTTATACTATCACCGCCTTTCTGTATTAATAATAACACTTAATTATGATAGAAATGTGTAGAAAAAGTGAAAGTAAATAAAAAATTAATAAAAAAAAATTAAAAGCTAATTATTGCTTTCAATTTTTATCTTTGTTTAGGTTTAATCACTTCCATACCACCCATATAAGGTTGTAAGACTTTTGGAATTTTAACACTTCCATCTTTTTGATAATTTTGTTCTAGTATTGCGATTAGTGATCTAGGACTTGCTATTACAGTATTATTTAAAGTAGCAACATATTTATTACCATTATCTGTCTTCATCCTTATAGATAATCTTCTTGCCTGAGCATCCCCTAGAGTAGAACAAGAACCAACTTCAAAATATTTCTTTTGTCTAGGACTCCATGCTTCAACATCACAAGATTTAACCTTTAAATCTGCTAAATCACCACTACAGCATTCTAAAGTTCTAACAGAGATATCCATACTTCTAAAAAATTCTACAGTATAACTAAGCATTTTATTATACCACTCCATTGCCTCTTCTGGTTTACAAAGAACAACCATTTCTTGTTTTTCGAATTGATGTACTCTATAAAGACCCCTTTCTTCTATCCCGTGAGCTCCAACTTCTTTCCTAAAACATGGAGAATAAGAAGTCATTCTAATAGGAAGTTCCTTTTCATCTATAAGTTGTCCTTTAAACTTACCAATCATAGAGTGTTCTGACGTACCAATTAAATATAAATCTTCATTTTCTATTTTATACATCATAGCTTCCATTTCTGAAAAAGACATAACACCATTTACAACATCACTATGAATCATAAATGGAGGTATACAATAAGTAAACTCTTTATTTATCATAAAATCTCTAGCATAAGAAATAGTAGCCTCATGTAGTCTTGCAATATCCCCCATTAAATAATAAAAACCATTCCCACTAGTTTTACCAGCACTATCTTTATCAAGACCATTAAATGAATCACATATATCTGCATGATACGGTATTTCAAAATCTGGAACAAAAGCCTCTCCAAATCTCTCAATCTCCACATTCTCACTATCATCTTTTCCTATTGGTACAGAACAATCAATAATATTAGGTATTTTCATCATCATTTCCCTAACATCCATAGATAATTTATTTTCTTCTTCTTCCAAACTTATTAACTGACTATTAATTTCCTTAACTTCCTCTTTTAACTTTAATGCCTCATCCTTTTTACCCTCTCTCATAAGTAAACCTATTTTATCAGAATTTTTATTTCTAATACTTCTTTTATTATCAGCATTAGTTTTAATATCTCTTAATTTTTTATCATCAGAAATTATCTTATCAACAAGAGGTATCTTTTCCTCCTGAAATTTCTTTTTTAAATTATTTATAACTTTCTCTTTATCATTTCTTATTATATTAATATCTATCATAATTACTTCCCTCCATTTTGAATATTAACTTTATCCATAAATTTTTTATCATATATTCTTATACATTTTATTTGAAAAACAGTGGTTACACATACTAAAGGAATCAATATATAATATAACCATTTAACATAAGGAGCATAGACTCCTAAAATTAAAGTTGGAAATAACAACACAGTTTTAATTTTACCAATCTTCTCTGTACATGGATTAAATCCAAGCTTATCTGATAAAAGATTAGTAGTCCCTATTCTCTCTTCAAGTAAAAGGGGAATAAGCATAACCATATTGCCCCCAAAAATCGAGGATACAATCAAGGATAAGGCAAAAAGTTTATCACTAAATCCATCTAATTTTTTCCCAAGTTCGCTATAAGCATTAAGTCGTCTTGCTAAAAAACCATCAACAGCATCACTAATTGCCCCCAGTAAAAAGAATATTAAAGATAAAATAATTTTATCAAATAATAAACATAGTGGTGCAACTAATGCCATAATAATCCTAAATGTTGTAATCATATTAGGAATATTTTTTACAATCTTCTCTTTCATCGTATCCTCCTCTTAAATAATTAAAACTTTCCAAAATCAAAAAAATTTCTAACTGTATTCCAAGAGAAAAAATCTTTTATTTCTTCTTTTAATTGCTCCATAAACTTTCTTCTGTTAAATCTTTCCGGAGGTTTATAACAATATATATCTTCAACTACAGCCCAATATTTAGCCTTTATATCATCATCTACAAGCTCATATATAATACCCCTTGTAGCCATAGTTAAATAAAAAATATCTCTTCCCTCACAGTTAACTGCCCTCATATAATTCATAAGCCAGTCATAATCATTAATTTCAATCATTGTATCCGTAAGTCTATTCACGTCACAGCGGGAAACATCCCTAGCAAACATTAATATAAATTCCGGATTCTTACTCCCTACAATAAAGTTCTCTAAAGCTTTAATATGAATTTTCTTTAAACGCTTAACATTCCTAGCAAAATAATATATATAAAGTAAATCACCTGTCTTAATAATAGCATTCATTAATTTAACTTTATCAGATTCTAATATGTCATTAGCAAACAAATATATATATTTTGCATCATTCAATCTAATTATCTCTCTTTGAAGTTTTAAAATAGTACTATTACTCTTAGATTCCCTTGCTTTAAGGTATACAAGCTTTGGATTATTAGATTCCAGTACATTTTTTAAAGTAAATTTATTATTTTCTCTATTATCCATAATAACACCTACCTAAAACACATTAATTTACTAAATATAATACCATATTTTTACATATAATACAAGTGCAAAACCAAAAAAGCATGATTTTAGGACAAAAAAGTTATATATATGATTGTAATTTATTATCTATATAATAATATGCAATAAACTTTATAAGTTTCTCAAAAAAGAAATAAAATTATTTAACTTTATTTCCACTAACTAAAATAATGTCGTCTCCAATTTTTACTATTTGACTCCATAATACCTCATATTCTTCCTTAAGAGAAAACTTTCTTCTTCCCCGATCATTTAACATTAAACTCTTAATAGACCCATCTTCAAGAACAAAGACATCAATAATACTACCTATTTTCTTACCTGATTCCAAATCAATAATTTCTTTATTTTGAAGTTCTGATAAAAACATGTTATCACCATTACAGTATACTATTTTATCCTTTTTTTTAGACTATTTATTGCATTTTTTTCAATTCTGGATATTTGTGCCTGACTAATTCCAAGTTCTGCAGCAATCTCCATTTGAGTTTTACCAATTACAAACCTTTCATTTAAAATACGCATTTCTCTATCTTTAAGAGTATCTAATGCTTTATCTAAAGCAAGATGATAATCTAAATCATATTCTTTATCCTCACTCTTTAACTGATCATATAGATAAATAGTATCCCCACCATCATTATAAATAGGTTCATACATACTAACAGGTTCCCTTAAAGCTTCAAGAGCATTAACAACCTCACTTTCACTTATTCCAAGAATATCTGCAACTGTCTTATTAGAAGGCTCCTTACCACTTGTTAAAAGTATTTCATTTTTAATTTTAAGGGATTTATAAGCAATATCCTTAACACTACGGGATATCCTTAAACTACAATTATCCCTTAAATACCTTTTAATCTCCCCACATATCATAGGAATAGCATAAGTAGATAATTTAACATCATAGGAAGTATCAAAATTATCTATAGCCTTTACAAGACCCAAACAACCAACTTGAAATAAATCATCTAAATTATCAACCTTATTATAAAACTTCTTTAAACTACTCAGTACTAGTTTTAAATTACCATTAATTAAATCCTCTCTGGCAAAAGGATCTCCATTTTTCATTTTCTGAAAAAGTTCTTTTGTCTCTTCACTAGATAAAACTTTAATATTCGCTGTATTCACGTTACAAATTTCAACTTTGTGACGTGCCATAAATTCTCCTTTCATATTAGTTATGTTCTAGTTACTATTTTTTTATACAACATAATGAAAAAAAGGGAGTATTAACTCTCCCCTACATCATTTCTTCTAAATTATCTATTACTTCGCTCTTTTTCTTATTCATTTTTCTGACCATTTTTTGAAGGTTACCATTTTTAATATTTTGATACATTAATACGGACCCTGCACCAAGAGCAAGCATTGTAATACTGGTTTTAGCTTTCACTTTTATCACCCCTTTAGAGTCTATGACAGGTACTTATGTACCATTTATAATATAACCTATTTATTAACTTTTATACCTTCACAAAGCATATTTTTTAAAGTAGTTTTTCTATTAACATTATCATTATTAACTCCATATAAAAATGAAGACTTGTCTCCTACTAAAAGAAGAATCTTTTTTGCTCTCGTTATAGCAGTATAAACTAACTTATTATATAACATCCTCTTAAAAGAATTACTAAAAGGAATAATAACCATAGGAAATTCTCCCCCTTGGGATTTATGAATACTAATAGCATATCCATGAGTAAAATTAATATAATCCTTCGGAGTATATGTAACATAATTATCATCAAAAGATATTATTATTTCACTAGAAGACTTTGTCTTATTAATATGTCTAATGTATCCTAAATCACCATTATAAACATTTTTTTCAGAATCATTAACAAGCTGAATAACTCTGTCACCTTCCCTATAAATAACTTCAGATAAAACTATTTCATTTTTACTTAAATTTTTAGGATTAAATACCTCCTGAAGACATTTATTCAAATTATCAATTCCATTTAATGATTTATACATCGGAGCAAGAACTTGAATATCACTTTCCTTATACCCTTTTTCCAAAGCCTTATCAATAACTGAAGTAATAAGATCTACAATATAATCATTCGGACACTCAATAAAATTATAATCATCTTTTTTTAAATCAAAATTATCTTCAATTTTCTTCTCCCTAACCTCACTTGCTAAAAGAGCTATATACGAATTATTATTCTGTCTATACAAAAAATCTAAAGGTGCAATATCAATTACTCCAGAATCAATAAAATCTTTTAACACTTGCCCTTCTCTAACACTAGGAAGCTGGTAATAATCCCCCACAAATATATATTTACTACTTTTCTTAGTACCCTTAAATAAAGCTTCCATAAGAAGTGTATCAATCATACTAGATTCATCAATAATAATATATTTCTCATTATTAGGATTACTCTCATCTACAGAAAACATACCCGTATCCTTATCCCATCCTAAATATCTATGTATAGTAGAAGAAGGAAGGTTTGTAGATTCTGATAACCTTTTACTAGCTCTACCTGTCGGAGCAAGAAGAGCAATATCCCCATTTGAAACACCATATCCTTCTTTCAATAAATAAATAATAGCCTTAACAATAGTAGTCTTACCAGTTCCAGGACCCCCAGTAATTATAGTTATATTATTTCTTAAAGCTTTAAGTATTGCATTCTTTTGACTAACATCATAAGTAAAATTATTAATCTCTTCCAATTTTTCTAACAATTTTATAGCCTTTTTATTTTCAGAATTAACCCCATTAACAAGCCTTAACACTCTATCTGCAATATATTCTTCAGCATCATAAAAGTTTTTTAAATAAACTTTATCATCGTTAACAACTATTACAGCCTTTTTATTTAATTTAAGAAGAATATACTCAAAATCATCATAACTATAATCATTAATATCTAAAATTAAAGCACTATATAAATCATGAGCAAGAACATAAGTATCACCATTTTTTGACATAA
The DNA here is from genome assembly GCA_934096315.1 of uncultured Bacilli bacterium. Taxonomy (GTDB): domain Bacteria; phylum Bacillota_I; class Bacilli_A; order RF39; family UBA660; genus UMGS2068. Next base: position 68,658 of record CAKOLT010000001.1, read on the forward strand.
TCTCCCATATTAAATAAGTAATTAGACTACTAACCCTTCTTTCATCAGAAATCTCTATATCTAAATTATTTACTGCAATAAGATCAATTTCCTTAAAAGAATAATCCATATCATAAATTAATTTATATATATTATTATTAACAACATTTAAAGTATTATCCCCATACTTATTAACTATATTAATAGCATCCTTAGAACTAAAACCAATCTTAGATAACTCAAGAACTGTATTATTATAACTCTCATATTTAACTAAAGTATCATGTATCTTATCAATTCTTTTTTGACTAAGTCTAGGTATCATCAATAACTTTTCCGGGGTATTCAATATTACACTTAAAGTATTCTCCTTAAAAGCATTAACTATCTTTTGAGCAGTTTTTTCTCCAATAGGAAAAACATCACTAGATAAATAATCTATTAATTCATCTTTCTTCTCCGGTTTAATAACTTCGTAAGCTTCTACCAAAAACTGTTTCCCATACTTATCATGAACAACAACTTCACCCTTTATATGATATAAATCTTTTTCATTAATATTAGAAAAAGAACCTACAAAACTATATGTATTTTTAGTAGTCTCTATATCCGTCTCTTTAATCTTAATTAAACCTACAGTATAACCATTTATCTCATTATGATAAATTATATGTGTTATCTTACCTTTAATATAATTCATATTAACCACTATCCTCTATATTTCTTTAACTAATAAATGATTAAAATCCTGTTTACTTTTTAATAACTGCTTTAAAACAGGAGGTTTAATATTATAATTATCAATATCATCAATATTAATCCATTTAAAATCAAGTTTAACAGTATGTCCTTTATCATTTTCTACATAAGTAAAATCTTCAGAAGGTATCTCTCCAGATGGAGTAACTAAATAATAAAAAGCAATCTCATGCATCTTATTATTATATTTATTTATAAAAAAATTCTCTATTACCCCAAGATATTTAATAATATTAAACTCCATTCTAACCTCTTCTCTAAGCTCTCTAACTAGGCCACTAGAACTATCTTCTCCAAGCTCAATATATCCTCCCGGAAGAGCTAAAAAATCACTATCATCCATACTAACCATAAGTATTTTATTATCATTAATAATAACTCCACTTCCTCGTAATTTAAAAGTAAAGTCTTCTGCCACTAACCTAATATCCATTATACCTCCTTTATTTATAATAAAAAAACCTTATACTAAGGGTTTATTTTCTTCTGGTGCCGAATGTAGGACTTGAACCCACAACCTTCTGATTACGATTCAGTTGCTCTACCAATTGAGCTAAGTCGGCATGGTGACTCGTATGGGACTTGAACCCATGTATATTGCCTTGAGAGGGCAACGTGTTAACCACTTCACCAACGAGCCATTAATATTAAGATAACACTATTTTATCATATATATATAAATTTTACAATATATTTTATTATTTTTTTTAATATTTTAAAAAGCCATTCATCCCCACATTCATAGAGGTTAAATGACTTTCTATTTTAACATTTATAATATTAATATAATTTACATAATTATTATTTCTTATTAGTAGTATTATTAATTATTATTTGATTTTTTACATTTAAATTATCAAACACTAAAATATCATCAATTTTAATGTTATTCATAATAGTATCAGTATCTATTAAACTCTCATCATACCATTTCTTATTATTACAAAAAGGACATCTCTTTTTTGAAGTAAATAACAACTTACCTTCTTCTTCAAAATAAGAAACATGAAAAGAACGGGTTCTAATATTATTTAATACCTTAATATTTTCAACATCAACCTTTAAGTCTTCAAGACTTTTAATACAAGTCTTCCCCTGCACATCATCACCACAGACTCCGAAAACTGCCGTATCAATTCCCATTTTTGCTAAATTGGCAATAATGTTATGTGAAGTCATACCTCCATTTACACCTATTAATTTACCATCCTTATAATAATAATCAGTCACAAGATCTCCTATACTAACTACTCTCATTTTACTAACTTCCTTTCGTATTTTTCATTAACCATTCATATAAATATTTATCTTTAAATGCATGCGATGTTAAGTAATGATTATCATCTTTTATAATTTTTAATTCAATATTTGTTGCTCCAATATCTTTCAATTTATTGTAAGCAGTTATACTTTGATTTAAATCTATAACATCATCATTATCTCCATGATAGATTAAAATTGCTTTTTCTTTTATTGGAAACAAGACCTGATCTATTGGAAGCGTTATACCACCCGCAACTGATATAATTCCCTTAAACAAATTAGGTCTTTGTATTAAATAATTCCATGCACCATAAGCTCCCATACTCGAACCAGATATAAAAATATTATTTTTATCAAACTTAAATTTTTTATATTCAATATCTAATATTTTTTCAACATCTCTTAAATGATAATCCCAAAAATTATTATCTTGACATTGAGGAGCAATCACAATATACGGAATATCAAATCTATTCATGTATTTAGGTAATGCATATTTTTCAATATCAGCAAGATTATCTCCACGCTCTCCTATTCCATGTAAATAAACTAATACCGGCATACTTTCCCTGACATTATTTGGAAAATAAACATAGTACTTAAATGTTTTTTTATTAAAACTTATTTTTTGTCTTCTTTTTAACATTTTGTAACTCCTTTTAACCACATTATATCATGATTCTATATATTTTAATATATATTATTTAAAAAAAATAACCCTACACCGTAGAGTTATCCATATACTTACAAAATCCTTCAATCCTCTTTAATACCCTATCCTTCCCCATAACCTTCATAATCTGATATAAATCTGGAGTATTTAAAGAAGCTGTCAAACTTACCCTTATTAATTCACACACATCCCCAACATGTCCCTTATAATCCCCTGGACTATTCTTATAATCCTTAACCTCTCTAGCAAAACCAAACTCTTCACACAACTGTTTAATATTATCATACCACAAGTTAATATCATCAAAATCATCATAATAATTATTAATATAACTAAGAAGAATATCCTTTGAATAAAAATCTTTGATAATTATATCATTATAACTAAATAATTCATCATACATATACCATATATTATTTCTTATATCACTATATTTAGAGTAATCCTTACGAGGTTTCTTTACCCCTCTTTCAATATTCAAAACATTAATAGTATAATCTCTATATTTATTAATCAAACTATAAAAATCCTTATCAAACACTTTCACATAATTAAGTAAACGATCATATAAATCTTCTGCTGATAAAAAAGAAATATAATTCTTAGAAATATTCAACAACTTATCCATATCAAATATAGACCCACTCGAAGACATCTTATTAAATGTAAATTTAAAAGAATCAATACCATTATCTGGATTAGAACTAATATACCCTTCAAAATTCGTATTAGCTATAGTCATCAAATATAACTTAACTGCCTCATAACAAATACCTTCCTCATAATAATAACTAACCTTAGCAAAAACATCACGTCTTTTACTAATCTTTCTAGTAGTCTCACCATCCTTTATCATTAAAGGAGATATATGAGCGTATTTAGGTAGTTTAAAATTAAAAATTTGAAATAACTGATAATGAATAGGAAAAGATGATAACCACTCATCACCCCTGATAACATGAGTAACCCTCATTAAATGATCATCCACTAAATGAGCAAAATGATAAGTAGGATACCCATCACTCTTAATAAGAACTATATCTAAATCATTCTCTGGAAATTCTACTTCTCCCTTCACTAAATCCTTAAATTTAATTCTATTATTAAAATTACCATTAGATTTTAATCTAATAACAAACTTCTTTCCCTTAGAAATATTTTCCTTAATATCCTCAAGAGATAAATCACGGCACTTAGCATAAGATCCATAATAACCAATCCTATCTTTCTTCTCCATTTGCTCACTTCTAATATTAGATAACTCTTCCTCTGTACAAAAACAAGGATAAGCTAAATTATTTTTAACTAAAAAATAAGCATATGCTAAGTATATATCTAATCTCTTAGACTGAAGGTAAGGAACATATAACCCCTTCTCTTCTTCTTCACTAATCATTCCCTCATCAAATGTAATATCAAAATCACGTAAATCATTAATAATATTAGTTACCGACCCCGGTATAAGTCTCTTTTGGTCTGTATCCTCAATTCTAAGAAGACATACTCCATTATTATCACTAGCATACTTCCTATTAATAAAAGAAGTAAATAAAGATCCAATATGGACAAAACCAGTCGGAGAAGGAGCAAACCTTGTAACAACCTTCTCCTTTCTATAAGAATATTTTTCCTCATAAAAACTAATATCATGTTTGATATTAGGAAATAATAACTTTGCTATATATTCATAATTCATTATATCACCTTATTGGTTGCCATAGCTAGATTCGAACTAGCGATGTCGGAGTCAGAGTCCGATGCCTTACCGCTTGGCTATATGGCAATCACAGTACTAATTATAACACTAAATAAATATTTTTCAATACTTTTTATAAAATTTACAAAATAAACCGTTATTATACACAAGCAAATATTACTTAAAAACATAAAACAAAATAAATGTGAGGTAGAATATCTGGAGTAACTAATGATACCAGAGGTAAATTCTATTTATATAATACTACTACTAGTGAGAAAATTAGTGATATGGAATTTACTTTAAATAAAGGTTCTACCAGTGATATGGATTTTCCAGAAGTTAATTTTGCAGATATTTATACTGGGGGGTAATCTTGAAGTTAGAACTGAAATTATTGGTAATGATACAGGTAATATATCATATTCAATGATTAATGTTATTCTTAAAAGTTATAAAATGTAAAAATAGTTTACATCAAAAGTGATATAAACTATTTTTTTATTTTACTCTTTTCTTATACTTTGCATCTACTGTCTTTTTACTAGAATCTAACTCTAATAACTCATTTTTAAGGTTTATAAGCATCTCTTTATCATTAACTTCTTTAATACTGTTATCTTCTTTTTTAGTTTTTATTTTCTTTATTTCCATTTCCTCTAATTTTTTCTCTTCTCTCTCTATTAGCTTCGAAATAATTTTCATCTCATTTTGAAGTTTTTTTGATTTATTACCTTCCCTAAAAGCTAAAACTAAATTCACAATAGCAAGTCCAAGAATTGGGGCACTTACGACAGCTCCAAGAATAAATGACAAAACAAATGTCTCATTAATCCACCCTAGTGATGAATTAAATATAAAACTACTACCAAAAATAGGAAATAAATTACCAAAAATATATGATACTGCAGGAATCGCTATACCAAATAATAAACACTGTAAAGCTTTAACTTGGTATTCTCCCATACTTAAAAGTAACTTAAAACTATCTCTTCCTGCTATAAAAAGTTTATTTTTCAAATATTCAATTGCATTCTCCTGAGATAGTATCTCCTCAATATTATGACAATTATCAACTACTTTTTGATCCCCTAACTCATCATTTATAATTACCTTATCACCACGATTAATATATTCTTTATTCATCCATATCCCCCCTTCTTTTAGAAAGTATCTTAACACCTTCCTTAGTATCAACTTCACTTTGTAATTTAATTAACTCACTTTTAAGTTCATGCAATCTCTTTATATCATTAACTGGTATTTCTTTACTATTTACTTCTACTGAAGTATGACTATTCTCAAGTTTTTGTAGCTTCTTTTGTGCAGAAATTAATAAATCTTCAACTTTATAATACTCATTACACATATTTAACAAATTCTTTTTAAGTTTAGTAACTAATCTACATCTATATAAACTATCGGCAAACATACCCACGGTAAAGGAACCAGATAAAACCAAAAGAGAACTAATAACTAACTTTGTAACCCCCTCAAACAAATAAAAACACTCTGCTCCAAGAATAAAAGATATTAAACTAGCAAGTCCCAAAACAAAATGGTCAAAAGAAAGCGTAGAATTCTTACTATATAAAGAATTAACTGTACTAATCTTATCACTTAATCTATCTTTCATTTTAGAAAGCACTTCTATAGCATTTTCTTCAATTAATTTATCTTCTAAATTCTCACAAGAATCCATAAGTCTTAAGTTACCTTTTTCATCAAATACTTTAACTTTATCTCCAACCCATATAAATGATTTATTCATAATAACTAACCCTCCTACAGTAAAAAAAAAATTATATAAAATAACTTTTTTCATAAAAAATGGCGTCCCCGATAGGATTCGAACCTATGACCGCACGCTTAGAAGGCGTGTGCTCTATCCAGCTGAGCTACGAGGACAACAGTGCATAACCAAGTTACAAACAGATTATACACCATTTTTTTAAATTAATCAAGGTTTTTTAATAAAATTGTTGATATTTTTTGATTATTTGTATTAAAAACAACTTCTTTTACCCCAAGACTATCTTCTAAAGACAAACAAATCGTATAAACAACCTCTTCTAAAATACTACCTGAAGCTATATCATTTAAGATCATTTCATTAAAATTAAGAGTAATAGAATCATCATTTAATTCATAATTAAGTAGTTTAGTACTTTCATTTAAAAAACTCATTAAATTACTTTCATAAGAAAACGAAGTAGCCAGTGTATTAATTATTAATTTTATCTTATCTTGATTATCATTATTTATATACTTAGTAACAGGAACATAATAATAATTATCATTATACGAACTAACATAATACACAGTATAAGACTGAGCATTATTTAAAGTAGTTAAACTATACTCTTTATTAATTCCATATGATCTATCTAATATTTCATTTAACTTTTTACCAGAATTAGGAAGGGTCTTAAGTTCGTTAGATTCTACTAGAATCTTTATTTTATTAATACCATCAAGTTGTGTTAAAGTATATACTAAAGCCTCAATCATCTTCTCTTCATAATCTTTAGAAATATCAAGTATATCTTTAGAGAAATCAATAGTAAGCACATCATTATCTAAAGATAAATTCAATATCTTAGTATTCGGAGGTAATATACTCCGAAATCCATTAGGTATAATATTACTTTGCATACCATCTATTATTAGCCCTTCAATTAACTGCCTAGCCTTAGAGACAACATCACAATTACAAGTAACAATACTACTTCTTCCAATATAATCATTTTTATCAAGTAAATAAATAGTTTCTAAAGTATTATTTTGAATGTAGGTAACATCATCATTCTTAAGTGTTAACTCCTCCATCTTTGAAGATGGAATTAAATAAATAAGAAGGAGTATAAATAGGCTTAAAGAAGAGACCATTATTTTTTTCATAGACATTCTCAAAAGCATTAGAATCACCTATTAGAGTATATGAAAAAAATATATAAATATACTAAAAGAAATAACTTTTTTATAAAGCTATTTCCTTTAGTTTAATAAGTTCTACTACTGCTTGTGCTCTTCCTTTAACAGCAAGTTTTTGCATTGCATTTGAAATATGATTTCTTACAGTCTTTTCACTAATTTTTAATACACTAGCTATTTCCCTAGTTGTTTTATTCTTTACTAGTAAATTAAATACTTCTCTTTCTCTTTTTGTTAGTATACTTTTATTCATAAATACCTCACTTCCCTATAGGGTGGTCTATGTTTACTCATAATATAGTATGCCATGTTACCATAAAAGTGAGAGTATTTTACCTATTTTAGTTTTGAAATTGCACTGAAATATACATTTTAGTATCATACAGACTCTGTACTAACCTCATTATTTCATTTGCAAGAGAGGCAGAATGCTCACTAGAACCTACGACTACTCTAATCTGATCACCATCAGTTTTTACAAAAGTATCTAGTTTTAATTCTGTTTTAATTTTTTCCTCAATCATCTCTTCTTTAGCAACTTTACCATTTACTTTCTTTAATTCTTCAAACGCTTTATTCTTCTCTTCTACAGAAGTTTTAGAATCAGATAATTTTTCTTTTATTTCTGATATTTCCTTATTTGAAGCATTATCATCCTCAAGTTTTAAAGCTGATATAACATCTGTTTCTGTAATATTTACTTTAGCTTCTTCATTTGCACTTTCTGCATTATTATTAGTAACAAAAGCATCAGTAGGCATAGTTACATAATAAATACTTAATACAAGTACTAAACTAAATAATGTTAAAAACCATAAATTATTCTTATTTATCATATATTCCCTCTTTTCTAGTAAATTATATTAAGCGAAAAAGAAAATATGAAAAAAAGATATTAATACATTCCTTCGATTTTCTTAATATCTGTTTCTGTAAGATTATTTAAAGTCCAGTTACCATTCTTATCTTTATAAACCTCTAAATCTAAAGTATACTTAACTTTATCTTTAACTTTTTCTAACCTATCAATTTTATCACTATCTACTGAAGAAGTATCTACTACCTTCTTATAATCTAAGACCTCTATTGTAACAGTTACAATAGCATTATCCCCATCTATTCTCTCATCTTTAATCTCATATGTTAAATTCCTATACTGCTTCTCCATTATTTTTCTATATCTATCCTTATCAATCTGATTAAGATCAGCATTATTTAAAACATTATCTATCTGAGTTGTTATATCCTTATCAAGCTTCTGATACTTAGTAAATAAATCCTCCACCTTACTGGTGGGAGTATTCCCCAAAGAACAAGCACACATTATAAGAAGAGGAATCATAATTACTAAAGCATATTTAATATATTTCATATCTATCACCACTAATATAATTAACAATAAAAAGATTTTTATACACAAAAGAAAAAGACCTTAAAGATCTTTTAACTATTTTTTCTTCTTAAATAGAAATACCAAACTTCCTAAAGAAATACAAATAACTATAAATGTAACTAACATTCCTATAAATGGTATTAATTTTAAAACAAATACAATTACAATACCTGTAAGTCCCATTAAATACTTATTAACATTCTTCTTATTTAATTTATTAAATAATACTTCCCCACATAAATACCCAGTAAATATAGTACCTAAATAAATTAACGCTATATAAAATAATATAAGAAGTATAGCAAGAGGAAGACCTAAAACACTTATAAATAAGAAGAAACATACTATTGGAAGACCAATCAATACTATAAGTCCAGCCCCAAAATCTTTAAGTAAATCTCTATTTAGATTATCAAATAACTTAGGTACTAAGAAGTATAATACAGAAAATATTATTAAAAGTGAAAGTAGTGAAGATACTTTATCCCATACAATATCCCCGGTAGTCTCTTCTTTAACATCAGAAGCAAAAGAACTCATTGAAGTAATTTTACTATCACTATTTATAATTAATCTATCCTCATCTATATCACTTGGATAACTTAAATTACCCATAACTGTAGTATTTGAATAAACTACTATCTTACTAGCATCAATCTTAACATTACCCTTTATGGTAACATTATTTAATTCCACTTCTGATGCATAAACCACTAAATCTCTTTCAAAAGTTCCTGAAAGAACAACTTTATTAGCAAATACAGAAATATCTCTACCTATAACCGCATCTTTACCAAAAGTAACATTATTACCAAAAACAGCCCCATCATTAATAATATTACCATTAACTGTAACATTATTACCAAATACAAATCCATAATCACTTGTACCATTATAAACTACATTATTACCAAATGTAGTATTAATACCTTGGACTATACCATTATCATGGACAGTATCCCCAAAAATAGCATTAGACCCAAATATTTTCTTATTAAACTCTATATCATCATCTGATACTGAATTAAACTTCTCTAACCCTTTATCCCCTTCACTAATTAATAAATCTCCTGACGTAAGGTCAATATCATTATTAACTTCTTCAGCATATACCAAATTAAAAACTCCAAGTAAAACAAATAAGCCAAATAAAATCTTCTTTTTCACTATTATTTCTCCCTTTCCTTAATTTTAATGATTTTTCCATTTATATCTTCTTTAAAGAACTTAAACGTTGTAATTAAAATTATAGCTATAGGTATAGAAAGTACTATTCCCCAGAATCCTCCAATAATACCTCCTGCAAAAACTGCAAAAATTATTATAAGTGGATGTAACTGATTAGATTTACCATATATTCTAGGACCAATAACATAACTATCTATCTGAGGACATACAACTAGTATAACTGCAGTTAATATAAATAACTTAGTACTAATAACAGAAGATATTAATAGTGCTAAAATACTTACAAACAATCCCCCAAAAATAGGTATAATAGTAAATATTCCAGATAATAACCCTAAAACTAAGAAGTTAGGATGACCTATTATAAGGAAAGCAAATGTATACTCTAATCCTTGTACTAAAACATTCATACCAATACCCCTAGTATAATTAGTAATCTCTGTATCTAACTTCTTAAGATAAGCATAAGTCCTCTTCTTTTTACCACGTAAATTATTCTTTAAAAACGCCCTTATCTTCTCCATGTCTACTATAAAATATAAACTAGCAGCTATAACTACGATAGCATTAGCAATAACACTTACTCCCGTATTAACTAAAGTAATAGCCCCACTAGATAAATACTTACCAACATTCTCAATCATGTTACTAGACATCTCTGATAAAGATGTTTGAAGTACCTTTAAATTTAACTCATATTTACTTGATATATCAGAAATAAATACTGACATATTACTTATAAATAATAAAGTTTGTTCATATAGCATTGGTACAGCCAGAACTAAAACTATTAATATTATTCCTATAGTAATAATAGATACTGTTAAAACTGCTAACCATTTTGGACAACCAGCCCCTCTTAATTTCTTAACAATAGGATACAGTGCGTATGCAATAGCAAAAGCAATTAAGAAAGGAAACAATATATCAAATACCAATTTTAAAGCTCCAACCCAAACACCCCTAATTAAATATACCAAAAGTACTATTGTAAGAAGTAATACAACATTTAATAATTTATAATCTATTCTATCATTATTCATAACTCCTCCTTTATTTTTCCAATATTATTGTAACAGGACCATCAGCTTCTAACGATATCTTCATATCACAGCCAAACCTTCCTGTATCTAACTTTATACCATATTTCCTAAATTCACAATTAAATGAATCATATAACATATTTGCATCTTTCCCATTTAATGCCTCTATATAACTAGGTCTTCTTCCCTTTTTAGTATCAGCATATAAAGTAAACTGACTAATAGATAATACACTACCATTAATATCAAGAAGTGACTTATTCATAACCCCCTCTTCATCATCAAATATCCTTAAATTAACAATCTTATTAACCATATAAGATATATTATCTTTATCACTAAGACTATTAAATCCCACAAGAAGAAGAAGTCCCTTATCAATACTACCTACTTTTTTACCATCTACTCTAACACAAGAAGAAGTACATCTTTGTAAAACAACCCTCATTAATTAACCTTCCTTCTAACTTTCTTTACAAACCTTAAATTATTTAAAATACTAATAAATTTATCAAGCATATCTTTAGAAAATACCATAACAGTAATTAAATATACTTTCTCTGTACCCTTATTAATAGTCTCAATCTTATCAATAGTAACATTATTAGAACTAGCTTTAGATATAATATCTACTAAATTATCACTATTAGAAGTATATACAAGAATATCAGTAGCATACCTTCTTTCTACAGAACTATTCCACTTAACATTAATAAGTCTCTCATCCAAATCAGTAACATTACAGCAGTTTACTCTATGAATAGTAATACCATTACCCTTAGTAATATAACCCACTATATTATCTCCATAGACTGGTTTACAACACTGACTAATAGTAGTCTTTATATTCTCTAAGCCTTCAACTAATATAGCATCTTTATTTAAGGTAGTATCACTCTTAGGTTTTGGGGTATTTAACTTAAATATCTTAGATAAAGACCATTTATCATCTTTCTTCTTAAGACATTTAATAACTAAAGATATATTTATTTTACCACTACCTAAAGACATATACAAATCATCAATACTCTTTAAATTAAACTCTTTTAATATAGTATTTAAATTATTATTTATTGTCTCATTAATAGGTAAATTCTTCTTTCTAAATTCTTTTTCTAATATTTCAATACCCTTAGCTATATTATCATCTTTTTCTAACTTAGCATAATAAGATTTAATCTTACTACGAGCTCCAGAAGTAATAACAAACTTAAGCCAATCTTTACTAGGTCTAGAATTACTATTAGTATTAACTTTAATAATATCTCCAGTCTTTAAAACATAATCAAAAGGAACAATATTATCATTAACTATAGCCCCCGTCATAGTATCCCCAACTTCACTATGCACCTTATAAGCAAAGTCTACTGTAGTAGAACCTTCAGGAAGCTCTATAACATCCCCTTTAGGGGTATATACATATATTGAATTACTAGTAAGTATATCTTTTTTAATACTATTTATAAATTCTTCCGGAGTACTTGAAGACTCATTCAACTCTATTATATTACGAAATATTTGTAACTTCTGCTCCATAGCATCCTTAGTATTATAAGTAGTATTTTCTTTATAAGCAAAATGAGACGCTATACCATACTCTGCAATCTTATCCATATCATAAGTTCTTATTTGAATCTCAAAAAGTTGTCCAAAAACCCCAAATACTGTAGTATGAAGAGATTGATATAAATTAGTTTTAGGCATTGCAATATAATCCTTAAATCTCTTCGGAACTGGTTTATATTTAGAATGAATAAGTCCTAGAGCAAGATAACACTCTTGTTTAGTATCTACTAAAATACGCAAAGCAAGTATATCATATATATCATCAAATCTCTTACCCTTATTCATCTTTGTATAAATACTATATATACTTTTACTTCTGCCTTTTATTTCATGCTTAATATTATGAAGATCAAGAAGACTTGATACTTCACTAAGCATTCTTCCAACAGCCTCATCTCTCTCTGTCTTCTTAAGATTTAACTTCTCTACAATATCATAATAAGCTTCTGGCTTTAAATACCTTAAAGATAAATCCTCCAGCTCACTCTTTATTTTATATATACCAAGTCTATGAGCAACCGGAGTAAGTATCTCCAAAGTTTCTTTAGCCTTTTTTCTTTGCTTTTCTATTGGCATAACATAAAGAGTTCTCATATTATGAAGTCTATCAGCAAGTTTAATAATTATTACCCTAACATCAAAACTAAGTCCCACCAAAATCTTTCTTTGATTAGCAGCTATCTGTTCTGACTCCGAAGAAAAACTTATTCGATTAATTTTTGTAACACACTCAACTAAATTAGCTATCTCTTTATCAAATAATTTACATATCTCCTCAAAAGTACCAGTAGAGTCCTCAATAGTATCATGAAGTAGTGCAGCACATATTGCCTTATAATCAGAATTTATCTCTGTAAGTATTAAAGCAACATTAAGGGGATGCTGAATATAATCATCTCCAGTAATTCTTTTTTGTCCTAAATGTTTCGATGCTGCATAAGCATAAGCTTTATTAATTAAATCTAAATGTTTTTTATCCTCATCATAAACTTTAACCTTATCTATTAAATTATCTATTGTTAATATTTTATTCTTACTTGACATAATAATCGCCTTCTTTTACTATTCTTCTTCATTACTCTTTTTGACAAGTACTTCCCGAGGTTTAGAACCATTAGCGGGTCCAATAATACCACGTTCTTCTAATAAATCTATTATTCTAGCTGCTCTATTATACCCAAGACGATACTTTCTTTGAATAAGAGAAGCACTAATCTTACCTGCACTTATAGCAAACTCTACTACTTCATTATATAATGGATCATCATACTCATCTTCACTAGCATAATCATCACTAGAACCCTTAGAACTACCACCTTTATCTACAGTTAAAGACTCATCATATATAGCCTTCTGCTGACTAATAACATAATCTACTATCTTCTGTAACTCATCCTCACTTACAAATGCTCCTTGCACTCTTAAAGGAGTATTCTCTCCCATTGGTAAGAAAAGCATATCCCCCCTACCAAGAAGTTTCTCAGCTCCAGTAGAATCTAATATAGTTCTAGAATCTATTCCTGAAGATACCGCAAAAGATATACGAGATGGTATATTAGCTTTAACTACCCCTGTAATAACATCAGTAGAAGGTCTTTGTGTAGCTACAATTAAATGTATACCCGCAGCTCTAGCCATCTGAGTAATTCTCATAATAGAATCTTCTACCTCTTTAGCAGCCACTAACATAAGATCAGCAAGCTCATCTATTATAACCACTATATAAGGTAATTTCTTATATTCAGGATGAGTATCACAATACTCATTATACTGCTCTATCTTCTTAGTTCTAGTAGACTCAAATACTTCATATCTTCTCTCCATCTCACTAACTATATTCTTAAGAGCAATACTAGCCTTCTTCGGATCAGTAACAACTGGACAAAGTAAATGAGGTACCCCATTATACATAGTAAGCTCTACCTTTTTCGGATCCACCATAACAAGTTTAACCTCATCAGGTTTAGTCCTCATCAAAATAGACGCTATAATACAGTTCATACATACTGACTTACCACTACCAGTAGCACCCGCTACTAAAAGATGGGGAGTAGTATTAATCTCTGTCCACTTAACCTTACCCATAATATCCTTACCAAGAGCAACTGCAAGAATATTCTTCTTATTAACCTCTGGAAGTGACGCTAAAACCTCTTTAAAAGAAACAGAAGAATTAACCTTATTAGGAAGTTCAATACCAATAGTATTCTTTCCAGGAATCGGAGCCTGAATTCTAACATCTTTAGCAGCAAGAGCTAAAGCAATCTCTCTTTGAATAGAAAGTAATTTATTAACCTTAGTACCTGCCTTTAACTCCAGTTCATACTGTGTAACTGTAGGTCCAATATTAACCTGCACTATCTTACCATTAATCTCAAAAACCCCAAGTATTTGTTCTAACTTTGCAATAGATTCTTTAGCATAATTCTCATTATCTTTAGTACTTACATTTTTTACTGTTTTAAGAAGTGATAAAGGTGGTAACTTATAATCCCCAGAAATAGAAACTACCTCTTCTTTAATACTAAGAGCCTCCTCTTTCTTCTCTTCCTCTTTAACATGAGCAAGCTCTTTAGCAGAAGATATAATAACCTTATCTACAATATCTTCTTCTTCACTAACATTACCCTCTTCCTTCTCATCTTTCTCTTTTTTCTTTATACCCTTAAGTTTAGGAAGTTTAACTTTCTTAACTAGTCCAATAAGAGAAGTATTAAATACAAGTATAAGTCCAAGAAGAACCATAGTAATTAACACAATCACAGTACCCTCTTTAAAAGCAAGATTAAATAAATATGCAAGTAAAGCTCCAATCATACCACCACCACAATTAGAAACAGCATAACTATCTTTAAAAGTTAACAAAACATTATCAAATGTTGTCTTAATAATATTTAAATTAAGACCCTCTACTTTAACATATTCTGTATGTAAAAATACCAAAAACGCTAAAAATATAATATAAATACCAATTAAACGTCCTGATACTAAATTAGGCATCTTCCTTTTAACTATCAAATATCCCCCAATAAAAAGAATAAACAAAAGAATAAATAAATATGGAATACCCACTAAAAAAACTGCAAAAGACTTCACAAAATTACCAACTGGTCCATAAGCACCAATCCCAATAATAGCAGTTAAAATAAGAAAAAGTCCCAATATCTCATTACTATATTCAAACTTACTCTCTTTTTCTTTTTTTTGTTTCTTCTTTGCCACTATTAACCACCTCAAAACTTATTTTTCTAACAAAATAATTGTACCACGAATAAAATAAATATGCAAGTTTTTAGAATAGAAAAAAGTGATTATTCATCACTAAAAGTATTATTTTTTAGAATACAAACTATTAATAGGTAAAAACTCATTTTCATTATTTAATTTTTCTTCATGATAAACACCATCATTCCAATATGATTTTAAAATATATGGTTCTGCTTTATTATCTAATCTATTTAATATAATTTTAAATTTATCATCTATAATTTCTATAGCAGACCTATTAGACATCATAATTCCAATCTGTCCATTTTCCCGTAATTGCTCCTTTGTAGATAAATATCTTCCCTCTTCATCACAATGCGGAGTAACAAATAAATTAAACCAATTTAAACACGAAAGTGTTTCAAATACATTCTCACCATCATGTACTGAATCTGTATTACATTCTCTAAACCAACAAACCGCACCAGCAGAAATTCCACAAATAACCTTTCCTTTGTTCCAAGCATCATATAAAATTTTATCAAATCCTGTCTTTAACCAAAGATTAATCATCGCTTTAGTATCACCACCACCTTCATAAATTATATCTGCCCACTCTACTAATTCATTGACTAATTCTTTATTTAATAAATCATTCGAACTTAAATGTTTACACTCACACCCAAATCTATCTCCATATATTTTTTTCATTACATTAAAATAACTCTCTTGAATTTCCTCAGAAAAACACATTGAATGATTTATAAACAAATAATTAGGATTTTTCTTTTTAGATAATTTTACAATTTCTTCATCAATTTTTTCCGTTTCATATAACGTAGGTGTACCATCTTCAAGAATCCTACCATTTTCACCACCACTAATAGCTAGTATCTTCTTACTCATATCTTTCACCTCTCTATAATAAAGATAGTATAAAAGGTTTATACACTACCTCTTTATTTATTATATTATTCTTAAAATTACAATCATACAGAAATACAATATATATTATGTCTAAAATTATATCATTAAATATTAAAAATATAAATAGAATTAACAAAATTATTTTTAAAATTCAATCTATATCAAGTTTTTAGAATATAAAAAAGTGATTATTCATCACTTTCTATATTAAACATCTTTTTACAGGTCCTAACCATTTGATAAGAATAACCCATCTCATTATCATACCACGCTACTACTCTAACTAAGTTACCATCTATTACATTAGTTAAACTACCATCAACCATACCACCACACTTTGTTCCTATTATATCAGAAGATACAATTGGATCAGTAGTATATGCTAAACTAGAATTAACACTCTTTTTAAATGCATTATTAATGTCTTCTGCCGTAACATCATTATCAAGTAGTAATACAAGGTCTACCAGAGATCCATCAGATACAGGTACTCTTAAGGCACTACCATTTAATTTACCCTCCAAGGAAGGTATAACAAGGCCAATAGCAGACGCTGCTCCAGTTCTAGTAGGAACTATATTCATAGCACACGCTCTACCTCTCCTTTCTTTAATACCCTTTTTATGTGATACATCAAGAGTTACCTGATCATTAGTATAAGCATGGACTGTAGTCATATTACCTTTAATAATTTTAAAATTATCTTCAATAACTTTTAATACTGGTGCTAAACAGTTAGTAGTACAAGAAGCCGCACTTACTACAACATCTTCTGGAGTTAATATTTCATCATTAACACCATATACAATAGTTTTCATCTCTCCCTTTCCAGGGGCACTAATAAGTACTTTTTTAGCTCCTGCCGTAATATGTTTCTTAGCATCCTCTAACTTAGTATAATGACCACTACATTCTAAGACTATATCTATATCATAATCTTTCCAAGGTAAATTTTCAGCATCTTTCTCACAAAATACTAAAACCTTTCTTCCATTTACAATAATACTATCCTCATTATATGATATATTACTATTATAAGTTCTATGATTAGTATCATATTTAAGTAAATAAGCAAGTTCTTCTGGAGTAGATAAATCATTAATAGCTACTACTTCAAGTTCACTATCTTCAAGTATTCTAAAAACAAGTCTACCTATCCTTCCGAACCCATTTATTGCAACTTTCTTTCCCATATTTTCTTCCTCCTTCTGTTATTATGTATAAATTTTAACACAATATTTATCATTTTTCAAGATTATTTGGGAAATTTATAATATTACCACTTTTAGAATATATTCTTCTTTTATATATAGAAGTCCTAACACTTTTCTTAATACTAAGAGACTCTTTAATACAACTATCTACATGTTTTTTCTCAACTACCCTATCACCACAATATTTACATACTGCAAAAGATTTCTTTAACAAACTAATAGCAAGAGAAGGATTAACTATATTATTATCTAAATTACGTAAACTCCTATCAGTCATACTAACTATATACCATAATATATCACGCACTTCTTTAGAAGATATCTTAATAAAATATTCTTTTTCTAAATACTTATATGTATTAAGTAAAATATAATATACCTCCTCTAAAGAAGGCTCATTAATATTAATTACATCAAAGTTATAATAAAATTCCTTATTATTTCTTTTACAATCAGTAGTAGACATAATTACTTTATACCTTTTATCTAATAAATAAGGCATAAAATACTCTAAAACGTTATTATTCTTCTGACTACTAAACATATTAATATCCTCTATAAATAAAATAATATCTCTTCTATCTTTTAAATCATTAAATATACTTCTTACTCTATTTTCTATAACACTAGGGTATACACTTCCCATAACAAGAGACATATCCAATTTAACTATCTTCATATCCTGTAAAATATCAGGAACCATATTATTAGTAATTAAATAAGCAAGAGATTTTACCAACGTCTTTTTACCACACCCATAATCCCCCAAAAGTAAAACATTTTTATCATTAGACATTAAACTAATCATTAACTCTTTTAACTTATCATGACTTCCAACCAAAGGATTATGATCATAATACATATTAGTTAAAAATAACCCATACTCCTTTAAAGAAGTAGTATCATCTCTAGAAGTATTACTACCCTCTAAAACTATATTCTGCCGTTTATTAATAACTTCAAGTCCATTTAATATTTCAAAGACCTTAATATAAGGTTTATCTAATCTATATAAATACTTTATATAATTATCCGGATTAACTTCCCTAAAATCTCTTCTACTAGTATTCTCAAATATTACCTCACTAATAGTAGTCAAAGCATCTTTAAATAAACTATCATAATATACTATATATTCTTCCTCTTCTAATAGTTTTACTTTATCTAAAGAAATATTCAAGTGATGAAGTAAAGTAGCCATATTAGGCTTAGAATTAGAATTAGAAGTAAGTATTAAAGATGAAATATAAAGCATAAGATATACTCTATCCATTATATTTAAAGAATATTCCCTTCTTTCTTTTTCACTAATAGAAATAACTAACCCCTTATCCTCAAAAGCCTTATATAAACTAATTGCATACTTTAACATATTCACAGTTTTAGTAGTAGTCCTACTAATAAACTCATTATAACTCATAAACTCCTCCATATGAAAAGTATTCTAACATAATAAATATTAAAAGTAAAGTTATAATCTATTATCCTCATAGAAACTATAATACTTATTATTTCCTATAATTAAATGATCAATTAAAGGTATCCCATGTATCTTACCAATCTCTACAAGTTTTTTTGTAACCTCTATATCCTCTCTAGAAGGACTAGGATCCCCTGAAGGATGATTATGGATACATATAATAAAAGAAGAAGAAAGTAAATAAGCCTCCTTAAATATCTCTCTAGGATGAACTATAGATATATTTATACTTCCCTTAAACAAAAGCCTCTTATCAATAAACTTCTTCTTATTATCTAAATATAAAACATAAAACTCCTCCTGCTTAGTATCTATAAATAAATTATGAAAATAATTAATAATAGCATCCGGAGTTGTACAATGAAACATAGTATCAGGACTAGATTCCTTATATATCCTTTTCCCAAGCTCAACAGCAGAGAGAATAAGAGAAGCCTTCACTTCGGACATTCCCTCTATATTACTTAAAGTATTTAAACTATAATTTTTAAGATTAGATATATCTTTAATATCTCCTAGCACATTAAGAGATATATCCTTTACAGAGTACTTCCTATTACCCTTTTGAATTAATATCTGTAATAACTCTTCATTACTTAAATTTTCCTTACCATATATCTTTAACCTCTCTCTAGGTTTCTCATTATTAGGTAAATCTTTAAAATACATTTATAACTCCTTCTACAGTGACAATCTAATAGTAGCAAAATAATATAGATAAGTCAAGTATTATCCTTTAGAAACCGTGTATGGATTATCAATAGTGCCATCTCCTTCGGTTATTATTACATCTGGTTTTAGGGAGAAGACTGGCCAAACCGAACGCCAATAGTAGACGAGGTAGAAGTCGGGGACGACGATGCCTGTCGTGGAGACAACGAACGCAGTGTCAGTGTAGGACGAGAGAGGGAACAATAGCCACTGATAACTTGAATTGAATAGCCAATCACTATTCTTACAACTAGTATCATAATCTTTTAAATTAGTTCCATTAACACAAGTAGTCCCTGCTGCATATCCATAATCTGATGTATACATTAAGGCTACTTTCCCTTCCCAATAATATGGTCTATTCTCATCATATCTTCCACTATTATTTCCTGTTTTTGTTCTTTCGTATGTATACAGGTGGTTGTTGTTATTGATGTTGAATTATGTCCTGCTAAATAATATCTAGAATCTCCAATCATCCTTTTAGCAGTACTACTTAATTTGTAATTAGTAAAGTCTACATCTCTTACACTTTGATTAATATAGTCAGGCATCTTCCCTGTATTAGTTGTATCACTCCACCAGATACCACTATTAAGCATAATCATAAGAGAGCTACCACTAGTGGTACTATTACTATAGTTATTAGTTATATTATTTCTTGTCTCTGTTGGGGTTGCCCAGATATTTGTATATGTTCCATCTGACTTCATATCCCATGCAAAGGTATTTACTGTACCATCAGTAAGAACAGTTGCCTTTATTACCTTTAACCTATTGACTCCCTCTAACTCATCATATATACTACCAATAATTCTATATAAATGCTTATCTGGACATGTCGTACTACCCTCAAAATCTAGACATACATAGTTATCAGGATTAGCCCCATAATACCTATAATCATCTACTGCAGGTATTTTCTCTCCAGTTACACTATCAGTTGCACTTATCTCATCATGATGTACCTTATACACTCCACTACCTGAGTCACCATTAGTTCCATCATCTAATGATTCTATATATTCATTTGCAGGAATTACCTCTTCAGGTATCATCACCTTCCCACTAGCTAAAGTAAGTTCTCCCCCTTTAACATAACCTGCTAAAGCCCCTAGATTAACTTTAACTTCACTAGAAGAAGTATTACTAACTTCTATAGTTAAAGTTATATTACTTTCTTTATTAGCTATACCACTAGATTTATTCTTACTTCTCTTCTTATATACTATACTAAACTCTTCTGGTTTAGTAGTAGGACTAACCATCTCATAATAAATAACATAACTTATCTTCGCAGGATTAGGGTTATACATTACTACATCATAATACCTAGTCTCGTTAGGTTCCACTACTAACTGTTTAATACTACTATTACCTATTTGAAATGTATAATCTAAATCCGTTGTACTTAGGGTATTCTCTACTACACTAGTATCATAAGCAAGTGTCCTATAAAGGGCAAATACCGTAAATGAAGTTAACACAATTAATAATACTATTACTACTCTTTTTATCATTTTCTTACTCCCTTCAAGCATGTAAAAAGACTATGACAAACTAGAATACTCCTGTATTCTTACTGTCATAGTCTTTAATTCTTATACTATTTTTCTTATTTTTATTTAATTGGCTGTAAACAGCCTTATGTGCCCATAAAAATTATGTGCCCATTATTAAATAAAAGCCTGAAAAATGGGCTTTTTTTTATTTTTTATGTTCGCATAATAGTTTGGTTAATTTTTGTATTTTTTCTCAAAAATACCTCTATCTCTAATATTTCTTTTTTGGTATTTTTATTTTCAAACTTTTATTTATTCTATTTTTTTCTAATATTTCTTTTTTCTTTCCAAAAAAAACCCTCATTTATATTTCTGTGGTTGTCAGGTTTTTATATTCAAATAATTCTTTTATTACAGTTAATGAAAAACCATCATCAATTAAATAAAATCCCTTATAATGCCTTATTATATGGCTAATACAAGAATTTCCTTATATGATTAAACCTCCATTTCTGTGTATCATAACTGATACCTAATTTAAATAAATATTTGGCATATTGATTATACACACTATATATATGTTTACTGTAACTATAATTCTTAGTTACTAAATAATTTTGTGAAAACATAAATATCAATCCTCCTTTTATTTTCACAAAATAATAATATCACATAATTTATTATGCGAACATAAAAAAAGAAAAAAGCCCAGAAAATGAGCTTATTTTTAATAATGGGCACATAATTTTTATGGGCACATAAGGTGCATTATGCGAACGTTCGCATAAACAGCCCCCCCCAAACAAATGTTCGTATTAATGATTTTCCTTTAAAATATTTATTCATGAGGGGCTCCTTTCTTAATATATTTTGACTCCGTCAAAATATATTTCTTTCTTTACTATCCATATTTTACCACATATTTATATTCTCTTCAAGTACTTTTCTAATTTTTTTTTACAAGTATATATAATATTTTCGATTATATGAATTTTATCAATACTCTATTCCAAAAAAAATGTCCAATTCCTCTTTTTTTGGAATAACTAAACTAATACTTTAAAATAAATATATAAACTAAACCATTAGTCTAAGAGCCTGTTTAACCTGCTCTTCAAGAGATAAACTACTATCTACTTTAGAAATAACCCTATTAATATCTATATTCTTATATCCTAAAGATAATAAAACTTTCCTTATATCATCTTTAGACTCCTCTCTTACTACAATCTTACCCTTTAAATCCAATATTATCTGTCTTGCAACCTTATCCCCTATTTTAGGAAATCTCTTCAAATAAGATAAATCACTTCCCTCAATTGCCTCCTGTAACTTTGTTATAGAATCAACCGCTAACATTGGAAGAATAGTCTTAGGCCCTAACCCCTTAACAGATATTAACTTAATAAACATATCATACTCTTCCTTACTCTTAAAACCATATAAAGTATATTCCTCCTGTCTTATATGAAAGTATGTATACACTATATATTCATTATTAACTTTATAATAATAAGGATTAGCAACATATATAAAATATCCAATATTATTATTTTCTATTACTATATAACTACTAGTTACTTCTGTAACTACCCCCCTGATATAGGCAATCATTATTTCATACTCCTTATATCATTAGTAGTTAACTCTTTTAATACACTACTATCTATTGTTAAAGTCATAGAATCCTTAATATTCTTTTCCTTTATAGAATCTTTTATCATAATATTTAAAAGCTCTTTATAGGAAATATTAGCATCCTCCCAAAGATGATGGGCAAAACAATTAGGAATAGGATTAATCTCATTAACATATAACTTCTTACCATCATATAGAAAATCTATCCTACAAAAACCAGTATTAAATATCAAATTAAAGGTCTTCTTAGAAATATCTATTATTTCTTCTTTAAATTTACTATCTAAATCTTTAGGAAATGATCTCTTAATTGTATCATTCTCCTCATTATCCTTATAACATTTATCTTTATACTCCCTAAACTCTACCTCGCAGTTAATTAATTCAATAGAACTAGTTAAAAACTTCTCATTAGTACGAAGTATAGATATATTATACTCTACTCCCTTACACATTCTCTCTATAACTATCTTCTTATCATAAGCAAGTACTCTCTTAATCGTAGAATCCAATTCCTCTTTTTGTTTAACAACCTCTATACCTACACTACTACCAAGACAAGCAGGTTTAATAATTAAAGGATAAGGAAGTTTATCTATTCTTTTAAATAACTCCTCTTTATTATTCAAATAATCACTTTCATAAAACCAAATATAATCAGTAACGGGTATATTATTACTCCTAAGTATCTCTTTAGTAAATACCTTATCTTGACATAATGAAGAAGAATATATAGAATCCCCTACAAAAGGTATACCTATTAAATTAAGATAACCCTGCAAAGTACCATCCTCACAATTAGAACCATGTACCATAGGAAAAGCAATATGTATCTCATTAACCTCTCTTTTTAATAATCCTGTAGACTGAAGAACAAACCTACCTGACTTATTAACTAAATTAACTTTAGTACCATATTTCTCAATTAAATTATAATTATTAAAACTATCTAAAAACCTAAACATTCCTCCAGAATACCAAGTTAAATCTTTAGCAATATATATAGGTACTACCTCATAATAATCATTATCAATATGTTCCATAGCTTGAAGAGCAGTAATAATAGATATTTCATGTTCTACACTTTGCCCTCCAAAAATAACTCCTACTTTTAATTTCATATAACACCTCTCAATACTAATTTTAGCAGATAATACCATTAAAGTCTATAGTTATAAGGGTAAAATTTTAAAATATAATCGATGTAAAGATTAACTATAAAAACTTAAATAAATTTTAGTCAAGTTAGATGAATTTTTAAGAATTTATAGTATAATAGTGTTATATAACATTAGGAGGTACTTTATGAATAATGAATTAATTAGTAATGATAATAAATTTAATAATTTTTTTAATAATATAAAAGATTTAGTTATCACTAGTAGGAATAAAGTTTATCAAACAGTTAATACAGAAATGCTTAATCTATATTGGAATATAGGAAAAATAATTATGGAAATACAGCAAGGTGATGAAAGAGCAAGTTATGGAGATGC
Source organism: uncultured Bacilli bacterium (assembly GCA_934096315.1). GTDB lineage: Bacteria > Bacillota_I > Bacilli_A > RF39 > UBA660 > UMGS2068. The sequence continues at coordinate 93,327 of CAKOLT010000001.1, forward strand.
TATATTAGATAAATTGTCTATTAAACTAACTAATGAATTCGGTAAGGGATTTTCTTCAAGAAATTTAAGAACTATGAGAAAATTCTATTTAATGTATCCAAATTGGAAGACAGTGTCTGCCAAATTAAGTTGGTCTCATTATTTAGAACTTATTAAAATAGAAGAAAAACCTAAAAGAAACTTTTATTTAAATGAATGTATAAACTCTAAATGGAGTGTTAGAGAATTGCAAAGACAAAGAGATTCACTACTTTATGAAAGATTAACTATATCTGCTGACAAAGAAAAAATACTTGAGCTATCCGAAAAAGGACAAATCTTAAAAACTAGCAAAGATTTAATAAAAGATCCATTCGTACTAGAGTTTTTAGATATAAAAGAAAACACAAATTATCTTGAAAACGACTTAGAAAAAAACATTATAGAACACTTAAAAGAATTCTTATTAGAATTAGGAAAAGGTTTTAGTTATGTTGGAAACCAAGTTAGACTCACTTTAGAAGAAGATCATTTTTACCCAGATTTAGTTTTTTATAATAGACTTTTAAGATGCTTTGTTATTATTGATTTAAAAATAGGAAAAGTATCCCATCAAGACATTGGACAAATGCAAATGTATGTTAACTACTATGATAGAGAAATTAAACAAGATGATGAAAATAAAACAATTGGAATATTGTTATCAACTAATAAAAATGAAACCATTGTAAAATATACCTTACCAGAAGATAATAAAACAATATTTTCTACTGAATATAAATTGCATATGCCAACAGAACAAGAACTAATTAATGCCATTGAAGAAGAAAAGAAAAACTTTGATTTAAATAAAAATTAACTTATAACATATTATCAAAAAAGAAACCTCTGATTTATAAGGTTTCTTTTTTTTAATAATATTAATTTCATGATAGGACATAAGGATTATCAACAGAACCTATACCACCATTAATCATAACATCTGATTTTAAATAGAAAGTAGGAAAGACTTTAAACGTAGTATTATAATAGTCACTACTACCAATACCTCCGGTTGTTAAAATTGCATATGCAGTAATAGCATTAGAATTAGCAGGAGATATTACCCAATTAGATCCATTTCCTATAAGCCATCCTTTTTTACTACATTCTTTACTCATATTTTTGTTATATAAATCAAGTGAATAACAAACATTTCCTATAGTATATCCATAATCTGACGCATACATTAAAGCTACTTTTCCATCCCAGTAGTATGATCTATCAGAATCATATCTTCCACTTCTAGTGCCTAGTTTAGTCCTTTCCCTAGTATAATATGCATGTGCAGTACTAGTCCCAGTTCCCTCAATAGAACTTAAATAAAACCTACTAGTGGCAATTAATGCTTTAACCTTATCACTAATTTTATATTCATCCAAACCAAAGTTTACAGTCTTAGTTTGCATTCCTCCATCATAATAATATATAATACCCTCTGTTCCATTCCACCATAAACCCTTAGAACTATCTTCTGAATTTAACATCTGCATTAATGTACTACCACTTTCAGTACCCGCTATTTCTGTCGCATTAGAGTATCCAGTTGCAGTATCTGTTACTGGTGCCCAGATATTTTTTCTTGAAGGATAATCAAAATTAGCTGTAGTCCAGTTCCAAGCAAAACTATCTATTACTTCATTATTAGAATCACTAACCTTAAGGGAAGTCGCTTTAACCACCCTTAACTTATAACTATTAGATAAATCCTCCCAGATAATACCTATTATCCTATATAAATGCTTATCTGGACAAGACTCACTACTTTCCATATCTAAACATATATAATTATCAGGACTATCCCCATAATATCTATAATCATCTACCGCTGGTATTACATTCCCAGTAACACTATCAGCACTACTAATTTCATCATGATGTACTTTATATACTCCACTACCTACATTACCCCCACTACCATCATCTAACTTCTTAATATACTCTATTAAACCTGGACTAACCCATTCATACTTAGCAATATTACTACTACCTGCAGTTATATTTAATATCTTTGTATCATTACTACCAACCTTAATATTAGACCCCTCTACTGTATAACTATCATCTTTAGTTAATGTAAAACTACCACTTGCAATAACAGTATTACTACTGTTTTTTACTTCCACAGTATGCTCTCCTAAAGGAACATTTACTAAAGTATAATTACCACTAGAATCAGTAGTAGTAGTTATTGGATCACTATGTACAGTAATTAAAGCATTAGGTATTGGGTTATTACTACTATCAAGAAGAGTACCCCTTATAGTATAACTATCTATAACTAGTGCATTTTCTCCACTAGCCCCAAGAATAAAATTAAATGTTTTACCACCCATATTACTAGGATTATCCATATTACCATCAATATAAATATATATAGTATACTTACTAGTAGTATCCTTAGTTAATGTAGTAGTATCTAAAAGTGTATACACTTTATTAGTAGTAGCACTACTAAAATCTCCCTCATTAATAAGAGTATCCCCCTGATATAATTTCCATACAAAAGAACTATGTTTTAACTCTTCACTAATACTAACTACCTTTAAAGTTAGTTTAGCAGTAACTCCACTACATTCAGGGGTCATACTTACTTCCTTAGAAATAACATTACTAGTATCATCTTTACTAAAAGAAGGACCAAAACTTTGTCCAATTATATCCGTTCCATCATTATAAGTAATATTACATCCCTCAATATTAAATGTAACATTAGTATTACTACTACTCCATCTTAGATAAGCATAAGTGCCTCCAAGAGATAACATAATAATTAATATTAATAATATTTTTCTTTTCATCTATTATACACCATCCCTTCACCACTGCTAAATATTACGTCAGATTTCAGACTAAAGACTGGACGGACCGCACCCTCGACGCTGACGTCGTCGTAGCTGCCGTTGATGGTGCCCTCCGGAATGACGCCCCACGCACCAAAAGGGTATGCAGTGCGGGGAGACTGTAACCATTCCCATCCTTTTGGTGTTAACCAGTCTTTTTTATAACACTCATTATTATGATAATTAAGTGCTTCTTTTTGACATGTATTTCCTGCTGCGAATACATAATCTGATGGATACATTAGTCCTACATTTCCTTCCCAATATAATGGTCTGTTTTCATCATACCTTGTAGGTATGCTATCACTTCTTACTCCTGTCCTCTCCATTTTATATGTTGTGAATCCATTCTTATTGCCATTTCCCGGATGTGCTTCCGCTAAATAATATCTAGAGTCCCCGATCATACTTTTAACAGTACTACTTAACTTATAATTAGTAAAGTCTACATCTCTTCCACTTTGGTTATCCCTATCATATACCTTCCCTATATTAGTAGTATCACTACACCAAATACCACTATTAAGCATTATCATAAGTGAGCTACCACTAGCAAGTGTATTACTATAGTTATTAGTTATATTATTTCTTGTCTCTGTTGGTGTTGCCCATATATTTGCTTTTGTTCCATCTGACTTCATATCCCATGCAAAGGTATTTACTGTACCATCAGTAAGAACAGTTGCCTTTATAACCTTTAACCTATTTGTCCCCTCTAACTCATCATAAATACTACCTATTATCCTATATAAATGTTTATCTGGGCACGCAGTACTACCTTCAAAATCTAAACACACATAGTTATCAGGATTAGCCCCATAGTATCTATAATCATCTACCGCAGGTATTACTCCCCCAGTTACACTATCAGTACTACTTATCTCATCATGATGTACTTTATATACTCCACTACCTGAGTCACCATTACTTCCATCGTCTAAACTCTCGACAACATCAACTGCAGGAAATCTTCCCAAAGCAGAGTTAGTCCCCTCTACTGTTAGAGTAAAATCAAAACTCTGATTCTGCATATTACTATCATTCTCATTATTACCATCTATCCATAGATATAGTATATATTTACTTAGAGTAGTAGTTAACTTCTTATTACTATCTGTACTATCACTAGATAAAGTTACTAACTCTATTACATCACTACTACTCTTACCATTAAAAGTACCTTCACTTACTACAGTAGTATCCTTAACTAGTGTCCATTTAAAGTCTGATACTGCTAGATACTGACTTATTTCATTAATATTTAACTTAATATTAACTGTAGCTGGATCAGTTACATCATCTTTTAATTTAAGTTTAATACTCTTCTTTATAGCATCCACACTACTATAGCCTGAAGCTGGCACTAAATTAGCTCCCGTTATATCAGCTCCATCATCAAGCTGCAATATTGCCCCAGATACTGTAAAACTAATATTAGTATTCTGCATACTATTCCATATAAAATACCCAAAAGCAACACTAATTCCTGTAAGTACTGTAGCAATTAGTACTGATACTACTGCTAATTTTGGGGTTATCTTCTTATTTTCTTCCATACAATTCTTCCTCTCTTACACACATAAAAAGACTATGACAAACTAAAATACCCTTGTATTCTTACTGTCATAGTCTTCCATTTCTATTCTCATTATCTTACCAAACTTGGTAATTATATTAATGGGCACATAAGGCTGTTTATGCGAACGTTCGCATAATGCACCCCCCAACAAATGTTCGCATTATAGATTTTTTTGGAGATTCTATATCCATTTTACCCATTATTTCTCTATTTATATTATATAAATTTAACATATAAAATCACCAAAAATCCTTTCTTATTCTTTTACTATTAATATTCTTGTCTATCTTTTAAAAATGGTGGTATATCTATATCATTATCCATACTACTATCATACATATCTTCTCTTCTAGTAGATCCAAAACTATGATATAGTGGTTCTGAAGCTTCTTCAAAACCAGTAGCTATTACTGTAACTATTACTTCATCATTTAAATTCTCATTAATAACTGCTCCGAAGATAGTATTAATATCTGTATTAGCAGCCGTTCTAATTATCTCTGCAGCTTCTTCTACCTCAAATAATGTTAATGATGTTCCTCCGGTTACATTTATTATAGCATCAGTAGCTCCATTTATTGAAGTTTCCAATAGTGGTGAAGAAACAGCTTGTTTAGCAGCCTCTGCTGCTCTACCTTCTCCAGAACCAACCCCAATACCAATAAGGGCATTACCTCTATCTTTCATTACAGCCTTAACATCTGCAAAATCTAGGTTTACTAGTCCAGCTACTGCAATTAAATCTGAAATGGATTGTACACCACGATGTAATATATTATCTACTTCTCTAAAGGCCTCTAACATTGGTGTTGACTTATCTATTAATTCTCTTAATCTATCATTAGGTATTACTATTAAAGTATCTACATGTTTCTTTAACTCTTCTAATCCTTTAAGGGCATGTTCCATTCTCTTTTTACCCTCAAAACTAAATGGTTTAGTAACTATACCTACCGTAAGAGCTCCTAACTCCTGGGCAATTTCAGCTACTATTGGAGAAGCTCCTGTACCAGTTCCTCCACCCATACCACAAGTAACAAAGACCATATCAGCACCCTTAAGTACTTCTTCAATCTCTGCCTTACTTTCAAGTGCTGCCTCTCTTCCTATCTCTGGATTAGCTCCTGCTCCAAGACCATCTGTTAATTCTGATCCTAGTTGAAGCTTAATCGGAGCTAAAGAATTATTTAATACTTGAAGATCTGTATTAGCCACAATGAAATCAACACCCTTAAGACCAGAGTCTATCATTCTATTAACGGCATTACAACCTCCCCCACCAATACCTATTACTTTTATTTTTGCTAATTGATCCATTTCCAACCCAAACATATTATTCATCATTTCTCCTCCTTACCTTTAAAAAAGTTATCAAATAGTTTAGTAATTTGTTTTGTACTACCAGAAGTATCATTAGTTATCTTACTTTTTCTTTTAGGGTTTACCAACCTATCTTCATCTTCTTCTGTTATCATTGAATAATTTTTCCCCCTAGATTCCATTTTATTTATATAATATTTTATCATACCAAGTGCGGTAATATATTTATTATCACGAACTCCTAAGGTGCTTTCTGTATATATTATAACATCTTTCCCCATATTTTCAAATACTAAATTTTTAAAAGATTTAATTTCTGTAACTCCCCCGGTTATTATTATATAATTAACTGGGTGTTTTGTTAATATCATTATTTGTTTTTTTGCATATTCTAATATTTGATTTAACCTACTCATAACTACTTCGGTAACTTCTAATTGATTAAGTTTAATTATTTCTCCATAGTTATTTTTTATCTCAAATAATTCTCCTACCCCAATAAATCTTTTATGAGCAGATGCAAACTTTTCTTTAATAACTCTACCATCAAACATATTTATTCCAAATATATATGATAAATCTTTATCTACATTAACTCCCCCTATTTGAATAGTTTCTGTATTCATTATTTTACCACGATTAAATATAGATACATTAACAGTCTCATGCCCTATATTAACTATAGCCCCAACTTTTTTATCAGTAATATTATTTCTAACCTCATAATAGTCTGCAATACCTGATAAAGTAATATCTACTACTTCTAATCCAGCATTTTCTACAGTACTAATTACTGAATATATATTCTTTTTAGGAACACTTACCATAATACCATTAATATCTAATTTATCAGTAGCAAGTCCAATAATATTATCTTCCTTCTTTTCTCCATTAACTATATATTCTAAAGGTATAACTGTAACTAATTCATAATCAGACTCTAACTTATTATACACACTATCTTTAATTACCTTACTAATATCTTCACTAGTTATATTATCAGTAATTCTAACAGAGCCAGTTACATATGTAAACTTTGCATTATAATCAGGAACACCTACTATTACTTTTTTTACATTAAAACCCAATTTTTCATTAATTATCTTAATTCCATCTTTAATAGCATTAACAGCTAAATTAGAATCTACTATTAAAGCCTTTCTAATTCCTTTTGCTTTTATACTATGTGATGCTAAAACATAAATATTATTATTTAAATATTCTGCCGTAACAAACTTAATAGAATCAGATCCAATATCAATACATGTATATATTTTCTTCATAGCATCGACTCTCCCTAAAATGATACAAATTAATTATACAATAAATCCATATTATTTGCAACAAATTATTACATTTTTTTTATTAAAATAAAAGAAAAGACACAAAACCTTGTATCTTTGTCTATCATTCATTTACTTTAAATGACACTATATTATATGTTTTTTTTCTTCTTTTTATTACTATCTTTCTTTATTATATCTTCTACTAAAGCATCACCCTCTTCTTCCTCTTTAATTATATTTCTTGGATCCTTTTGTTTAGAAGAAACCACCTTTTTACTCTTCTTCTTTTTAGAAATATTATTCATAACTATACTTAAAATAATAACAAGTAATATTGCAGAAAAGAAAGCAGATATAATTATAAGATAATCTTTATATTTACTAGCTTCATCTTTATATAATGCTGATATTTCATCATTATATCTCTGGACAGTCTTCTCTTTACTATCATACATATATAAACCTTTAACCCCATCAGACACATTCATAGCATAAAATATATAATAATCACTATCACTATTTAATCTATAAGCATCTATCTTATCATCATTATACTTAAAACTACTCTTTATATAATTTTTAGGTATCTTATTCTTATCATCTATTATATATAAAATAACATTCCCAAAATTATATTCATTATATAATGTATATTTATTATCTTTATATATATAATAATTAATCTTACCCTTAGAATCCTTTAAGGCTACTAGAGTATAATTAATTTTTTTATTAGTATATGCTAAAACATCCTCATTATCTATCTTAACAGTAGTCTTCTCATAATATTCACAAGGAGGATCTATCTGTCCTTCTTTTCTAACTATAGTATATTCTTTACCCCCGACCTTAACATTTATAGGTTTTAACTCTTTAACTGTAACATTAATAACATAAGTTCTTTTATTACCATTCTCTGCCGTAACAACTACTTCTATTTTATTAGCACCCTCAGATACATTAACATCTCCTACTCCACTAACCGTAGCAGTATTATCTTCTGCTACTGCACTTATTTTAACAGTACTAACATCATTTTCAACCTCTATATTATACTCTAAAGTATCTTTATTAAATTCTATACTAGAATTCTCTATAGATAAACTCTTTAAATAATTATTAGAAGAATATGTCTTTGGAGTTACTTTAGCAGGGGCATTAACTGTTACACTAACACTACCATTACCTAAACCTATCCAGTCTCCTGAAGACATATTAGTCATCCTAACACCACTTGTTGTGCAAGTTACCGTACCAGTAGAACTAGGTTTAATAGAAAGACTATAACTTTTTTGATATACACTATTACTAGAATCATCAAATCTTAAATCAAGACCACTAGAAACACCAGCACCACTACAAGATAAACTTCCTTCTATACTTACTATTGGACTATCTGAAGATACTGTCACATATATACTAGTTCCAGAACCCTTAGTAATAGCCTTACTAGCAGAACTAACACTTACCCCATTAGCATATACACTAGGATTTAATATTACAAAACCCAAAAATATAAATAATAATTTATATAACTTTTTATTCATTTTTTTACCTCCTAAAATTGATTTATCGTAGAATATCCATAATACTGTCTTAATATTGCTAAATAATCAAGTTTATTTACTTCCCCATCTCTATTAGCATCCGCTGCCTTCTTATAAACACCACTATAAGTTGTATATCCATAGAACATTCTAAGTACCGCCAAATAATCTAATTTATCAATAACACCATCCCCATTAACATCACCATAAATAACTACTTCATACTTCTTACTATTTATTCCATTAGCTACATATATAATATCTCCAGTTTTTAATATACCATCATTCTTTAATTTACCATCTCTATCATATACATTAACATAAGCAAGCGATGACACATTCTTAATATTATTTATTAAACTAGAAGCAGACGTACTAGGACCAATTCCATATATTTCATTATCATTATATTTAACCCCACTATTATTCATAATAGTAGCAATACTAGGTCTATCCACTGTCCCCTCATACTTTATATTGATGTTATAACTCCTAACTCTTCCATTAGTAGCATTTACACTAACAGTAAGTTTATTTACATCACTATTTAAAGATATATCTCCAGTACCACTTATTTTAGAACTACTAACCAAAGAAGTAGCATCTAACCTTACACTATTTGTATTAACAGGAAGTACTATATCATATTCTTGCACATCATAAGCAAAACCACTAATAACATTACCGTTTATCTTTAATTCTTTTAAATAATTATTAGGATTTCCCAGTTTAGGAGACGTAACAGCATAAGCTGGCATATTATCATATACAGGTATAATAAATGAAATATCACTATTTAAATATGATGGCAAATACTTAGCATAAGTTGAAAATGCTGTATTAGTCTCTCCAATTGGAGCCTGAAGATTAGCCATATATTGATGAGTATAATCACCATCACTAGAAGACACATCAAACCTCTCATAATATAATGTATCTTGATTAGCATCAACATATGCCTTAAGAAACTCTATACCCCCTCTAATAGCTTTAGAAGGCGTATCCCAACCATGATTTATTGCATAACTCATACCATTAAGTATTTTATTATTACCAGTTACCGCAATATTATAAAAATTATACCATCCCGAATAAGAAGTACCATTAAGTGTAAAAGACGCCCCTAAACGAGGATCACTTGTTTTAACACCTCTCATTTCCTGATATATCCTACTAGCTATATGTACAGAATCTATTCCTAAAGAAGAACTTACATTAACTATATCATCATAAACACTTGAAGAATAATTACCATACACACTCTGCCATACACCCATTGGACTTAATATAGCATGAATTAATTCCTTATTATGCTCATTACTCCCCCTTAAATTCTTAAAAGCAAAAATATATTTCTCATTCAAATAATTACGAGGATCCATATAAAACGCTATAGCCTCTGTAGAAGCATTATACCAACCAGCTTCATTACTAGCCTCAAAATATGTATTAGTAAATGGATTATAATGACCATAATTAGTAGACAAATAATTCTCATCAAAAGCATTCTTTGGAAGAAGACTTCTTTCAGAATATGACTCTTGTGCTACAGCCTCTCCAAAATCTATATTTATCTTCTCAGCTTCAAATGACCAGTTAGGATGCCTAGCATGAATTTCCGCTAAATATGGTAAATAACTCTCTGGAAAATTCTTTGCCCTTAATGTATTATAATAATTCTCAAGCCCCCCATTATTAGCATAATAATTATTAGCAGTACTTGATAACTTATTAGTACTTACATAATAACCACAAAGCCATCCCGAAGCTCCATCTTTATTAGTAAGATTATACCAATACCTACAAGAGGATGACGTATATTCTTTTACCTCATTTATTTTAACAACATCTCCACACTTAGCATGCACACCAGTAGTAGCTCCTCCACCCGGATTCTGATAATATATCCAATCTGCTGTATCCTCATAACAAGCAACAGTCCCATCACCATCAACATAACTATCATAATCAGATTTAACATAAACATTATCACTACTAGTATTCCTTAAGCCATTAATAGATATAAATTCTCCGCAAGAATACCCTGTATAACTATTACCATTCTTATTAACTCTAACCTTCATCCATACACTACATGAAGAATTACTACCAGCATTAGTATTTAATATTGTAACATTATCTCCATATGATAAAGAAGTTAAAATATTATTATCACTTGAAGTATCAATACTTGTCCTAACCCTAAGGGGCTTTGTACAATTAACCGTGCCAGTAATATCAGCATAAACAAAAGTACTATATATAAACATAAACATTATTATAAGTAATATTTTAGATAAACATTTCATAACCGTCACATCCTACAGTTATAATTATAACAAAAAGTGACAATAATTGCAATTAAAAAATGAAAAAAATAATAATAAAAAGACTATACCACATACATGGTATAGATCTTTATAAAATTAGAATAAATTTGACTTGATAGCATTTATTTCTGATAGGCTTAGTTTAGTTACTTCTGATATATCTTTCTCTGGGTATCCTTTTTTGAGTAAGTTTTTTGTTATTTCTACTTTTTCAGTTTTCTTTCCACGTTTTTCACCACGTTTTTCACCACGTTTTTCACCACGTTTTTCACCAATCTCAATACATTCAGAACGCGTAGTTGCTAGTTCCATCTCACGTTCTTCCTCTGCAGATATACAGGCTAAATACGCCTCATCATTATTTTTGTCCTTCATTATTTTTAAAAGTCTATCAATATTCACTTTTTTTATTCCTCCCTTCTTTAACAATTTTCTTATTTCATTCAAATTAGTACAAGCAAACATAGCTCCGATAAAAATCCTTTTATCAATACTATAACTGCCATCATCACTGATATAATTATATACCTTTTTCTTACATTTTGCAACATCTAAATTCAATGTTGAAAAATTTTTAAGCAAATCTTCTTGTGTTAATGTGTTTTTCTTAACATAGAAGGCTATGGCATTCTTGATATTCGATCTACCATTTATATTAACTTGATATAAATGGTAGTTTTTCATATCAGTGTAATTAACACAGTGATTAGAGATATAGTAAAAAATAGCGTACAGATATTTTTCATTCCTATATCTCTTATAATCTGTGTAGCCATCTTTATTGACTTCACAGTTTATATACACCGTGTCATTTACTTTTAGTATGATATCGCATATCGATTTATCATCGCCTAAGTTTTGCTTTATGAGTTCTGAATTTAAAACTTCGACTTTATCTTCATAATTAAAATCTAGTCCTAAAAGAGAACACAAAAGATTAGCTAAAATCTTAGGCTCCTCTAAAAAGATATGCTTAAAAGAATTATCATATAGTAAACTCTTAATTTCCACATCTTGCTCCGTCATGTTACTCACCTCCTTCTGAGAATAACTACCCTCACTATAATATCTCCAAAGTGAGGTCAAAAATTCCCCCCTGTGTCTGAATTATTACCATAGATTATGCAATTATTACCAAAAATAGTGTAAAGTAAGTGTAAAGTAAGGTATTTTTGACAAAAAAAGACTATACCACCTACTTGGTATAGTTCTTTATAAAATTAGAATAAATTTAACTTAATAGCATTTATTTCTGATAGGCTTAGTTTAGTTACTTCTGATATATCTTTCTCTGGATATCCTCTCTTGAGTAAGTTTTTAGCAACCATAACTTTTACTTTTTTTCTGCCAAGAGCTTCTCCAATAGCAATACCACGTTTCTCACCTTTGTACAAAGCCTCAGACTTTGTAAATGCTAGTTCCATCTCACGTTCTTCTTTAGCTAATCTAATACCAAAACATAGATCCTCATACTTTTTTTGTTTCTCAAGGGCTTTTAAGATTTTATCTGCATTCATTTTTTTTCCTCCCATTTACTATTTATGATACAATTATATACCATTATTCTGTGTTTTACAACAAAAATATTAAAAATGCTATAAATTACAAAAGTACTATACCACCAGATGAGTGGTATAGTACTTAATTATTAAAATAAATTTAACTTGATAGCATTTATTTCTGATAGGCTTAGTTTGGTTACTTTTGATATTGCTTTCTCTGGATATCCCTCTTTAAGTAAGTTTTTTGTTATTTCTACTTTTTCGCTTTTTTTCCCACGTTCTTCACCACGTTTCTCTCCAATAGCGATTCCACGTTCTTCGCCACGTTTCTCACCTTTGTACAAAGCCTCAGACTCTGTAAATGCTAGCTCTCTCTTATGTTCTTCTTCTGCTGATATAATACCTAAATATTCATCATTTTTATTCTTTTCTTTTATTATTTTTAAAATTTTATCAATGTTCACTTTCTTTATTCCTCCTTTCTTCAATAATTCTCTTATCTTTTCTAAATTAGTAAATCCAAACATAGCTCCTAAATAGACTCTTTTGTCAGGACACTCTATGATACTGTCATTGGTATAATTATATACCATTTCTTTACATTTTGCAACATTTACGTTTAAATTAACCAAATTTTTTAAAAGTGGTTCTTTTGTAGATATATTTTCTTTGATGTATATGGATATAGCATCACTAATTCCCGAAGTACCATTAATATTTACTTGATATAGCTTGTAATTAGCCATATCTTCATACTTCTTAGAATGGTTACAGAGATGATTATAAATACTGTTAAAGTACTTCTCATTTCTGTATCTTTTATAATCTGTGTAGCCCTCTTTGTTGACTTCACAGTTTATAAAAGTTTTATCATTAATCTTGAGAACTATATCACATATTAGTTTGTCGTCCTTTAGGAATTCTTTAATTAACTCTGAGTTGTTTATTTCTACGGTGTAATTATAATCAAAGTCTATCCCTAAAAGAATACATAAAATATTTGCTAATATTTTGGGTTCCTCCAAAAGAATATGCTTAAAAGAATTATCATATAGTAAACTCTTAATCTCAACATCTTGCTCCGTCATGCTACTCACCTCCTTCTGAGAATAACTACCCTCACTATAATATCTCCAAAGTGAGACCAAAAATTCCCCCCTGTGTCTGAATTATTACCATAGATTATGAAATTATTACCGAAAATGGTGTCAAGTAAGTGTAAAGTAAAGGGTTTTTGACAAAAAAAGACTATACCGCATACTTGGTATAGTTCTTCATAAAATTGAGTTAATTTTCATATAAATTTAATATTATTATCATAAAAAAGTGAGGCTACAACAAATGCTGTAGTCTCCAGGTTCTGTATCCTTCTTCTTTATGGCTTCGAAGGCTTCCAATCAATTAAGAAGTAGATCCGTGCACAAACCTACTACTACTCCTAATGCCGAGCACGGAGATTTTAAATTGTATACACCAGTAGTAAGCAGTTACGTATAACACTTACGTATGTATAACTAGTTTTGACTATCAAAGATAGACAAGGGTAAACTCTGTCCTTATTACGATTCTCATATTAAAGCTTTTATGCTAACCCTAATATCCACATTTTGTAAAAGGGCTGGCCGCACAGAACCCCCATTGTTGACGTTGTTGTTGTTGTTGACGTTGCCCGTCGTGTTGACATTGAACGCATTGTCAGTGTTGGACGAATTCGACGACTTACCGAGTCTAACCTACCTCTTCTTTCTTTTGTATGGCATCGAGACTCTCCATACGTTTATTATTGAAATTAATCGCAAGGGTATCCAAAGTATTACTAAGTCTACTTAAAAGGATATATTTTTTATAATTATCATTATTATAAACGTTACATTCTACAACATCTAAATTCTCAATAACCATATAACTTATTTCATTGTCTTTAAGTTTCCATGTATTACCTCTAAATTTAATATAATTAAGAATTTTAGCATTATCCCCATAACTATAATATTTACCTTTTTTTAAAATTAATATAACTCTATCATTATGTAATCTGCAAGCAAAATTATACCGATTTATTAAACCTTTACTCATACATACTCCATTTTTAAATTTCTGGGTATTTGTGCAGGCGGCTTTACGCCGCCATACCCTCCCGAATCTTCTTTTATTTTCTTTTTCTTATTCATGTCTTTGTTTACAGTTTTTCTTTTTCACCACATTTACCCTTACTTGCGTGCCCTGCTGAATGCAGAGCACTTACTATTTTTTTCTCTCTTTCTTTTGTCTTCCCCTTGCACGTGCCTGCAGGACTCTCCCTGCTAGGCACATTTTTTTTGACTAGATTATCCCTTCGTAATTTGATACGGGCTTGAACTAGTTCCACTTCCTCCTACTATGGTTACGTCAGATGTCAGATTAAAGACTGGCCGCACAGAACCCCCAGTGAGGACGATGATGTGGCGACGTGGCCCGTCGAGTAGACACCGAACGCATTGCCAGTGCCGGACGAATGCGACGACAATGTCCACTGCCAATCTCCAGTATACAATAGCCAGTCTGTATTCTTACAACTACTATTGTATGCACTTAGGTTAGTACCTGTTGCACAAGCCTCTCCTGCTGCATATCCATAATCTGATGGATACATTACTGTTACTTTTCCATCCCAGTAATATGGCCTAACATTATTATATCTTCCATTATTATAACCTGTCGTTGTTCTTTCATATGTATACATTGTCTCCGGAGTTATTTGATTAGAATTATGTCCTG
>CAKOLT010000002.1 GCA_934096315.1 uncultured Bacilli bacterium
TGCAAAAAGTAGATGTAATCAACCGTATTTATTGGGAAAAATTGAGTTTTAAATCTTAAACTATATTTTTATCCTGATAAATATAAGATTCCTAATGACTTATTAGAGAAAATATAGTATAATAATATAAGAAAAGGAAGGTAATACTTATGAAAGTAATATTTATAAAAGATTTGAAAGGTCAAGGAAAAAAAGGAGAAATAAAAGAAGTTAGTGATGGCTATGCAACAAACTTTTTAATAAAAAAAGGATACGCAGTTAAACAAACAAAAACAAGTTCTGATATTTTAAATAAAGAAATAGAAACGCAAAAACAAACAGAAGAAAAAGAAATAAAAGCTGCATCAATTATAAAGAAAGAACTAGAAAAAGAAAAAATACAATTTACTTTAAAAGCAGGAGACAGTGGAAAAACATTTGGTTCCATTTCAACCAAGCAAATAGAAGGACTTCTTAAAGAAAAAGGATACAATATTGACAGAAAAAAAATAAATATAGAGACACCAATATCATCTTTAGGATTCCATACTGTAGAAATAGAACTACATAAAAAAGTAATAGCAAAAATAACTATAGAAGTAAATCAAAAGTAGGTGAAGTATGAATAAAGGATTACCAAATAATTTAGAAGCAGAAAAATCCTTAATAGGATCATTATTTTGGTCATATGCATCTCTTCAAAAAGGGTGCGAAGAAGTATCAAAAGAAGCATTCTATTTAGATAGCAATGCAAAAATATTTGAAGTAATAAATGATTTATATAATAACAAAAAACCCGTAGATATAAATACAGTAAC
Organism: uncultured Bacilli bacterium; assembly: GCA_934096315.1. Lineage (GTDB taxonomy): Bacteria > Bacillota_I > Bacilli_A > RF39 > UBA660 > UMGS2068. Next base: position 798 of record CAKOLT010000002.1, read on the forward strand.
AGCGGAATTAATTGATAGAAAAATATTATCCCAAGTTGGGGGTGTAGAATATTTAAATGAAATAGTAGACAGCGTTGCTACTGGGGCAAACATAGATTATTACATAACAGCAGTATTAGAAAAATATACCCTAAGAAGAATGATAGAAGTCGCAACTAAAATAATAACTGAAGCTAATCAAAATGATATAGATGTAAATTCTGCTGTTGAAGAAGCAGAAAAAAGTATACTAAACGTATCAAAAGAAAGAAGAACAACAGAATTTAGAAAAATACAAGATGTTTTAGTAAAAACAGAAGAAGACCTAGAAACATTAGCTAAAAATAAAGGCAAAGTAACAGGGCTAACTACAGGATTATATGATTTAGACAATGTAACAGAGGGACTTCATCCCACCCAGTTAATTATAATTGCCGCCCGCCCTGCAGTTGGTAAAACAGCTCTTGCACTTAATTTAGCAGTAAATGCCTCAAAAACAACAAAAAAAAATATTGCCATCTTTTCTCTAGAAATGCCAGCAGAACAACTTATATTAAGAATGATAAGTTCTCTTGGGCAAATAGAAGGAAAAAAATTACAAACAGGACGATTAGAAAATGAAGACTGGAAAAGAGTAAATGAAGCAATGAGTCAACTTGCAGACACTAATATATTCTTTCATGATTCTGGGGGAATAACTGCAAGCGAAATAAAAGCAAAATGTAGAAGATTAACAACCCAAGGCGAAGGATTAGGTCTTGTCATAATAGATTATTTACAATTAATAGATTCATCATCAAAATATGCAGGTTCTAGACAACAAGAAGTATCAGAAATATCAAGAAAATTAAAAACACTAGCTTTAGAATTAGAAGTACCAGTAATAGCTCTATCACAATTATCAAGAAGTGTAGAAAAAAGAGAAGACAAAAAACCAGTTTTAAGTGATTTAAGAGAATCTGGATCAATAGAACAAGACGCTGATATAGTAGCAGCCTTACATGCCCCTGAAATAGAAACTCCATTAGATGATACAATCCCAGTACCAATACAATTATTAATTTTAAAACATCGTAATGGACCAATTGCAAACATAGACTTATTATTTAAGAAACAAACATCTACATTTTTATCAATAAAGAAAGAAGGCGGTTTGAGTGCAAAATAAAAAAATCAATATAAACACAATGTTATTAATAATTATAATAATACCATTAATTACATTCTTATCAATATCCTCAGGCTCCAAAACAAATAAAAACCCAAATGAAGTATATGCAATTTATATTGAAGGAGAAAAAATAGGAACCGTCGCAAGTAAAAAAAGTTTAGAAAACTACATTAATAAACAAGAAGAACAAATAAAAATAAAATATGGGGTTAATGATGTACATACTCCAAAAGGAGTAGACATCAAAAAAATATACACATATGACAAAAAGACAGATTCTGTTGAAGAAATATATAACAAAATGATAAAATTGAAAAAGTTTACTATAAAAGGGATCGTGGTAACTATCCAAACTCCAAATGATGAAAATCAAAAAGAGAAATATATATATACACTAAATAAAAAAATATTTGACACGTCATTAGACAACTTAATTAAAGCTTTCATAGATAATGAAACATATACAAAGTTCTTAAAAGGAACCCAGGAGGAAATAAAAGATACAGGAAGCATTATAGAAAATATAGACCTAGAAGAAAAAATAACATATAAAGAAGACTACATACCAACAGATAAACAAATATTTACAAATGCAGATGAATTAACAAAATATTTATTATATGGGACTCTAAATAAGCAAGAAACATATATAGTAAAGGAAGGCGACACAATTGAGGATATTGCAAATGCAAATAAATTAAATGTCCAAGAATTCTTAATTGCAAACCCAACATTTACCAGTGCAAATAATCTTTTATATGCGAGTCAAGAAGTTAACGTAGGATTAATTAACCCTCTAATAAACGTAGTAGTAGATGTCCATAGCGTTGAAGATACACCAAAAGACTATGCTGTAGAAATAAAATATGACGAAAACCAAGTAGTCGGCTATGAAAATGTCGAGCGCGAAGGAGAAAATGGTCTAGACAAAGTAGTAAAAAAATACCAATATATTAATGGACAATTAGTAGATGCTGTAACAGTAAGTTCTACAGAAATTAAACCTTCAGTAAGTAAGATAGTGGTAAAAGGAGAAAAATACATACCTAATGTTGCAGATTTATCATATTGGTCTTGGCCAACAGAGTATCCATATACAATAACATCATACTTTCAATATCGTTGGGGTGCTTTCCATAGTGCCATAGACATATATGTAGGATACAATTCAGCAATATACGCCGCAAATAACGGAACAGTATATCAAATAGGAACAGGTTGTGCACCCGGAGCAATAAATTGTAATAATCAAAGAGGAAACTTTATAATTATTAATCATAATTCCGGAAATTACTACACACAATACATGCACTTATCAAATATTTTAGTAAAACCAGGTCAAACAGTATCACGTGGTCAAAAAATAGCAACTATGGGAAATACCGGATACGTTGTACCTACTCCGTCCTCTTATAGTCCATATTCAGGTACTCATTTAGATTTTTCAGTATATTTAGGAATACCATATCGTGGTGGTACCCCTATAAATCCACTCGGACTTTATTAACAATGAAAGTAACCGTATTATCAAGTGGTAGTAAAGGAAATACTACCTATATAGAAACAAGGAGTACCAAAATATTAATAGATATTGGAAATAGTTGCAAATATGTAACAGAAAAATTAAACACTTTAGGAGTATCTTCACATGATATAGAAGCAATACTAATAACTCATACTCATATTGACCATGTTAAAGGATTAAAAACCTTTACAAATAAAAACAACCCTAAGGTATATATTACAGAAAAAATGTATCCAGATCTAAATTATTTAAAAAACTATGAATACATAACATCAAATGTAATAAATATAAAGGACATAACAATAACAATAATAAAAACCTCACATGACGCTGAAGACTCTATAGGATTCATTATTGCAAATGAAAAAAATTCATTAGTATACATAACAGATACTGGGTACATAAACCAAAAATATCATCCATTACTAAAAAATAAGGATATATATATTATGGAAAGCAACCATGATATTGAAATGTTAAACAATAGTTCCTACCCTTTTAAATTAAGACAAAGAATATTATCAGATAAAGGACACCTATCAAATTATGATTCCTCTAAATACTTAGGTTCCTTTATTGGAGATGACACTAAATATATATTTTTAGCACATTTATCAGAAGAAAATAATACAAGAGATTTAGCAGAAAGTACTCTTCAGGGTAAATTAGAAGAATTACATAACACAAAAATAAAAATAATAGTTACAACTCAAAATAAGGAAACGGAGCTAGTAGAAATATGATAAAAATAATAGCAATTGGCAAACTAAAGGAAAACTACTTAAAAGAAGCATGTCAAGATTATATACAAAGAATTAATAAGTATCATAAAATAAATATTATAGAATTACCTGATACCAATATTATAAAAGAAAAAGAAGAAATAAAAAAACATATAGCCCCAAGAGACTATATAGTAACCTTAGAAATTGAAGGAAAAAATCCCACTAGTCCAGAATTAGCACAAAAAATAGATAAAACATTTATTGATTATCCATGCATAACATTTGTAATAGGATCCTCAGAAGGTCTACATGATGAAATAAAAAAACTAAGTAATTATAATTTATCATTTTCTAACTTAACATTTCCACACGGACTATTTAGAATAATCCTACTAGAACAAATATATAGAAGTTTTAAAATATTAAATGGGGAAACATATCATAAATAAAAGCACTTTCCACACCTACTGTGGATAGTGCTTTTACATTACAGTTATCAACAGTTATTGTTGATAACTTTTTTCAAGGCTTTTATAATAATTATATCTATTAATAGCCCATTTTTTTTGTTTGTCTAATAAAGATAAACTATCATCATTCAAATTATTAAATCTATTTTCCCCTTTTAAGAAATCACTATACAAATCAAAATCAACATCCTTAGAATCCATAATAAATTCATTATTCAGAGGATTATATCTAAAAGTAAGGAAATAACCACATTTTGTAGCTAAATATGCATCACTCAAACTATGTTCCATTCCAGTCTTAATACCATGTTCAATACATGGAGCATAACAAATAATCATACTTGGGCCATTATAGCTACTAGCCTCTTGTAAAGCCTTAAGATATTGTTCTTTATCATAACCAATATTACAACAAGCAACATAAACATGAGGATAACTCATAATTATTCTAGCAAGATCCTTTTTATAATTAACCTTTCCTCCTGCTGTAAATGAAGCAATAGATCCAATATTACTAGACTTCGAAGATTGACCTCCAGTATTAGAATAAACCTCTGTATCAAGCACAAGCACATTAATATTATTATTAGTAGACATTACGTGATCAAGTCCTCCAAACCCAATATCATAGGCAAACCCATCACCTCCAACTACCCACATACTCTTCGGAGTTATAAATTCCTTATATTCAAGAAGATACTTATGCTTATTATAATCTATATTCCTCATAACTTCCAAACAAGTTTCAAAATCATTACAATTATTTAGCCATTTATCAAAAATTTCCTCTTTATTATTAATCATATATTCTTTAATTTTTTCCCTTTTATAATTTATTCCTGTAAGAATACCAAGACCAAACTCACTATTATCCTCAAATAAAGAATTAGCCCAAGACACAGAATATGGCATAGAAGGAACACTAGCCCCATATATAGAAGAACAACCAGTAGCATTTGCAATAATTAAATTATTGGAAAACATTTGTGTCAGATTTTTAATATATGGTGTTTCCCCACAACCACCACAAGCTCCACTAAATTCAAATTTAGGCATAATAAAACCAATATTTCTAACATTCATAATTTTGCTATTAACACTTTCATTAATATTATTGGCAAGTAATTTATCAAAAACTTCTTGTTTAAATACATTTCTATCATAGTTTTTCATAACTAACGCTTTATTACCCATTTTTCCAGGACAATTATTAACACAAAGTCCACAACCAGTACAATCTTTATAGGATATACCAATCATATAGCCTTTTCCTTTAGGATTAATACAGGTAATTCCATCTTCAGTAACATCAGGAAGTACAAATGGTCTAATAACACCATGAGGACATACAAAAGCACATCTATTACATTGTATACAATTCTCTTTTACCCAGCAAGGTACCACTTCTGCAATACCTCTCTTTTCATACTTACTATTACCACCCTCAAAAATTCCACTATCCATATCTTTAAACACACTAACAGGAAGACTATCACCCTTTAAATTACTAATAACATCTTCAAATCTCATATCAATATTTTCGCTATATTTAATATTAACAAAATCCTTCGGAACTTCAATCTCTCTTAAATGATCAAGAGAAAGATCTACAATCTTATTATTAATAGCAATAACCTCTTCACCCTTATATTTAAAACGATTAATATTATGATCTTTAATAATCTTTTTAACACTATCAATATCAAGCTTATTTATAATTTTAAAAATACAAATTTCCATACAAGTACTAATCTTATTTTTAAGACCAATTCTATTAACTAAACCATAAGCATCTATAACAAATACTTTAATTTTCTTTTTTCCAAGTAAATATTTAGCTTTATTAGGTAAACTATTGATAAATTTATCACCATCAATATCAGTATTAACAATTAAAGTACCGCCATCCTTTATATTATCAAGAATATCATACTTATACATATAACTATCCTTTGAAACTACAACTAAACAAGGGTTTTCAACATAATAAGCCCCTAGAATAGCATCATCACTTATCTTAATATGACTTCGGGTAACACCGCCACTTTTTTTAGAATCATATTGAAAATACCCTTGAACAAAACTATTAGTATTATCCCCAATAATCTTAATAATATCTTTAGAAGTTGAAACCATACCATCAGAACCATACCCATATATTAAAAATTCTGTATTAGTATTATCCAATTTAAAACTATTATCAATAGGAATACTAAGGTTTGTAACATCATCATTAATACCAACAGTAAAATTATGATGAGCATTATCACTATTAAGAAAATCAAAAACTGATTTAATATCTTTTGGAGTAACATTCTTAGAACTTAAACCATATCTTCCCCCAATAATCATAACATCATGATTTTTTAACACACCACATACATCCATATAAAGTGGTTCTCCAACACTACCAAACTCTTTAGTCCTATCTAGTACAGCAATTCTTTTAACACTCTTAGGAATTACACTATTAAAGTACCCACTGCTAAAAGGTCTATATAAATGTACCTCAATTAAACCATACTTTTTACCATTTTTATTAAGATAATTAATAGTTTCCCTAATAGTTCCACAAACAGATCCCATTGCAACAATTATACTATCAGCATTATCATCACCATAATAATTAAAAGGTTTATAATTAGTTCCTGCAATATCATTAAATTTTTCCATATATTCATAAACTATACTTTTAGCATTATCATAATACATATTACGCACTTCTGTATTTTGAAAATAAATATCTTCATTTTGTGCCGTACCTCTTGTATTAGGCTTATCAGGATTAATTCCCTTATTTCTAAAATTTTTAAGACAATCAAAATCAATAAGTTTGGCAACTTCATCTTCATTAATTAATTTAATTTTATCAATCTGATGGCTTGTTCTAAATCCATCAAAAAAATTAATAAATGGAAGACTAGATTTAATTGCACTTAAATGTGCAATATTAGCCATATGGTATGCTTCGCTTGGACTACTAGAGCAAAGCATACAAACTCCAGTATTACGAACAGCATAAATATCCTGATGATCTCCAAAAATAGAAAGAGCATGCGTAGATAAACTTCTCGCAGCAACATGTACAACTCCCGGAAGTAATTCCCCAGCCATCTTATAAAGAGTAGGAATCATAAGAAGAAGACCTTGACTCGCTGTATAAGTTGTAGCTAAACTTCCTCCCTGAAGTGCGCCATGAACAAGAGCAATAGCTCCAGCCTCACTTTGCATCTCTACAACTTTAACTTTATTCCCAAAAAAATTATTTTTATTAGTATTAGAAATTACATCAACTTTTTCCGCCATTGGAGATGCAGGGGTAATCGGATAAATACCTGCTATTTCTGTAAAATTATAAGAAACTATACCAACAGCTTCATTAGCATCCATAGTTTTATATTTAGTCATATTTATTCACCTCACATTAATTATATTATATTTTTAACAATTTTACAAACAAAAAGAGATTATTTAAATCAATCTCTATTATTACTAGCAAATATTAATACATACCTAAATATCTCCAAGAAAGTGGATAAAAGAGCAGCAACGTAAGTATAGGCAGCAGCCTTAAGCATTTTATTACTACCATCTAACTCTTCCCCAGAAAGAATATTTAAATTATCTAACTCTCTCTTCCCTCTTCTCGAAGCATCAAACTCAACAGGCAAAGTAACAAGTTGAAATACTAACATCGCAATTAGTAAAATGATTCCTATAAGCATCCAATCCATCATCCAGAATATTAAACCAACCCCAATGACAATATATCCAAGTTTAGTAGATAAATTAACAAAAGGAACAAGCATAGATCTAATTCTCATAAAAGAATATCCTTCTTTATCTTGAATAGCATGACCGCATTCATGTGCAGCTACACCATTAGAAGCTACTGTGGAACCATGAAAAATATCACTAGACAATCTAACTACCTTTCTTTTAGGATCATAATGATCTGTAAGTTGTCCCTTAACTTCAACAACATGAACATCTTTAAGTCCATTTTTATCAAGTATTTTTCTAGCAACATCAAACCCACTCATACCTCTTCTAGTTTGAACTGACTTATATTTTTTATAATTAAAACTTATAAATATTTGTGCAACAACTGTTATTAAAAAACCAATTAAAGGCAAAATATAATACCAATAAATACTATTTTCCACTTTTTATCACCTATCCTATCTTATAAATAGTGCCCTCTCTAGTATCCTTAATAATAATACCCTTACTATTAAGTTCTTCTCTTATACTATCGGCCTTATCATATTCTTTATTTTCTTTATAAATTCTTCTTTTTTCAATCATATCTAAAATATATTTTTCTAAATCACTATCAATATCATCATCTGCATGCTTAAGTAAATCTAAAGAAAGTACACTATCAAAGTCTTTAACTAAATATAATTTACTCTCATCATTAAGAGATTTATCCTTAAGCATATCATAGAGTACCGTAAGGGCACTGGCAGTATTAAGATCATCATTCAAACAATCTTTAAATTTACTTTTATATATACTAACTAAATTATTATCAATCTTATTATTGTTATCATTAAGTTCTAAAATTTTAGCTTTAAGTTTATTATAACTATTATTAGTATTATCCAAAGCTTCAAAAGAAAACTCTAAAGTCTTTCTATAATGGCTTTGTAAACAAAACAGCCTATAAACTAAAGGATTGTACCCTTTTTCAATAAGTAAATCAAGTGTTAAAAAATCACCCCTACTTTTACTCATTTTTCCAGACTTATCATTCAAATGTTCTGAATGAAACCACCAATTACACCATTTTTTGCCAGTATAACTTTCACTTTGAGCAATTTCATTAGTATGATGTGGAAAAATATTATCAACTCCCCCACAATGAATATCAAGTGTATCCCCTAAATACTTCATTGAAATACAAGAACATTCAATATGCCATCCTGGATATCCAACACCCCACGGACTATCCCATTTAAGTTCCTGGTTAAGAAATTTCGATTTTGTAAACCAAAGAACAAAGTCAGTCTTATTTTTTTTATTTCCATCTTCTAAAACATCATCTCTTACCCCTACTAACAAAGAATCAGCATCATGATTTGTTAGTTTATAGTAATTATCTAATTTAGAAGTATCAAAATAAACATTATCCCCACTGATATAAGCATATCCCTTTTCTAGTAATTTACTTATAACCTTAATATACTCATCAATTTCTTTAGTAGCAGGAATTACCGTCTCAGGCCATTTAATGTTAAGTCTTTTACAATCATTTTTAAAATGATCAGTATAAAACTCTGCAATTTCCATAACACTTTTATGTTCTCTCAAGGCACCCTTTAACATTTTATCTTCTCCGCTGTCAGCATCACTAGTTAAATGACCAACATCAGTAATATTCATAACCCTTTTAACATTATAACCATTATAAACAAAAACTTTTTCAAGAATATCTTCCATAATATAAGTTCTAAGATTCCCAATATGAGCAAAATGATACACAGTTGGACCACATGTATACATCTTAACAGTGTTTCCGCAAATAGCAGTAAACTCAGAAATATCCCTTGTTAAAGTATTATATAATCTCATCTCTCTCCCCCTAACTATTAAGCCTTTCTTTAATTCTATCTTCTCCAATTAAATATATACATTTACTAAGTTCTGGTCCATGCATAATACCAGTACATTTAATTCTGATAGGCATAAACAACAGTTTTCCTTTTACTGCAAGACCATCTTTAGTATTATTAATTGCTTTTTCTATGTTATCAATATTCCATATAGTGATGTTATTTATTTCATTTTTAAAAAATCTGATAACATTACCTACTCCATCTTCATTCATAAACTCCTTACAATCTTGGTCTAAAACATATTCATCATTAAAGAAAATTTTTGCAAGCGTAACAATTTCCTTTCCATATTTAAGCTCCTTTTGATATAAAGTAAGTAAAGTATTAATCCACTCTTCACTCTTGCTACTAATATCATATGCCTCACTTAAAAAAGGTAAACATAACTTTCTCAAACCATCAATATTTAATTTCTTTATATATTCATGATTAACCCATTCTAATTTTTTAATATCATAACTACTTGGACTCTTACCAATTCTTTTTGGATCAAACTCTTTAATAAGTTCTTCCATACTAAATATTTCATTATTATTACTAGGACTCCATCCTAATAAAACAAGATAATTAACAATTGCCTCTGGTAAAAATCCCATATTATATAAATCCATAAAGTTAGCATCACCATTTCTTTTAGAAAGCTTTGTTCCATCTTCCCCAAGTACCATAGCAACATGAATATAAACAGGTTTTTCCCATCCAAAAGAATCATACAGTAAATTATATTTAGCAGTTTGATCTAAATATTCCTTTCCCCTAATAACATGAGTAATTTTCATCAAATGGTCATCAATTACATTAGCAAAGTTATAAGTAGGATAACCATCAGATTTAATTAGAATCTGATCTTCAAGTACATTATTATCAATTTTAATTTTACCATACACAATATCATCAATAACAGTATACCCATCCTTTGGCATAGCCTGTCTAATAACAAACTTTTCACCATTACTAATTCTTTTCTCTATCTCATCCTTACTAAGGTTTTTACACTTACCATTATACATATAAGGAACATTTCTTTTACTTGCTATATCTCTTTGCCTATTAAGCTCATCCTCAGAACAAAAACAGTAATAAGCTTTGCCTTCTGAAACCAATTTTTTAGCATAATCAATATATATATCTTTACGCATACTTTGTACATATGGGCCATATTCACCAGGATTTTCTGGTCCCTCATCAATTTCAAAACCACATAGTTTTAAAGTATCATAAATAAACTTAGTAGCACCTTCAACTTCTCTTTCTTTATCAGTATCTTCAATTCTAAGTATAAACTTACCACCTGCATTTTTTGCAGTCAGATATTCAAAAATTGCAGTCCTTAGGTTACCAATATGCATATACCCCGTTGGACTCGGTGCAAATCTAGTTCTAACGTTACTCATAGTAACACCTCCATATGCAATAATTATATCAAAAAAATGAAATAAAATCTATATAATTATATAACTAAATTGTGAAATTAATGTGATATTTATCCACTTAAAGTGGCTATTTAATATATATTAAAAATAAAATTTTTTAATAGTTACTAAAAGATAATAAAGTTTTTAAAATAATATAAAGCAATTATCTTTAAATAAATAGGAAATTATGATAAAATATACAAAAAGGAGAATTCATGCATGAAAACAGAATTACTATCACCCGTTGGGAATAAAGAAATGCTATATCAAGTAATTCATAATGGAGCAGACGCTGTATATCTAGCAGGCACAAACTATGGAGCCAGAAAATATGCCCAAAATTTTACAAATGAAGAATTAAAAGAAGCTGTCAACTATGCACACTTATATAATGTAAAAGTGTATGTAACCATAAACACAATGATTTATGAAGAAGAAGTACAAGAATTATTAGAATACGTTAAATATCTTCAAGAGATAAATGTTGATGCACTTATCATATCTGATATTGGAATGATAAATTTAATTCACCACATATATCCCAATATGGACATGCATGCTTCTACCCAATGCCATATACAAAACAAAGATTCCGTAGAATATTATAAAAAATTAGGAACTACACGGGTCGTATTTGCCAGAGAGACATCAATAGATACTATAAAAAGTATCCCAGATAACATAGAAAAAGAAATATTTATCCACGGAGCACTATGTATTTGTTATTCGGGATGTTGCCTATTTAGTAGCATTACTACAGAAAGAAGTGGTAACAGAGGATCGTGTACCGCCCCATGTCGAAAAAAATACAATTTAGTAAAAGATGGAACACCAATAATGACAAAAGGAAAATATTTATTAAGTACAAAAGACCTAAATACTACATCCAAAATAAACGAAATACTAGAACTTTCGCCAGCTTGTTTAAAAATAGAGGGCCGTATGAAGTCACCCCAATATGTGGGGTATGTTACTAGTATATATCGAAAACTAATAGATAACTATTACCAAAATAAAAATATTGCTACGACTAATGAAGAAAATAAAAATTTAAAGAAATTGTATAACAGAAAATTTACAACGGGATATCTTTTTAATGACCATATTCTAAATCCATACATTCCAAACAACAACGGCGTGCATATTGGAAATGTAGTGGATATAAATAAAAAATATATTAAAATAAAATTAATAGATGAGTTAAATCAGGAAGACGGACTAAAGTTTTTTCCATCTGATAAAGGACTAATAGTAAATAAACTATATAATAACAACTATAAACTAATAAATTCATCTAAAGCAAACGACATAATATATATAGAAAACAAAATTGATTTAATAACAAAAGATAAAGTATTAAAAACAATAGATAAAAAATTAAATAAATCTTTGGAAAAAATAAATCCTAAAAAAATACCTATTGATATAACACTAGATGCTTATTTAAACGAACGTGCAGTTATAACATTAATACATGATAAAATTAAAATATCAGTAACAAGCCCCACAGTCATTGAAAAAGCATTAACAAAAGAGACAAAGAAAGAAGAAATAATAAAACAATTAATAAAGTTAGGAGACACACCATATTATCCCAATCAAATAAAAATAAATATAGATAACAATATATTTATACCAATGGGAATAATAAATAGTTTAAGAAGAGAGGCAATAAGCAAAATCAATAAAGAACGTTTAGAAAATCATAGAGAAAAAATAATAAATACATATAAATTGCCATCTGCACAAATGGCACCACCGCAAAAAAATACAATAAGCATGTTAATAAGAAATAAAGAACAACTAGAAACAGCAGTAAATTTAAAAATTGACAATATTTATACAGAAGATTACAAACTATATCAAAAATATAAAAACAGTATTAACATATATTACAAAATTTCAAGAATAGAAGACACATACCCACAATTTACAAATGAAAAAATCATGGTATCAGATTATGGAGCCTTCAATCATTATAAAGATAGTAACACAGTTATTACAGATTACACAATGAATATTGCCAATAACCCCTCTGCCATCTTACTAGATAATCAGGGAGCAAAAAAAATAACTCTATCAATTGAACTAAACATATCACAAATCAAAAATATAAGTAATAAAATAAACACAGAAATAGTAATTTATGGAACACCAGAACTAATGGTAATAAAACCTAATTTAATAAATGAATACACAAATAATAATGAAAAAAGTAAATACTATTTAAATGAGAATAATAAATATTATCAGATAATAATAAAAAACAATCACACATACATATATAATTACAAACCAGTAGATAAAATAAATGAGATAAAAACCCTAATAAAATATGGTATTAAAAATTATCGTATAGATTTATTAGACGAAAAACCAGAAGAAATAAAGAAAATAATACACAAAATAAGAAAGGAATTAAATAATAATGAATAAAGGAAAATTTATAGTAATATCAGGACCAAGTGGAGTAGGCAAAGGAACAATTGTAGAACAATTAAAAAAATTACTTCCTATTCACTATTCAGTATCAATGACCACAAGACCACCTAGAGAGGGGGAACAAGATAAAATAAATTATTATTTTGTCACAAAGGAAGAATTTCAAAAACAAATAGAACAAGGAAATCTATTAGAGTATGCTATTTATAACAATAATTACTATGGAACTCCAAAAGATAAAATAGAAGAAAAATTAAATCATGGCATTAATGTAATAAGTGAAATAGAAATTCAAGGAGCACTACAAATAAAAAAAATATATCCAGAAGCGGTACTAATATTTATTGCACCCCCAAGTATAGAAGAGTTGAAAAAAAGGTTAATAAGCCGTGGAACGGAAACAAAAGAAAAAATAGAGCAAAGAATTAACATAGCCAAAGAAGAATTAAAGCAATCCATTATTTATGACCATATAATTACAAACTATGATGTAGATGTTGCTACAGAAGAAATATACGATATATTGAAATAAAAAAGTCTAAAAATTAGAAAATGATAACAACTAGTTACCTTCTGATACGTTTAATGTAAAAAACATTACAAATAACGGGAAAGCAGGAATATTTAAATAAAGTGTGATATCATTAAGTCACAACATAAAAGTGCAAGCAATGTCGAAAAGAGTCGACCCAAAATACTTGCATTTAAGAGTAAACTCGATGTATAATATAACCGTAATGGATTACAGATTGTGAGGTGGATGTTGTGACAGGTTCTGTAAAATGGTTTAATAATGAAAAAGGCTACGGATTCATAGACCAGGTTAATGGAGAAGACATTTTCGTACATTATTCAGCAATTAAACACGAAGGCTACAAAACTTTATGCGAAGGCCAAAAAGTTAAATTCGAACTTATAGAAACCCCTAAGGGACTACAAGCAGTTAACGTAGTTGGCTTATCAGAAGTAAAAGTGGAGCAGTAACCGGATTAACAGTGTAAAACTGTTAATCTTTTTCTTGCTCAAAATACTAAATTATGATATCATAATATTGGAGGAAATATGAAACAGTATGATGTAGTAATAGTAGGTGCAGGACCTGCAGGACTATTTTGTGCATATGAATTAGTCGAAAATAATAAAAATCTAAAAATCCTGCTTATAGATAAAGGAAAAAGGGCAGAAAATAGGGTATGTCCTATGAACAAATATAAAACAGAATGCAAAAATTGTAATCCATGTGGCATATTATCAGGCTATGGCGGAGCCGGCACGTTTTCAGACGGTAAACTAAATTTTATACCAAAATTAGGAAAATCTGATTTATTTAAATATATGAGTGAATCCGAAGCATATAACTTAATAGATGACACAGAGGAAATATTTAATAAGTTTGGCATGGACGCTGAAGTTTACCCAAGCAATTTACAAGAAGCAAATGCAATAAAAAATAAAGTATCAATTGAGGGACAAAGATTACTTATAATAAAGCAAAAACATTTAGGAAGTGATCACTTACCAAAATATATAACAAACTTTACTAACTATTTAGAAAAAGCGGGTGTAACAATTCTCGAAAATGCTGACGTAATTGATATAGAAAGTATAAAAGAGAAAGAACACATTATAACGTACACAGTAAATAAGATCCAAGATAAAGTAAAAGGCAAAAATATAGTTGTAGCCCCCGGAAGAACTGGTGCAAAATGGATACAGGAATTAGCAGACAAATATAAGTTACCTTACAATTCATTAAGTATAGAAATAGGAGTCAGGGTAGAAGTCAGAAAAGAAATAATGGAAAAAATATGTAATGTAATATATGATCCGACAATATTTATAAAAACGAAAACGTATGGTGACGAAATAAGAACCTTCTGTACAAATCCTGGAGGGTTTGTTTCAAAAGAAAATTATTACGGATATATATGTGTAAATGGTCACTCATTAAAAGAAGTAAAATCAAATAATACCAACTTTGCATTTATAACAAAAGTAACACTAACGGAACCAGTAACAAATACAAGAGAATATGGTGAATCAATTGCAAGAATAGCTAACGTTCTCGGAGATTCCAAACCAATTATTCAAAGACTAAGAGATTTAAGAATAGGCAGAAGAAGTGAATGGAGTAAAATAAATAAAGGTTTTATCGAACCAACATTAAAAGACTGTGTAGCAGGAGATCTGGCACTCATTCTCCCATATAGAACATTAACAAATATTCTTGAAGGATTAGAACAATTAGATAAAATAATACCGGGTGTAAACAATGATGAAACACTATTATATGGTCCAGAAATAAAATTCTTCAGCAATGAAATTGAAACAGATAATAATTTTAAAATAAAAGGGTATAATCTATACTGTATTGGAGACGGAGCTGGTAAATCAGGAAATATAGTAACTGCAGCAGCAACAGGTTTAGTCGCAGCAAGAAGTATATTAAAAGACACAGATTAACATCTATTCTTTGTCTTTTTATATTCTATATAAACTAGAAAGGAAATGAAAATGAACATAAATGAATTAATACTAAATTTTGAAAATACCTCTAAAAAAGCAGCAAAAAAAATTATTGAAAATAAGGAAACAAATATATCATATGAAGATATCAGTAATTTTATAAACAAGTACCCAAAATTTTCAAAGATAATAGCTACAAATATGCACACTAATGAAATAATAAAAATAATGATAAACCCATTACCAGAAGAATTATCAACATTATCAAAAAAAATAATTGATAAGTCATTAAAATATAATCATAATTTTACAAACTCAGACTATCAAGAATTATTTAAATTCATTTCTCTTGAAAAATATTGTAAAAAAACATTTGGAGTCAAATATACAACTCTATTCATTGAACAATTAAAAAAATTACCCCCTGATTATATTTATAACTCAGATATGCCCATAAAAATCATTTTAGAAGAAGATATATTTTTAACTATCAGTCAGGTGGGATTAGAAAACATAAATGAATTTAATAGAGAATGTGAAAACTGTTTTGCAAAAAATAATTATAATTTATTAAGAATATTATCTGAAAAATCAAAATCAATAAACGTAAACAGATTATCACAAACAAATCCAATAAATATAAAGATAAACCCCCCAATTTCAAAAGAACAGTTATATGAGCTTATGCAAAAAATAGTTTTTTGCGGTATATATAATAATAAATTAAATTCAGTATTTAAAAATATTAATGGTAAATTTAGAAATGAAAATCAAGATTTATTTCTAGAATCAAACTGTCCAGAAGACTTACAAAAGTTATTTTACGAAAAAAGTTTAACTCCAGAATATATAAACGAACACAAAGAGTATATCACTTATTTAGAAAATAAAAACTTAGCAGCAGTCTTCAAACCCCTTTATATAACAATAAATGGAGCAAAAATAAATATTTACTCATATTTAATGTCAAAATTAGGAACAAAAACAGCTCTAAATTTTATCAGTAATTACTCACATATATTAACAAATACCCTAACTAATATTAATACATATACTCATATATGGAAAGAAAATTATGAACCAAGATTACATGATGTAATTCTAAAAGATGACAATTTTACCTCTTTCATTGAATCATTAATTCAAACGTATAAAAATAGGGTAATAGAACTTGGAATCAAATATAAAATGGAGCCATCTCTATTTATGCAATATCAAGATTTATACTTACCCGAAGATGCTCCTCAAGAATTAAAAGAAGCATTATACAACCGTAAGATTACAAGTGAGTTTCTAAATAGCCATCCAGAATATCTTCCCTACTTAAAAAATATAAATCCAAAACTCTTAATAAAATATATATCAAAACAAACACCATATGGAAAAACAGATTTAATCACAATACTTTCAAAAATATTAAATAAAGAAGAAACACTAAAATTTATAATAACATATGGTAACTACATAGAAAAGTATATAAGCAAAATACCATTGAGTGAGGACTTAACAAAGCAGCAACTATATGATAAGGTAGATGCAGAATTAAAAGATTTAATTACATATAACAAAATCACTTGTGATAAGTATATACAACCAACCATGCAAAGAAAATACCAAACAATGTTTTTGCCCCAAAACGTACCAATAGAACTACAACAAAAATTTCAAGCACGAACATTAACTATTGAAGACTTTGTGCAAAACAAAGATTATTTATCATATTTTACAAATACTAATATATTGTTATCAATGCCAACAGAAAATATTTGGTTATTACCACTTTTTGATGAAAATAATCCGGTAAAATCAAACCATATAATAATTAAGATTCTTTTAATTCAGCAGAAACTGAATGATAAGTCTCTAAAAGCGGTTTTAAACAATTACATCGTAACAAATAAAGAAAAATTAACTACAGCTCATCTAAATGAAATAGTAGAAACATTAAATCAATTATCATCTTCAAGTTTAAAAGAAATAAAAACAATTTCTCTTCCACTGGCAAGAAATATAATAACAATGCCAAACCCACTTAAGTCATTTCAAGAAATAGAAAATATTTTTAAATTAAATACATTACCAACAGTAGGAAAGGTATATTCAATTTTTAATATTCTGCATCCAGACTTTAAAGATTATTCATTTTCTGAAACAAAAAAAAATCCAAATCAAGTATTTTCACCTGTATTAAAAAGTCAAAACAATAAAGAACGTAAAAAAACAATTTTAACAGATTTAATAAAATCATCACTAGGATCAAATAATGAATCCCTAAAAGAATATATAAATACAATTAATGATGCAGATAAAGTATATGAAACGGCAAAATTGCACGGTATAGATTACAAAGAATTAAAAATTGAGGAGCAAGAAGTACTAAAAAGATATTATGACTATATAATAACATTATATTATAGTATTTCAGAAGACAAAGGAAAAATTTTTAAACAGACTGGAAGTCCGATAAAAGACATCGAAAAATTAGAGACATTATTTTTAATAAATAAGGAAAGTAATGTCCCACTTAAAGATAAAATAATAAGTACTCTATGCTCTGGATTAGGTATTAATACTTTAGAGCAAGCACAAAATTACATAACAGAAAAAATCTCAAAAGCCGATAAAAGAGGTAGAGAATATGCAGAAAACAAAAAATTTAACATTGAAAAGGGCGATTTTATAAAAGCTGTAAACATTGATTATTTTGAAAAGTTATTAGAAAATGGTATAAATGCAAACGATTTTCTAGCGGAATTATCCAAAACGGATGCTACTCCATTAGACACAGATCTTTCAAGAGTTCATACTTTAAAACCCACAATAAATGAAACAATAGATCAAAAAAATAAAGATGCTGGATTTTTCGGAGATGCATATATCATACTAAAAAATAACCCTAATAAAATAGCAGTAACAAAATCAACTATATTAGATGTTGACACCGCAATTCCATTTGACAAAACGAAAGGAAAATTAGAAGCATTTCAAAATGGCCCAATTAAAGAAACAACAACGGCTTATGGAATAAGAACAGGATTTTCATCTTCTGATATAGATTATATTATCTTTGATGAAAAAAATCCTCACTTAGACAAATTAATTGATCCAATATCTAAGTGCGGTTTCTATATTCCAATTATATCTAAGCAAACTGGTAAATTAATATTTACACCAGAAACATATGATAGTGCAAAAGAACAAACAGACCTATCCCATCGTAAGAAGTAACAAATCTCATAATTCTACATATAATAAACCAGTAAATTAGGAGGTTTATATGATAGAATTATTTATAAATTTAAACCCAGTATTACAAGCATTAATAGCATGTTTATTTACTTGGTCAGTAACTGCACTAGGAGCAGCACTTGTAGTTTTCTTTAAAAAAGTAAACAAAAATATATTAGATGCAATGCTAGGATTTTCGGCGGGCGTAATGATTGCAGCTAGCTTCTGGTCTCTATTATCTCCAGCTATAAACCTAGCAGAAACACTAAAAATGAATGTTATGATGGTGGTAACAATATCATTCATTCTAGGTGGATTACTCCTCTTTTTAGGAGACAAAATATTTAATAAATTAGAATTAGAAAACAAAGACAACAATATAAAAAAAAGTATAATGCTAATATCATCAATAACTCTGCATAACATACCAGAGGGACTTGCAGTAGGAGTCGCTTTTGGAACAATAGCATATGGTCTAGAAGGTGCAACCTTAACATCAGCATGCTTACTAGCACTAGGAATAGGTATCCAAAATTTTCCTGAAGGAACTGCAGTCAGTGTACCACTAAGAAAATATGGACTAAGCCGTAAAAAATCATTCTTTTATGGCCAGTTAAGTGCAATAGTAGAACCAATATCCGGAATAATTGGTGCAATATTAGCCCTAAAAATTAGAACTCTTTTACCATTCTTATTATCATTCGCAGCCGGAGCCATGATCTATGTAGTAGTAGCAGAACTCATACCAGAAAGTCAAAGTAATAAAAGAAAGGACCTAATGGCAATGTTTACCATAATAGGTTTTAGTTTAATGATGGTATTAGATGTAATGTTAGGATAGGAGGAAAAATTGAAAAAAGTACCATACGTATTAACGCTTATTTTATTATTACTATTTCTATCAGGATGTTCTAATAATAAAATAAATGATGAAGAAATAGAAAGAATAGAAAACATCATAAATAATTAAGGGGATATAACCCTTTTTTTTACAATATTCATTAATTTATGGTATAATAATAATGGAGGAAGTAACAATGAAAAAAGGTTTTAATAATGAATTATATGTAGAAAAACAAGCAAAAATTATTGAAGAGAGAATAAAAACATTTAATGGAAAACTATATCTTGAATTCGGAGGTAAATTATTTGACGATTACCACGCTAAAAGAATACTTCCAGGGTTTGAATTGGATTCTAAAATAAAATTACTTGAAAAATTCAAGGAACAGTCAGAAATAATATTTTGCATAAATGCAAATGATATTGCAAGAAAGAAAATAAGGGCGGATTATGGAATAACATATGATATGGAATTAATTAGACTAGCCAAAATTTTAAAAAGCAAAGGACTTAAAATTAATAGTGTTGCCATAAATTTATATGATAACCAAGCAGGGGTAGATTTATTTGAAGATAGATTACACTCACTAGGCATAAAAACATACAGATTTACTCCCACTAAAGGATATCCAACTGATGTAGAAATAATAGTAAGTGAAGAAGGGTACGGAAAAAATCCATACATCAAAACAACCAAACCACTAGTGGTTGTAACCGCTCCAGGTCCTAACAGTGGCAAACTAGCAACATGTTTATCACAACTATATCATGAATATAAGCACAAAGTAAAAGCAGGTTATGCGAAATTTGAAACATTTCCCGTTTGGGATTTACCACTTGACCACCCAGTAAATATTGCTTATGAAGCAGCAACAGCAGACTTAAATGATAAAAATATGGTAGATCATTTTCATTTAGAAGCATATGGAAAAGTTGCTGTAAACTATAACAGAGATCTTGAAGTATTTCCTGTGCTTGAGGCAATCTTGAAGAAAATTACAGGAAAAAAAATATATTCTTCTCCAACAGACATGGGTGTAAACACTATAGGACAATGCATAACTAACGATAAAATTGTAAGACAAGCTGCAAATAAAGAAATAATAAGAAGATATTACAAAGCCTTAACGGATTTCAAATTGGGAAGAACAGATTCATCTGTAGTTCAAAACATAAAATTACTACTAAATAATAGTGGATTAGATGTAGATCTACTTCCCGTGATAAACTCAGCAATTACAAAACAAGCAGTATCAAATAAGCGTTCCGCCGCAATAGAATTAAAACCGGGAAAAATAATTACAGGTAGAGAAACAGAAATCTTTACACCAGTAAGTAGTACTATTTTAAATGCTATTAAAACATTGGCAAAAATAAAAGATGAAATATATTTAATAACTCCGGAAGTACTTAATAATATATTAACAATAAAAAAACAAATAGAGCCAGAAAACTATTTACTAACATTAAATGAAGTATTAATTGCCTTATCATCAAGTGCTACAACAAATCCATTAGCGAATAAAGCCTTAAAAGAATTAGAAAAATTGTCAAACCTAGACCTACATGCAACATATATTATAGAAAATGGAGATTTAAAGATATTAAGAGACTTAAAAATAAACTTTACATCCGAACCAGAATTTTATAATGAAAGAATATTCAAAAAACAGTCTTCTAAAAATAAATAAATGCCTCAAAAAGGTTACAAATAAATAAAAATAATAGCTATAACATTCCAAAAAATAAAAAGCTGGTAATAGTATATAACAAAAAATATGTTTTTGCATACCATTTGTTAAAAATTAGTTATTTAAGCAATATGTCATCCGAAATTCAATTAGCATAACAAAAAAAGTATAAGTCTTTAATTAAGAACATATATGTGTATTTACTTTTAAAGGTTACTAATTATATAGAGAAGATGAATTGGAAAAGTAAAATAATATCAACCTATAAGGTAAAATTTTACTTTTCCAACTAAAAATCCTAGAAAAAATGCAAAATATGCTTGACAATAACCATGTTATGTAATAAAATGTACTTAAGCACGGCATGTGTTTTTATTTTAGAAAAATATGGAGGTAAATTATGTCAAAAGAACAAAGCCAAAAACAGGCCAAAAACAAATCAAAAGAAAATATTTTTAAAAAAATCACAAAATACTTTAAAGGTGTAAAAAAAGAAATGGGAAGAATAAAATGGACCAGTGGCAAAGATATGATAAAATATTCAGCTGCAGCCTTAACTTTCGTAATATTCTTCTGCTTATACTTTTATGTAGTAGAGTTAGCATCAGCATTTATAAGGAGCCTAATATAATATGAAAAAAGAGTGGTATGTAGTAAATACAGTAAGTGGGTACGAATATAAAGTACAAGAAAAATTAGAAATGATGATTAAAAACTCAAGTGAAATTGGACAGAGTATCTTTAGAGTAATCGTTCCAGAACAAGAAATAGTGGAATACAAAGATGGCCAGAAAAAAACCAAAAAGAAAAAAATGTTTCCAGGATATGTACTTGTAGAAATGATTATGTCCGATGAAATATGGTTTGTTGTAAGAAATACTCAAGGTGTAACAGGCTTTATTGGTTCTTCAGGAAAAGGAGCAAAACCAATACCATTGTTACCATCAGAAGTAGATAGAATATTATCTACAATGGGTATGAATAGAATGGATTTAGAAAATGATCTTCAAGAAGGCAAAAAAGTTAAAATAATTTCCGGTCCATTCAAAGACATGATTGGTAAAATAGAAACGTACGATTTAGAAAAGAAAAAAGTAAACTTACTACTAGATTTATTTGGTCAAGAGACATCAGTAGAAGTAGAATTATCACAAATTGAAAATTTATAAATAAAATGTATTGAAAAAAATGAAAAAATGTGTTATTATTTAAGACATGGCTGTGTATTATTATATAGTTAAATAAGTGGGAGGCGCGGACAAAGCTAATAGAACCACTCGCGAAAATAAAATTTAGGAGGTGTTTTTCGTGGCAAAAGAAATAACTAGAAAAATCAAATTACAAATTCCCGCAGGAAGAGCAACACCAGCTCCACCAGTAGGTACCGTTTTAGGACCAGCAGGAATTAACTTACAAGAATTCTGCACAAAGTATAATGATGCAACAAAAGACAAAATGGGAGATGTACTACCAGTAGAAATATCAATCTATGATGATAGAAGTTTTACATTTGTAGTAAAAACCCCACCAGCAGCATTTTTACTTAAGAAAACTGCAGGCATAAAGTCTGGAGCAAGTAAAGGTGAAACTGTTGCAACAATCACAAAAGAACAATTAAAACAAATAGCAGAAACAAAAATGCCCGATTTAAATGCTAACGATGTAGAATCAGCAATGAAGATCATTGAAGGAACTGCACGTAACATGGGAATAAAAATAGAAGAGTAAAATAAAATATCATATAGGTTAATACCTATGTGGAAGGATAAAAAAGTCCGCATAACCACATAAGGAGGTAATTATGAAAAAAAGCAAGAGATATATAACAAATACCCAAAAAGTAGAAAAAAATAAGTTATATACAAACGAAGAAGCCGTAAAACTAGTAAAAGAAACATCAAACGCAAAGTTTGACAGTACTATTGAAGTAGCAATGAATCTAAACTTAGATGTTAAAAAAGCAGATCAACAACTACGTGGAGCAGTAGTACTTCCAAACGGAACAGGAAAAAGTAAGAAAATATTAGTTTTAGCCAAAGGA
This sequence comes from uncultured Bacilli bacterium, assembly GCA_934096315.1. Lineage (GTDB taxonomy): Bacteria > Bacillota_I > Bacilli_A > RF39 > UBA660 > UMGS2068. The sequence goes on from CAKOLT010000002.1 coordinate 24,415, forward strand.
GATCAAGCAAAAGCAGCAAAAGAAGCTGGAGCAGACTATGTTGGAGACATGGACATGATTACAAAAATAGAAAAAGAAAACTGGTTTGACTTCGATGTAATTATTGCAACACCAGAAATGATGCCATCTCTAGGTAAAATAGGTAAATTACTTGGACCAAAAGGATTAATGCCTAATCCTAAAACAGGAACAGTAACTACAGATATAGCAAAAGCAGTTGCTGAAACTAAAAAAGGAAAAGTAAATTATCGTACGGATAGTTTTGGAAACATCCATGGAGTAATCGGAAAAGCTAGTTTTACTGAAGAAGCTTTAAATGAAAACCTAAAAGCATTCGTAAATGTAATACTTAAAGCAAAACCAACTACAGTTAAAGGTGTTTATGTTAAAAATATAACTATATCATCTACTATGGGTCCTGGAATTAAAATTGACATAAATTCATTTGACAAATAGTGTGAATTAGTATATAATATAAATCAATCAAAGAAAAATTATGCCAAAGACAGTAAGGACGAAAGTTTAAAAATCTTACCGAGGAATAAATATCTTTTTTATCCCTCGAATTGAGGGATTTTCTTTAGGCATAAAGAAAGGAAGGAAACTGTGGCAAATACAAAGATAATTGAAGAAAAAAGCAATATAGTATCTGAAATAAAAGATAGACTACAAGAAGCAAAATCAATCGTACTATTTGACTACCGTGGGTTATCAGTAGCAGAAGTTACAGAACTTAGAAAGAAACTAAGAGAAAACGGTTCTGACTACAAAGTATATAAAAATACTTTAACAAAAAGAGCAGTCGAACAAGCAGGATTACAATTAGAAGAATACCTAACAGGACCAAACGCAATTTCATTTGGAACTGACGAGTTATCAATAGTAAAAATATTAAGCGATTTTTCTAAAGACCACAAAGCTTTAGAATTAAAAGCAGGTATCATTGATGGAAAAGTAGCAAATTCTGAAGACTTAGCAAAATATGCATCTATTCCATCACGTGAAGGATTACTTACTATGTTAGCTGGTGGACTAATTGGAACTGTAAAAGACTTAAGTATTGCACTTAACTTATTAGCAGAACAAAAGGAAAACTAATGAGAATGTACGATAAAGATGATGAAATAATAGAGGGAATGAAGAAATATCTAAAAAGCCTAAAACATCTGGCAGAAATAGACCCTATATCAGCAAGAAAAGAATCAACAGAAGCCCTTCAAAGAATGGGACTAATTGATGAAAATTTAAAATACAAATATCCATACAATGGAGAAAGGCCAAAAGGTAATGACTTTACCTACGGTCCAAAAATAAAAATTAAAGGAGGAAAATAAAATGGCAAAATTAACAAGAGAAGATTTTATCAGTGCTTTAAAAGAAATGACAATTCTTGAAATCAAAGATCTAGTAGATGCAATGAAGGAGGAGTTTGGTGTAGATCCAACTGCAGTAGCAGTAGCAGCAGCACCTCAAGCAGCAGCAGAAGAAGGACCATCAAAAGTAAATGTAGTATTAACTTCAGCTGGTTCAAATAAAATTCAAGTAATTAAAATAGTAAGAGATCTAACTGGATTAGGATTAAAAGAAGCAAAAGAAATAGCAGATAATGGCGGAAACGTTAAAGAAGGCATTGACAAAGAAGAAGCAGAAAAAATCAAAGCACAATTCGAAGAAGCTGGAGCTTCAGTTGAATTAAAATAATGAAAGTCAAAAAAAGACTTTCTTTTTTAATAACTATAGATAATCTTCTTCAAAAACAAGCAAAATTAATCTAAAAAAGAAATAAAAAACCCAATTATTTAAAAAAACACAATTTTTTCACAAATTTATTAAAAAAATCAAAAAAACTTATTGACTTCTTACCATAATTCTGCTAACATTATATATTGGTTACACATCTTTTTTGATGTATAAAATATATAAAAATTTAGGTATTGGGGTGAAAATTAATGGCTTATAAATTAAAGCAAAGCGGAGATTATAGAAAAAGAAGAAATTTTTCTATGATAAAAAATTCATTAGAACTTGATAATTTATTACAAATTCAAAAAGAATCATATCAATGGTTTGTTACAGAAGGGGTAAAAGAAGTACTTGAAGACTTTTCACCAATAGAAAGTTTTTCAGGAAGCTTAACATTAGAATTCGGAGAGTATGAGTTTGATACTCCACGATATTCTATAAAAGAATGTAAAGACAGGCAAGTAACATATGCTGCACCACTTAAAGTCCAAACAAGACTATTTAACAATGAAACAGGAGAAGTAAAGGAACAAGAAATATTTCTTGGAGACATGCCTTTAATGACAGAAAGTGGATCATTCATAATTAACGGAGCGGAAAGAGTTGTAGTATCTCAATTAGTAAGATCACCAAGTGTATATTTTTCAAAGGAATTAGATAAAAATGGAAAACCAACTTTTTCGTCAAAAATTATTCCTACTAGAGGAACATGGCTAGAATATGAAATAGATGCTAAAGATGTAATCTATGTAAGAATTGATAGAACAAGAAAGGTTGCATTAACTACTTTAATTAGAGCCTTTGGATTATCATCAAATGAAGAAATATTAGAATTTTTTGATAACAATAAATACATACAAAACACTATAGAAAGAGACTCAACTAAAAACACAGATGAAGCACTAATAGAAATATACGAAAAATTAAGGCCAGGAGAGCCAACAACACTAGACTCATCAAAAAACCAATTAATAACAAGATTTTTTGATAATTTTAGATACGATTTAGCCAAAGTAGGTAGATATAAATTTAACCAAAGACTAAATATAACAGATCGTTTACTAAACAATAAAATTGCTCAAGATATTATCGTGGATGGTGAAACAATAGTAACAGATGGAACACTTATAACAAAAGAAGTACTAGAAAAATTAACACCATATTTAGAAGGACCAAACGGTTATGGAAGAATGGAAGCTCCTGCAAATAAAGAATTAAACACAGATAACATAGTGCAAGTATTATATGTATATTCTAACAATGAACCAGGTAAAAAAGTAAAAATAATAGGAAATGACCAAACACTAGATTTAAAAATACTAACAATTTCAGACTTTATTGCATCTGTCTCATATTACTTAAATCTATTTGAAGGAATCGGTAAAGATGATGAAATAGACCATTTAGGAAACAGAAGAATAAGACAAGTTGGTGAACTTTTACAAAACCAATTCAAAATAGGTTTTAGTAGAATGGATAGAGTAATTAGAGAAAGAATGACTACTCAAGACATGGAAACTGTAACACCAAAAACACTAATTAACATAAGACCAGTAACAGCAGTCATTAAAGAATTTTTTGGTAGTAGCCAATTATCTCAATTCATGGATCAAGTAAATCCAATTGCGGAATTAACACATAAAAGAAGACTATCCGCATTAGGACCAGGAGGACTATCACGTGATAGAGCAGGTATGGAAGTACGTGACGTAAACTCCTCACACTACGGAAGAATATGTCCAATAGAATCACCAGAAGGACAAAACATAGGACTAATAACATCATTAGCTAGTTATGCAAAAGTAGATGAATATGGATTTATTCAAACACCATATAGAAAAGTAGAAAATAAAAAATTAACAGACGAAGTAGTATATCTAACTGCAACAGAAGAAGAAGATTATTACATATCTCAGGCAACTGTAAATGTAAATGATAACATGGAAATTACTGACCAAACAGTAGCAGGAAGATATCGCGGAGAAAACGTAATAATCCCTGTAGACAAAGTTGACTACATAGATGTATCTCCTCAACAAGTAGTGTCTGTAACAACAAGTTTAATACCATTCTTGGAACACGATGATGCAACTCGTGCCCTAATGGGAGCAAACATGCAACGTCAAGCACTACCATTACTAACAACTGAAGCACCATTTGTTGGAACAGGAGTAGAATACATCGCTGCCAAAGATTCAGGAGCAGTAGTAGTAGCTAAAGCAGACGGAATAGTAGAATACGCAGATGCTAAAAAAATTATAGTTAAAAATGCTAAAGGTAAAGACAACTATACTTTAACAAACTTTGAACGTTCTAACCAAGGTGAAACAAACAACCAAAGACCAATCGTAAGAAAGGGAGATAGCGTAAAAAGAGGACAAATAATTGCTGATGGACCAAGTACAGATAAAGGAGAGCTAGCCCTTGGAAAAAATGTAGTAGTAGCCTTTATGACATTTAACGGTTATAACTTCGAAGACGCCGTAATTATGAATGAAAGACTAGTAAAAGATGACGTTTACACATCTTTACACATAGAAGACTACGAATTACAATGCCGTGATACAAAATTAGGACCAGAAGAAATAACAAGAGATATACCAAACGTAAGCGAAGAATTACGTAAAAATCTTGATGCAAACGGTATAATAAGAATAGGAACAGAAGTAAAAGAAGGAGATATTCTTGTAGGTAAAGTAACACCAAAAGGTATGGCTGATTTAACAAGCGAAGAAAAACTACTACATGCAATATTCGGTGAAAAAACAAGAGAAGTAAGAAATACATCATTAACAGTTCCTCACGGAGGAGAAGGTATAGTCCATGATGTAAAAGTATATACAAAGAAAGATAACGACGATCTTCCAAGCGGAGTAAGTAAAGTCGTAAGAGTATATATAATCCAAAAAAGAAAAATACAAGTCGGAGATAAAATGGCCGGAAGACACGGAAATAAAGGTGTAATATCACTAATATTACCACGTGAAGACATGCCATATTTACCAGATGGAACTCCAGTAGATATAATGCTAAATCCACAAGGTGTACCATCACGTATGAATATTGGACAAATACTAGAATTACACTTAGGAATGGCTGCCAAAAAATTAAATGTCCATGTTGCAACACCTGTATTAGATGGTGCTAAAAAAGATGATATTGCAGAAATGATGAAAGAAGCAGGTATGGATGAAGACGGAAAAACAGTTTTATACGATGGTAGAACTGGAGAACCATTTGACAATAGAATAAGTGTCGGTGTTATGTATATGATTAAATTACATCACATGGTTGATGATAAATTACATGCACGTGCTACAGGACCTTACTCATTAGTAACACAACAACCACTAGGAGGAAAAGCCCAATTCGGAGGTCAAAGATTCGGAGAAATGGAAGTATGGGCACTGGAAGCCTATGGAGCAGCACATGTACTACAAGAAATACTAACATATAAATCTGATGATGTCCTAGGACGTGTGAAAGTATATGAATCAATAGTTAAAGGAACAGCCTTACCATCACCAGGATTACCAGAATCATTCAGAGTATTAATAAAAGAATTCCAAGCATTAGGACTAGATATATCAGTAATTAATAATGATGATGAAATTATAGATATGAGACAGTTAGAATCTGATGAAGAAGATGACGACATAGTAATTGAAGAAATACCAAAGTCAAACCCATTCAGAGATACTGACGATGATGACGAAGATGATGAATTCGATGATGGCGAATTACCAGAAGAAGACGAAGATGAACTTGAAGATGAAATAGAATATGCTAAAATGGAAAACGAAGAATACGAAGAAGCACTAAACGATATTAACGAAGATAATCAAGGAGGTGAAATCTAATGATAGAAGCAAATAAATTTAAAGCACTAAAAATATCAATAGCATCACCTGAAAAAATCAGATCATGGTCATATGGAGAAGTCCAAAAACCAGAAACAATAAATTACAGAACCCTAAAGCCTGAAAGAGATGGACTATTCTGTGAAAAAATCTTTGGACCCACTAGAGATTATGAATGTAGTTGTGGAAAGTATAAAAGATTAAGATACAAAAATATAGTCTGTGACAGATGTGGTGTAGAAGTAACTAAATCTAAAGTCAGAAGAGAAAGAATGGGACACATAGATTTAGCTACTCCCGTAACCCATATATGGTACGTAAAAGGAATACCATCATATATAGGATTATGTTTAGATATGTCTCCTAGAGATCTAGAAGAAGTAATATACTTTGTATCTTATGTAGTAATAGATCCAGGAAGTACGACATTAGTTAAAAAACAAACTCTATCTGATAAAGAATATCGTGTATATTATGAAAAATACGGAAATACATTTAAAGTTGGCATGGGGGCAAGTGCAATAAAAGAATTACTACAGGAAGTAGATGTAAACAAAGAACTTGAAGAAATCCAAAAAGAACTTGAAAATGCAACTGGTCAAAAAAGAATAAGACTAGTAAAAAGACTAGACGTATTAAACTCATTTGCCACTTCAGGAAATCGCCCTGAATGGATGGTATTAGACGCTCTACCAGTAATTCCTCCAGAATTAAGACCAATGATTCAATTAGATGGTGGAAGATTTGCTACTTCAGATTTAAATGATCTATATCGTAGAGTAATTAACAGAAATAATAGATTGAAAAAACTTATTGAATTAGGAGCCCCTTCTATAATCATTCAAAACGAAAAAAGAATGCTTCAAGAAGCAGTTGATGCCCTATTTGATAATGGAAGAAGAGGAAGAAGCGTAACCGGAGCAGGAGGAAGAGCCCTAAAATCATTATCAAGTATGTTAAAAGGAAAACAAGGAAGATTTAGACAAAACCTATTAGGTAAACGTGTGGATTATTCAGGACGTTCTGTTATCGTGGTTGGGCCAGATCTAAAAATGTATCAATGTGGAATACCAAAAGAAATGGCTCTAGAACTATTTAAACCACATGTAATAAATGGATTAGTATCAAGAGAAATAGCTAATAATATTAAATCTGCTAAAAGAATGATTGAAAACCAAGATCCTAAAGTATGGGATATTGTAGAAGACGTTATAAAGGAATACCCTGTAATGTTAAACCGTGCCCCAACTTTACATAGATTAGGTATCCAAGCATTTGAGCCAAAACTAATATCAGGAAAAGCAATTAGACTGCACCCACTTGTAACAACACCATTCAATGCCGATTTCGATGGTGACCAAATGGCAGTCCACGTACCATTATCAGAAGAGGCTAAAGCGGAAGCAAGGATACTAATGCTCGGAGCAAATAACATTTTAAGTCCTAAAAATGGGCAACCAATAGTAACACCATCTCAAGATATGGTATTAGGTAATTACTATATCACTATGGAAAAAGCAGGTTTAGATGGAGAAGGAAGAGTATTTAAAAACACAAATGAAGCTCTAATGGCATACAATAGACGCGAAATAACACTACACACAAGAATAATAATACCTGTCAATTCATTTAAACATAAAGTATTCTTAGATTGTCACAAAAACAAATACTTAGTAACAACTGCAGGAAAAATACTATTTAATGAAATATTACCAGACTCATTCCCATATATAAATGAGCCAACAGATGAAAACATAGAAAAATGCGTATCAAGTAAATTCTTTATAAATTATGGAGAAAACATTCAAGAAAAACTAAAAGAAATACCTTTGTCCTCTCCATTTAAAAAAGGAACACTTGAAAAAATAATTGCTCAAATGTTCAAAAAATACAAAACAACAGAAACATCAATAATGCTTGATAAACTAAAAGATTTAGGGTTCAAATATTCTACTTATGCAGGAATAACAATCGCAGCATCTGACGTTGTAAGTAGTAAAAATAAACCACAAATAATTGAAAACTCAGAAAAAGAAGTAGAAAAAATTAACAAACAATACAAACGTGGTTTAATTACAAACAAAGAAAGAACAGACCTAGTTATTGAAGTATGGAATAAAGCTAAAAAAGACATAGAAAAAGAACTAGAAAGTTATGCAAAATCAAGAGAATACGAAGATAACCCAATCTTTATAATGATGAATTCCAAAGCTCGTGGATCAATATCAAACTTCGTCCAATTAGCAGGTATGCGTGGTATAATGGCTAAACCAAATGGAGAACCAGTAGAAATACCAATTAAATCATCATTCCGTGATGGATTATCAGTATCAGAATTCTTCTTATCAACACACGGTGCTCGTAAAGGAAGTGCAGATACAGCCCTAAAAACAGCCGATTCAGGATATATGACAAGAAGACTTGTAGACGTTGCACAAGATATAATAGTAAGAGAAGACGACTGCGGAACAATACAAGGTGTAACAGTAAGTGCCTTTAAAGACGAAAAAGACGGAATTATTGAACCTTTATATGATAGAATTCTTGGAAGATATACAAATAATAAAGTAGTAAATCCAGAAACAAAAGAAGTCATAATTGAAAAAGGAGAATTAATAACTGAAGCAATAGCAGACAAAATAATAAAAGCAGGTATTGAAGAAGTAGAAATAAGAAACGTCTTAACATGTAAAACAGAACACGGTGTATGCCGTAAGTGTTATGGTAGAAACCTTGCAACTGGTAACATTGTTGAAATCGGTGAAGCTGTAGGAACAATGGGAGCTCAGTCAATCGGAGAACCAGGAACACAGTTAACAATGCGTACATTCCACACTGGAGGTGTTGCCGGAGCAGATATCACTCAAGGTTTACCACGTGTTGAAGAACTATTTGAAGCAAGAACTCCAAAAGGAAAAGCATTAATTTCAGAAATAAATGGAACAGTCCATAAAATAGAAGAAACATCAGGAAAATATAAAATATATATTAAAAATGCTAACGAAATAAGGGAACATGTAACAATATACGGAGCAAAACTTCGTGTAGAAAAAGGAGATAAAGTATCAGCAGGAGACAGACTTACTGAAGGTAATGTCTCTCCAAAAGAATTACTTGCAGTTACAGATCCAAACACAGTACAACAATATATATTAAAAGAAGTCCAAAAAGTATATCGTTCTCAAGGTGTTGATATAAATGATAAACACGTAGAAATAATAGCAAGAAGAATGATATCTCAAATAAGAATAATGGATGCTGGAGATACCTTGTTCTTACCAAGTACTACAGTATCAATTAGAGAGTTTACCGAAGGAAACAAAGAAGTTATATTACAAGGTAAAAAACCAGCAATTGGGCAACCAATATTACTAGGTATAACAAAATCATCATTACAAACAGATTCATTCCTAGCTTCTGCATCCTTCCAAGAAACAACAAGAATATTAACAGAAGCATCTGTCAAAGGTAGAGTAGACAATTTACATGGTTTAAAAGAAAACGTAATAATTGGTAAACTAATACCTGCAGGAACTGGAGCTAAAGAATACATGGATATAGGATATTCGTTAGAAAAGGAATTCTTTGACGACGAACCATCAGAAGCTTTAGAAGAAGAATTTTTAGATTAAGGATTTATATAAGCCTTTTTCTTAATTATATGGAGGAGTACAATGAGTAAATTAGAAGAATTAAACGAATTAAAAAAAATATATGAAACTATCAAAGAAAGCATATCCCCCGAAATAAAACAAACCCTAGAAGAAAAATTAGAAAAAATGGAAGAAGAAGTACATATTCTAAATATTAGATCTGAATATGATAACATAATAACATTACTAGATGAATTAGTTTTATATGATATGGAATCATTAGAAACATTAACATGGCATCACTATACAAAAACAAGTAAAAAAACAAGAATAAATGAAGGTCAGTTAAATGAATTACTACAAACATATCAAAATACAACAATTTCACCTCAAATAAAAATGGAAATAAATGGAGAAATTGATTCAAAACTAATAACTAAAATAAAATTACTTACTACCTGCCTAGAAAATATACTTCAAGCTCCTAGTGCAATCATAGAGACTTCTTTATATGAAATAAATCCTGATTTCTTAGAAATTATTAAAAGATTACTTCAAAAAAATAAGAAAAAGCAAAAATGTAAAAAATAAAACCATTTTTGTTTTTTCATATATAATTAATGTTTCACACTTATAGGCGTCTAACATACACTATTAATGGAGGTAAATATGAGTTTTAATGATAACTTTTTTGATAAAATAAAGAAGAAAACCAACGTTGATAAAGAAACTATTTTATCACTAGCAAGTAAACTACAACAAGGTAACATGAAAGATGAAAAAACTTTAAAGGAAGTAATTAGTGAAATATCAAGAATGACAGGAAGAGAGGTATCTAAAGAAAAAGAACAAAAAATTATTGATGCTGTAATCAATGATAAAGTTCCCCAAAATTTAGATAAATACCTATAATGGATAACATAACAATTGGAATAGTTGCTCGTGATGAAAAAATAGGAAAAACCACCTACCAAGTAGTATCTCAAAACATACTCAAATATTTAGACAACAAATGCAATTACATAGGTCTAATCACCCACTCAAAAGATTACATTGATAAAGAACTATTAGAAATATGTGATGGAATAATAATACAAGGAGGAAGTGAAATATCACCTTACCATTACCAAATAGTTAATCACTGTATAAAGACAAAAACACCATTATTAGGAATATGCATGGGACATCAGATACTAGGACTATACTCAAACACAAAAGACGAATTATCATTAATAAATGTCCAAAACCACAACTCAGAAAATATAACCCATAACATAAACATAACTCCAGGCACAATTTTACATCGTCTCTTCGGCTCAAACCTCACTACAAACACCAGACACAACTATGCATTAGAAACAGTAACAAAACCCTTCAAAGTTATTGCTAAAAGTGATGATAACGTAATTGAAGCCTTAGAATATACTGCAAACGGAAATTATCTTTTAGGAGTCCAGTGGCATCCTGAAGACATGAATAACATGGATAACATTTTTATAGATTTTACCAGAGCAGCCTTACTAAATAAAACAAATAAAAACCTATCATAGGTTTTTTTATGTATATTAATTCATAAAACACATAGTATTTAATGAAAAGGAAAAGAGGTGAATACTTATTTCAAATAATTTTGAAATAAAAAATATGGATAAAATAGATGTTATTAAAAACATAGGAAAAAGAACCAAAGGAGAAATATATCTAGGGGTAGTCGGAGCTGTAAGAACCGGAAAAAGTACATTTATAAGAAAATTTATGGAAACATTAGTTATCCCTAACATAGTAGATGAAGATGAGAAAAAAAGAACTTTAGACGAATTACCTCAAGCAGCTGCAGGTAAAACAATAATGACTACAGAACCAAAATTCGTCCCAGCAAGTGCTACCAAGATAAAAGTAGAAGACTTCACTGCATCAATTAGAATGATTGATTGTGTTGGCTACATAGTACCTAGTGCAAAAGGATATGAAGATGAAAATGGACCAAGATATGTAATGACACCATGGTATTCTGAAGCAATCCCCTTTGTTGAAGCTGCTGAAATAGGCACGGAAAAAGTAATAAAAGACCATTCCACTATAGGAATAGTAGTCACTACAGACGGGTCAATCACAGATTTACCAAGAAGTGATTATGAAGATGCCGAAGAAACAGTAATATCAGAATTACAAAGCATAGGAAAACCATATATAGTAATACTAAACTCAGCTCATCCAATGTTACCAGAAACAGAAAAATTATCTGACGAATTAAAAGAAAAATACAATGTCCCAGTAATACCCCTAAATGTTGAAAACATGCAAGAAAGAGACATGTACAACATATTAAAAGAAGCCCTATATGAATTTCCAGTAGAAGAAGTCGTAATTAATATGCCTGAATGGATCGCAGTCTTAAACCATGACCATTACCTAAAAAAAGAATACATAGAAAAAATAAAAGAAAGTATTATGCCTATAAATAAACTTAAAGATGTAGACAAAATAGTAAAACACTTTACAGATTCAGAATATATCTCCAAAGCATACTTATCAGAAGTAGATGGCTCCGAAGGAATAGTAACAGTTAACCTAGAATCTCCAGATAACCTATATAGTGAAGTACTAAATAGCATAATAGGACAAAATATTAATTCCAAAGCGGATTTACTATACCTATTTCAAGATTTCCAAGAAGCTAAAGAAGAATATGATCAAATAAAAAATGCTCTAAAAATGGTAAAACAAACCGGATACGGTGTAGCTTCTCCAACACTATCTGATATGAAACTAGATAAACCAGAAATAATTAAACAAGGATCAAGGTACGGAGTAAAACTAAAAGCTAAAGCCCCATCCATACATATGATAAAAGTCGAAGTAGAAAGTACATTTGAGCCAATAATAGGTAGCGAACTACAATCTAAAGAATTAATAAACTCCTTAACTAAAGAAGAAGAAGGAAATAACATATGGAAAAGTGAAATATTTGGACGTAGCCTTGAAGTAATAGTCCAAGAAGGAATCCAAGCAAAATTAGCAATGTTACCAGAATCAATAAGGTTTAAACTTTGCCAAACATTAACAAAAATAATCAATAAAGGAAGTAATACAATGATAGCAATAGTTATCTAAAGTATTACTTTTTTAAATATTTATATGTATAATTAGCCATTTTTTCATAAAAAGACTTGATTTTATTATATTTTCGTGGTATCTTTAAATAGTAAGCAAGATAAATACTGCTTGCAATTAAATAATGGAGGTAGAAAAAATGACAAAAACAAATTTAGTAGAATTTATTGTTGAAAAAACTGATTTACCTAAAGCAGAAGCTACAAAAGTATTAGATGCTGTATTAGAAGGAATCACTGAAGGATTAAAAAAAGAAGGAAAAGTATCTCTAGTAGGATTCGGAACTTTTACTTCAAAGAAAAGAGAAGCAAGAACTGGACGTAATCCATTAACTGGAGAAGAAATTAAAATTGCAGAACGTATGGTTCCAGGCTTCAAAGCAGGCAATAAATTAAAAGATGCATTAAACTAATAAGACTAATGTTTCCTAAACCATTGACAAAGAATTGTCAATGGTTTTTTAAAACATAGTATAATTATAACAAAAATAAGAAATAATCCCTTTTCTATGATATAATAAACAAAGAAAGAAGGAATAAAATGTTTAAAATAGGAAATATTGAAATAAAAAACAATATAGTTTTAGCCCCCATGGCAGGAATATGTAACAGTGCTTTCAGAAAAATAATAAAAGAAATGGGCTGTGGTCTAATTTATGCCGAAATGGTAAGCGATAAAGCATTAATATATAATAGCAAAAAAACAATGGACATGCTCTATTTCGAAGATAAAGAAAGACCCATTGCTCAGCAAATCTTTGGAAGTGACAAAGAATCATTTGTCCAAGCTGCAAAATTAGTATATGAAACAGTAAAACCAGATATAATAGATATAAATATGGGTTGCCCTGTACCCAAGATAGCGGTCAAATTGCAAGCCGGAGCAGCACTTCTAAAAAATCCATCTTTAATAAAAGAAATAGTAACAGCAGTAGTCCAAGCAGTACCAATTCCCGTAACAGTAAAAATAAGAAGTGGCTGGGATAACAATAGCATAAATGCTGTAGAAGTCGCAAAAATAATTGAAGAATCTGGAGCATCTGCTATAACTATTCACCCCCGTACCAGAAGTGCAGGATACAAAGGAAAACCAGATTTAGAAATAATAAAAAAAATAAAAGAAACAGTATCAATTCCCGTAATAGGAAATGGTGATATAACAGACATAGAAAGTGCCAAAAAAATGTTTGAAGTAACCAAATGTGACGCTATAATGATAGGAAGAGCCACTCTCGGGAATCCCTGGATAATAAAACAACTAGTAACATATTTTGATACCGGAGAAATATTACCCCCTCCAACTAATGAAGAAAAAATAGATCTTGCATTAAAACACCTAGATTATCTTCTTAAACAAAAAAATGAAAAAATATCAGTTCTAGAAATGAGAAGCCATATAGCATGGTATTTAAAAGGAATGCCTAATACAGCATTAGTTAAAAACAAGTGCTTTAAAGCAGAAACAGAAGCAGAACTAAAAACTATACTAAATGATTACAAAAAAGAATTAAATATTTATTAAAATAGAAAGCAAAAACTATTTAAATCTACCAAAAAATATGATACAATAGTATAGAAACGGAGGAAAAATGAATACAAGTTTTTTTACAAGAGCATCAGCTTATATTATAGATGCCATTATAGTACTAATAATACTAAATATTATAACAATAGGAGTTCCAACAAACAATTCATATAACGAAAAAATTACAGAGTTAACAAAACAATTATCAAACGGTGAAATAACAACTCAAGAATACTATGACCAGTACGCTGACGTATATTACGATCTCCAAAAATCAAATACTGTAGTGAATGTAATATCAATAATACTAACAATAGCATATTTCATAGTATTTCAATACCTAAACAAAGGTCAGACTATAGGTAAAAAACTATTTAACTTAAAAATAGTAAGTACAGATGAAAAACCAATAAAACTCTCACAAATAATAATAAGAAGTATATTTATTTACAGCCTAATATCAGCAATATTAAACATAATATTTGTATACATAATAGGCAAAGACTCTTATTATATGGTAAGCACTATCACAACCATGATAGATACCTTACTTATCCTTATAACAGTAATATTTATACTATTTAGACAAGATAAAAGAGGAATACATGATGTAATTGCTAAAACAAAAGTAATAAAAGAAATTTAGGAGGAAAAGAAATGAAGTACACAGAACAAGAATTAGTAAGAAGAGAAAAACTTAAAAATATACCAAACCCGTATCCTGAAAAATACGAGATAACTCATGAATTAAAAGACGCAAGAAACCTAGAAGATGGAAGCAGTGATGTAAAAGTCGCAGGTAGAATAATTTTAATGCGTAAAATGGGGAAAATGTCATTTATAACTATTGGGGATATTGAAGGAAAATTACAAGTCTCACTAAAATTAGATCTATTAGGAGAAGAAAAATACAACTTCTTTAAAAACAATATAGATATTGGAGACTTTATTGGAGCAGATGGAGAAATATTTACAACCCATACTGGAGAAAAAACATTAAGAGCATCAGATTTCACTTTCCTTGGAAAGGCACTAAAACCACTCCCAGAAAAATTTCATGGATTAGAAGACATAGAAACCATTTATCGTCAAAGATATGTAGATTTAATAATGAATGAAGACGCTAGAGACAAATTTCTATTTAGAAGCAAATTCATAAAAGAAATAAGAAAGTATCTAGATAACCTAGGATACATTGAAATAGAAACCCCAATATTACTAAATAAAGCAAGTGGAGCTACAGCAAGACCATTCATAACACATCATAATGCCCTAGATGTAGACCTATACCTAAGAATTGCCCCAGAAACATATCTAAAAAGAGCAGTAGTAGGAGGATTTACCAAAGTATATGAAGTAGCTAGATGTTTTAGAAATGAAGGAATGGATGCAACACACCTACAAGACTTTACAATGCTTGAAGCTTATGGAGCATACCTAAATTATCAGGATAACATGAAATTAACAAGAGAAATGCTCCAAACAATAATTTCAAACATATTTGGTACTCTAAAAATAAATTTTGGGGACAAAGAAGTAGACCTAAGCGGAGAGTGGGAAGCTATATCATTTAGAGACTTACTTTTAAAATACTGTGATATAGACTTAAATATATATGACACAAAAGAAAAATTATTAGACAAAATAAAAGAACAAAAAATAGATATAGACAGTGAAGTACCACTAGAAAACCTAGGATATGGAAATCTAGTAGATCAGTTATATAAGAAAGTAGCAAGACCAAATATAGTTAACCCAATATTCTTAACAAAACACCCTATAGACTTATCACCACTAGCAAGAGCAAATGACGAAAACCCTAATATAACAGACAGATTCCAATTAGTTATAAATGGAGCAGAAATAATAAATGCATATTCCGAATTAGTAGATCCAACTGAGCAACAAAAAAGACTTCAAAAACAAGCAGAGTTAAAAGAAAAAGGCGATGAAGAAGCTATGCCAATGGATACAGAATACATCGAAGCAATGGAATATGGAATGCCACCAATAAGTGGTTGGGGTATGGGAATAGATAGATTAGTACAATTATTAACCAATTCCAAAAACATTAAAGACGTAATAATGTTCCCATTAATGAAGAAAAAATAAACAACTAGTTAAATAACGTGCAAAAAATACAAAAATATGGTATTATTATTGTGAGGAGGTTAAAATGAAAAAAAATAGTTTATTTAAATTCCTAGGAATATTATTATTAATAGTATTAGTATTAACATATATTATCCCAGGAAGAAGCAATACCATTAGTTATTTAGGATTAGGAGACCTATTTCTAAATTATTTACAATCATTCTATTATTTCTTTGATACAGCTCTATTTATACTAGTAATAGGAGGTTTCTATGGATTATTAAATAAAACAGGAGCCTACAAGAAATTATTAGATGCTATTGTAACAAAAGTAAAACCTAAAAGTAAAAAGTTTATATTTCTAACAGTAATTATCTTTGCTGTATTAGAAGCATTAACAGGAATGACAATGAATCTATTAGTATTTGTACCATTTGTAATATCAATAATACTATTATTAGGATATGACAAATTAGTAGCAATATCATCTACTATTGGTGCAATATTAATTGGTTTCATCGGAGGAATATTTGTAGCATTTAGAGACCCTAGTAATTACTATGGCGTAACATACACAACATTTGAAAAATTAGTAGGATTAGATAAAAACTTTGTTAATATATTCCCTAAATTATTACTTTTATTAGCATCAATAGGTTTACTAATATATTATATATCAAGACACATAAAAAATGTCCAAGATAAAAAAGTAAAATACGAACTAAATGATGGCACAGATATTCTAATAGCAGAAGTTAAAGGAAATTATAAAAACTTAAAAGTATGGCCACTTATAACCATTTTAAGTATAATATTAGTATTATTAATACTAGGATTCTTCCCATTTGAAACACTATTTGGGGTAACAGTATTTAATGACTTCCATACATGGCTTACAGGCCTTACTATAAAGAAATTCGAAGTATGGAATAACATAATATCTGCAAACTTCCCTGCCTTTGGTAACTGGGCTTCTCTAGGAAATTATATGATGACAATGATAATTTTAATACTATTTGCACTATTAGTAAAAATAGTATACAAAATAAAATTATCAGACGCACTAGAAGGATTCACAGATGGAATGAAAAAAATGTTACCAACAGTATGTCTAGTAATACTATCATGTGCAGTATTAGTATGTACATACAATAATGGTTTCATGGAAACTATAATAACAAAAGCAGGTGACTTTAACCTTGGAATTTCATCTTTAATAGCCCTACTAGGTAGCTTATTAAATGTAGACTTATACTATACTGCTTCAAGTACATTCTTACCAATGGTAAATGCATTTTCAGATAAAACAAACCTAGAACTAGTAGCTATTTTATTCCAAAGCCTATATGGATTTATAAATCTAATTGGTCCAACAAGTTTATTACTAATAATTGGATTATCATATTTAGATGTACCATATACAACATGGCTAAAATATATTTGGCGTTTTGCTCTATACCTATTTATCTTAATATTTATAGTAGCACTAATAGTAATATTAGTATAAATGTCATAACTAAAAGAGAGTTTAGAAAAGTGAATCAATATTGATTCGCTTTTAAACTCTTTTCTAATGCAAATAAAAAATATCCACAGCCACTGTGGATATTAATTGTCTTTCTTTAAACTTCTAATTTCTCTGGCACTAAGTCTAACAGTCATAGACTTACCATTTTTATCTACAACCTTAACAGGCTGTAAATTAACCTTTTGACTCTTTTTAGTAGCCTTTAAACAGTTAGGTCTGTTATTAGCACGATTAGTCTTTTTATTTGATAAATTAATTGCCATTTATATCCCTCCTCAAACTAAATGTATATTAATTTTACTATAAAAAAGCCGTTAAGTCAATAAAAACAGGAAAAAATCTCATAATTGCTTGTTATTTTTCAAAAATTCTCTTAAAATTTTCGTAGTAGCCCTCTTTTCAATTCGAGAAACATAACTTCTAGAAATACCCATCTCTTTAGCTATTTCTTTTTGAGTAATTTCATTATTACCATCTAACCCATATCTCTTAATCAAAATATCTCTCTCCCTATCCGTCAAAACCTTTAAATATTCTTTTAAAAAAACTATATTATCATTTTTATAAATTTCCTCAATAAAATCAGTTTCTGGAGTCTTTAAAATATCCAAAATAGTTATCTCATTACCTTCCTTATCATAACTAATCCCATCATATAAACTAATATTTTTACTATTCTTTTTATCAGCCCTAAAGTACATAAGAATTTCATTCTCTATACACTTAGCAACATAAGTAGTAAGCTTAACCTTCTTATTTAATGAGTAAGTATCAATACCCTTAATAAGACCAATAGTACCAATACCAATCAAATCATCAACATCATGTTCACTCGTTTCAAACTTTTTAACAATATGAGCCACTAACCTAAGATTATGCTCAATAAGTTTACTTCTTGCCTCCCCATCACCATTCTTAGCCTTTATAATACACTCTTCTTCTTCTTCCTTTTCCAAAGGCATAGGAAAAATATTATTAGAATAAGAACCAGTAAATAAATTCATATTCTCTATAAGAGTATTAAGTATATTAAATAACATAACAACCTCCATTAAATTATAATACATAAAAACAAAAAATATGAAAATTTGACAATATTCTATTTTTATGATAATATATAATCACAATTTATTTAAATCAATTGACAAAACTAATTTTTTTTGAGAAAATTATAATAGAGGTGATGTAAGTATGTATCAAGATAGAATTTCCTTATCAATACAAGATATACTTGACAAAGAATTCAAAGTAGACGCCCGTGGTTATAGGCTTCAAGAAGTTGACAAATTCTTAGATATTATAATAAAAGATTACAACGAGTTTGACAATATAATAAGAAGCTATGATAGAGAAAGAAAAAAACTAATTGCAGAAAATAATGCCCTAAAACAAGAAATACATAATTTAAAATCAAGCATATCTGCAATTAAAACAGGAGAAAAAGAAATAACAAATGTAGATTTGATAAGAAGAATATCCCAACTAGAAAAAATAATTTTCGGCAAAGAAAAAGAATAATTTTATCTGGACAAACGCTGCAGATTCCTGTAGAGGAAAGTCCACGCTCGCACTGTCTGTGATGACAGTAGTGTTTGTGCATAGGGAAAAAATAACCTATGGCAGTATTTACTGACGGCGGATATTATACCTAAAGAAATATTCCATGGTATAAATCATAAAGTGCCACAGAGACGAGTTATTTAGAAATAAATAAGTGAAACGAGGTAAACCCCACAAGCGAGAAACCCAAATTACGGTAGGGGAACCACCCAAAGAGAAACGAATCTAATGGTGGATGGTTAAAACCATAGATAAATGTTTGTCGCCTTTATTAAGGTACAGAACGTGGCTTATAAGATAATATTATTATAAAAGGAAGATGAAAATGAAAGAAATTGGAATAAAATTAAAAGAAAAAAGGGAAGAAAATGGTTTAACGGTTGATGAAGCCGCCGAGGACCTCAAGGTCAGACCAACACAATTACTAAATCTTGAAGAAGGTAAAAAAGAAGAATTTCCTGATGTATTATTTTTAAAATACTTAATAAGGGATTATTCTAAATATTTAGGATTAGATGGTGAAGAAATGGTCGATGAATTTAACGAATTTCTCTTTGACTTTACCTCAAAGATACCACTAGAAGAAATAGAAAAAGCCAAAGAAGAAAAAAAGAAAGAAAACCCCAAAATACCTTCACCATATACCTCTTTCGAACAAGAAAAATATAAAATACCAAAAATTGCTATTATAATAACAGTCCTTATATTAATAATTTTTGGTGTTTACTTGATAGCAAGTAATATAGAATCAAATGATTTCCAAAAAGATAACGTAACGTATGTAATAGGGAGGTAAAAATGAATAAGGCAAATAAAATAACAATATCAAGAATAATAATGTCAATAATAATAATAATATTGTTACTATTTCCATTCTATAGTTTTGGAATAAATTTCCCAAAATACGTAGTAAACAGTAGCACAATAATTGACCTAAAATACATAATAGCGGGAATTATATTTATAATTGCATCCCTAACTGATTTCCTAGACGGTTACATAGCCAGAAAATATGACATGGTAACTGACTTTGGAAAAATGGTAGATGCAATTTCAGACAAAATGCTAACCAACTCATTAATGATAATATTAGCATGTAATGGAATGATTGCCCCAATAATAGTAGTAGTATTTGTAGTAAGAGACATAATAGTAGACTCAATAAAAATGCTAATAGGAAACAAAGGAAAAACAGTAGCAGCTATCCCAATAGCCAAAGTAAAAACCGCTACACTTATGGTAGGACTAACATTAACCCTATTCTACAATTTACCGTTTGAATTAGTAGGACTTAGAGTATCAGAATACCTATTAATAATTTCCTGCATTCTTGCGGTAGTATCAGGAATAAAGTACTACAATATGGCAAAAGAATATATAGTAACAAAGTAACTTTAGTAATAAAAACTAAAGTTTTTTTCTAACAAAAATTACCACTCTATCAGTATTGACAAAGCATACAAACTATAATATAATGAAAATGTCACTGTAAGGGAGGAAAAATGAACAAAACAGAAGAAAAAACATTAGCCCAAATACTAGAGGACATTGAAAAACAGTTTGGAAAAGGATCAATAATGCGTCTAGGAGACAACAAAAAACAAGAGATAGAAGTTTCCCCAACAGGTTCAATTTCCTTAGATTTAGCCTTAGGTGTTGGAGGCTATCCCAAAGGTAGAATAATTGAAATATATGGTCCAGAATCATCTGGGAAAACAACTATTGCCTTGCACGCCATAGCAGAAGTCCAAAAAAACAATGGTAAAGCCGCATTCATAGATGCCGAACACGCACTAGATCCAATATATGCTTCGAATCTAGGAGTAAACACAGATGAATTACTACTATCACAACCAGATACTGGGGAACAAGCATTAGAAATATGTGATGCCCTCGTAAGAAGTAATGCTCTAGACATAATTGTAATAGATTCTGTTGCAGCCCTAGTACCAAAAGCAGAAATAGAAGGTGAGATGGGAGACAATCAAGTTGGACTCCAAGCAAGACTCATGAGTAAGGCTCTAAGAAAATTATCCGGAACTATCAATAAAACAAATACAATAGTAATATTTATAAATCAATTAAGAGAAAAAGTAGGAATTATGTATGGAAACCCAGAAGTAACAACCGGAGGAAAAGCCTTAAAATACTATTCATCAATTAGATTAGACGTAAGAAGAGCAGATCAAATAAAAGTAAATACATCAGAAATAATTGGAAATAAAACAAATATTAAGGTAGTAAAAAACAAAGTAGCACCTCCATTTAAGATTGCCACCGTAGAAATAATTTATGGAGAAGGCATTTCAACTATTGGAGAAATAATAGATTTATCCGTAAAATATAATATAATAGAAAAAGCAGGAGTATGGTATTCATATAAAGCAAATAAAATTGGTCAGGGAAAAGAAAATGCAAAAAGATTCTTAAAAGACAACCCAGAAATTTTAAAAGAAATAGAAAAAAAATTAAGAAATAAATTAGGGTTAAATTGCTCAAAAGAGTAACACTAAAATGTAAAATTTTAGTCAATTACCCTCTTTTTTTTGAATATGACTTGACAACTCCATCAAATATTATTACAATAAAAATGTAGGCAATTAAAACCTACACTAAAAAGATTGGAGGTACCAATGGATGGTAATATAATCTCCATTATAACGTTTGTTCTTGGACTAGTAATCGGAGTAGCAGTAATATTAATATATAAAGCAATCCAAACAAAAAAAACAGGAAAAACTGCAGACTCTATTATAGATAAAGCAAAAAAAGAAGCAGAAAAACATAAAAGAGATACTATATTAGAAACAAAAGAAGAAGTACACAGATTAAAACTTGATTCTGAAAAAGAAATTAAAGAAAAAAAGAACGAAATCAAAGAATCAGAAGAAAGACTATTACAAAGAGAAAATAATATAGACAGAAGAGATTTAGCAATGCAAAAAAGAGAAACAAACCTAGAAGATAGAGAAAGATCTCTTTTAAAAAAGCAAGAAGAAATTCAAGAAACAAAAGAAAAAATGGAGGAAATAAAAAGACAAGAATTAGAAGAATTAGAAAAAATAAGTAAACTTACAGAGGAAGAAGCAAAAAAAGCCATAATGAAAATGGTAGAAGAAAAAACATCCAAAGAAATAGTAGCTTATATTAAAGAAAAAGAGGAAGAAGCAAAATTAGAAGTAGACACAAAAGCCAAAGAATTACTAATAAGTTGCATGGAAAAATATGCTGCAGACGTAACAAACGAACAAACAGTATCAGTAATTACTTTACCAAATGATGAAATGAAAGGAAGAATCATTGGTAGAGAGGGAAGAAATGTAAGAACTATAGAATCAGTAACCGGAGTAGACTTAATAATAGATGATACACCAGAAGCAATAGTAATATCTAGTTTTGACCCATTAAGAAGAGAGATTGCAAAACTAACATTAGAAACTCTTATTAAAGATGGAAGAATACATCCAACAAGAATAGAAGAAGTCTATAATAAAATGTGTAATGAAGTAAATCAAAGAATAAAAGAATATGGAAAAAATGCTATATATGAATTAGGAATATCCAAAATGGATCCTAAACTAGTAGAAATAGTAGGAAAATTACACTTTAGAAGTAGTTTTGGTCAAAATGCTCTAAATCATTCTATGGAAGTAGCAAACATTTCTGGTATAATAGCAGGAGAAATTGGAGAAAGAGTAAACTTGGCTAAACGTGCCGGATTACTCCACGACATAGGAAAAGCAATTGACTACGAAATGGAAGGTAGCCATGTCCAGGTAGGAATGGATATTGCCAAAAAATATGGAGAAGACGAAGTAGTAATAAACTCAATTGCTTCTCACCATGGCGATTATCCAGCAACAAGCATTATAGCAACAATCGTAAGTATTGCAGACACATTATCAGCTTCACGCCCTGGGGCAAGAAATGACTCTTCAGACATCTATTTCCAAAGATTAGAAAAACTAGAAAAGATAGGAAATGACATTCACGGAGTTGAAAAAACCTATGCAATTCAAGCAGGAAGAGAATTAAGAGTAATCGTAAAACCAGAAGAAGTAGATGATCTAACTGCCCATCAAATAGCAATAGATATTAAAGAAAAAATAGAATCAGAAATGCAATATCCAGGTACTATTAAAATAACCGTAGTAAGAGAAACAAGGGCAACAGAAGAGGCTAAATAGTCTTCTTCTTTTAATTAACAAGGAGGGAACATGGGATTATTTAATAAAATAAAAAACATATTTAAAGAAGAACCACAACAAACTGAAAAATACGAAAAAGGATTAACAAAAACCAGAAAAGAGTTTGTCTCTCAATTAAGTAATTTATCAAAAAAATATAAATTCATAAATGATGATTACTTCGAAGAGTTAGAAGACATCCTAATAATGTCAGATATAGGAATAAATACAGTAATGAAATTCGTAGACAAACTAAAAGACAGAGTAAAAAGAGAAAAAATAACAGACACAGATTACCTAAAAGAAATAATAATAGACGAACTATTAATAATGTATGTTGAAGGAAGTGTAGTAAGCAGTAAAATAAATTATAGTAAAACTTCTCCAACCGTTATCCTCTTTGTAGGAGTAAATGGTGTAGGCAAAACAACAACAATAGGTAAAATAGCAGATAAATTAAAAAAAGAAGGTAAAAAACCATTATTAGTAGCGGGTGACACATTTAGAGCAGGGGCAATAGAACAACTAGAAAAATGGGCTGAAAAAATTGATGTCCCTATTGTAACCTCAAACTCAAAAGACCCAGCTAGCGTAATATATGATGGAATAACAAAAGCCAAACAAGAAGATAGTGATGTTATATTAATAGATACCGCCGGAAGATTACAAAACAAAACAAACTTAATGCAAGAATTAAGTAAAATAAATAAAGTAATTCAAAAACAAATACCAGACGCTCCCCATGAAACATTATTAGTAATAGATTCAACTACAGGACAAAATGGAATATCTCAAGCCAGATCATTTAAAGAAATAACAAATATAACAGGTATTGTATTAACAAAGCTAGATGGTACCGCTAAAGGTGGTATCGTCCTAGGAATAAAAGAAGAAATAGGAATACCAGTAAAGTTTGTAGGACTTGGAGAAAAAACCGAAGACTTAGAACCATTTGATATAGAAAAATACATTTATGGTCTATTTAAAGATCTATAGAAAGGATAAAATATGAACAATAAGGAAACAAAAAAATTAGAAAGGAATATCTGTATATTATTAGGAGTCTTATTTATTATATCCCTAATAGGAACCATTAAGACTATGGCACTATTTCCAACAACCCTATTATTACTATCACTTGAATTATTTACCATAGCATACTTTAACAAAAACAATAAAGAAAATAAAAATAAAGTGATAATACTATTTACCTTAGGAATCTGTCTAGTAGTCTTTGCAACATTCTATACAGTAATAAAAACAATATAATGGAAGAAAGAAACAACCTAATAATCCTATATGACTATTACCAAGGACTACTAACAAACAAACAAAAACAATATTTTGAACTATACTATTTTGATAATCTATCATTATCAGAAATGTCAGAAAACTTAAACATAAGTAGAAATGCTATCCATAAAGTATTAAAAAATATTACCAATAAATTAAATTTTTATGAGGAGACACTAAAAATAAAAGCAAAAAGTGATAAATTAAAAAAAATAACTGCCAGTATTAATGATAAAGAATTACAAGATAAAATAAAAAAAATATATGAGGAGGATATATGAAAGATAAAGTACCACTAAATAAATTAAATAAAAACAAAAAGTACTTTTATTATAATCTAAATAAAAGAACTACCGGAGGTTTTGCAGACGCAGCATTTTTATCTTCATTAATACTAACAACTGGATTATGGATTATAATCATCACATTCCTAGGAGGTAAATAATGAACAACAACATATTAAATAGATATGCAGACAATCTAACCTTAATAAATTACATAACAAACCCAGCTATTGCCAGAGAAAAAGAAATAAAACAAGTAATACTTACGCTCTTAACCCCAGAAAAATCAGCAATTCTAGTAGGTAAACCAGGTATAGGTAAGACCGCAATAGTAGAAGGACTTGCCTATAAAATTCAAAGAAACGATGTACCAGATATTTTAAAAGGATATCAAATATATAGAATAAATGTAACAGCCCTAGTCGGAGAAATTCAAGGAGAAAACAGAGTATTAAAATTAATTGAAGAACTAAAACAACAAACAAGAATAATACTCTTTATAGATGAAATACACACACTAATAGGATCCTCAAACGAAAAAGCCTTAGACCTAGCAAATATGTTTAAAGAAGGATTAAGTAGAGGTAGTATTAAACTAATCGGAGCAACAACCACCGCAGAATATGATAGATACATAGTAAGAGATAAAGCCTTCTTAAGAAGATTCGAAAAAATAGAAGTAGAAGAACCAACAAGTGAAATGTGTATACAAATATTACTTCAAACATTACCAAAAATAGAAAAACAAACCGGGGTAATATTACCATACACAGAATTTATAAAACAAAAAATAATGACATTCATAGTAAATATGACTAGTGAATATAAAAGAGTCTACGAAATATCATCAAGATATCCAGATATAGCCTTAACAATAGTAAGACAAGCATTTTCCAACGCAATGTATGAAAATAGCAGAAAAGTAGGATTCAAAAACATATATGATGCAGTAAGAACCACAAAAGCAGTATACCCAGATGTAATAAAAAAAGAATTAGTAAACTTTAAAGAAATATTCAAAGACGAATTATTGCAGGAAAATGTCCAAGTAGATCCAGATAATTATCTATCATAAAAAAATAAGCATTTTAAGTAATGCTTATTTTTTATCTTCCTCAGTCATATCACTATAGTTTATAGTAAACACTCCAAGAAGAGCAGTTTTTAACTTATCATCATTAACAACCTCTACATACTCTTCCCCGCCATCATTAATACATTTGAAAAACAAATGATTATCAGAAGGCTTATCATCCTTATCAATCTCAGTTGCAAGAAAATATCTATTACCCTCAAATAAAGAATCATCAAGTAGTAAATATTCTTTATTATTATCAAGTTTAATTATATTATTAACATTCATACTATAATAACACCCTTTCTATTTTCCTCTTCCCATCTTTTTATCAAGTTCTTCTAAATCTTCTTGAGCACTACTTGCAAGCTCAGTATAAGGATCATTTGTACCTCTACCATTATATACATTTTTTAATGGCTCAGTTTTTAAAGCTTCCTCAACAGTATCACTAACTTCCTCTTTAGTCTCTTCCTCAGAAACATCTATATGTGCTCCATGACCACCAGATTTCATCAAATCATCCCAGTGAGGATCCTTTTCAGTAAGCGGAGTCTTTGGAGAATAAGGTTTATCAGTATCTACAAGTAGATCTGGTCCTCCATCAGAAGTCTTAGACCTATCTTCATCACGTTCTTCTTCATAATCCTCTTCATCATCATAATAATAATCATCTCTATTTCTCTTTAGCCCACTAATGAAACCTTTAACTTTACTACCAAAACCTCTTAATCCTTGGAATGAAGTCTTATCTTCACTAGAACTTTCTTGTAAAGTTGCATCCTTATTTAGTGCTAGTTTATTATGGACTGCATTAGCAATACTATAAGCACTAACTCCAGCAGCAGCTGAAACAGCACTAACTAAAGCACCCTTACCTAATATTGCACCTGCTCCAAAAGTCCAAACACCAGTTTTAGCAGCATATGTTGCTCCAATAATATTACCAAGAGCAACATTATTAGCATGTAGTGCATTCATAAGACCAATATTACCAACTTCTTTAGCAATCCACCAGTTAACAGAATTAGTAGCCATAAGTGTAGGAATCACACCAGCTGCAAGAGTAAATACTGTAGCTGCAATAGCAGCAAGAGCTATACCAATAATAATCTGTCTTTTATGTTTATTTAACCAATTACATACTCTACTACCAGTAACTTTCATTCTTCCACTAGTCTTATCAGCATCATCAGTTTTTCCACTATCTACTTTTGGACTCTCTTCTGGAACATTATCCCTAATCTCACTCTTATCCTCATCTCTAGTCTCATCTTTAGTAGCTTCGTCACCCTTAGCAGGCCCATCATCATGTTTGCTGTCCTTTTCGCTTTCAGTTTTAGAACTTAGTAATTCCTTAGTCTCCTCTAAATTCTTAATCATAGCATTAATCTCCCCAACTACTTCTCCATATTTACTAGTAGGAAGTTCTGGAAGATCTGGAAAATCTTCCTTTAAAGTTTGACCATAAATACTACGTTGTAAAGATTGTAAATAACTGATAACATCATCAAAATTATTACCCTTACCCTTAATACTCTCCTTAACAGCAGTTAAGAAAGTCTTAGCTTTTTCATCATTTATTTTATTTTTTTCTTCACGAGCCTCTTTCTCTTTTCTTGAAATAAACTCACCATACTTATAATTCTCAAGTCTTTTTGCAATTTCACGAGATTCTTCAGGAAGTAATCCCACGCTATTTAAAGAAACACTATCCATATGATTATCATAATACATAATCATAGACTCAATATAATTAGAAGCAACCTCGTAACGCATATTATTAGCTTTTTCAATAACATTATTAACAATATCGTTAATTCTTTCAGTATTCATATATACCTCCTTCTAACAAAATAATAACATATTTCGTACTAAAAGTCAATTTTTTTAAAAAGGAACTATAAAAGTTCCTCCTGTAAAAATATTAGTGACTTATAACTCTTCCTTTTTTTGATATATCATTAGAAACAGTCATTTTTTCATCAATTTCTCTTTGAGATAACATTGTAGAATCAGCAACCTCACAAGCTACTCTTAACGCAATATCCATATCTTTAATAAGTTTTTTATCCTTAAGACCATTAAATAAACAGTACTCTAAAGTATCAAGACCATTTCTGAAATTATCAAGTAACCACTGATTATTAAAATCATCTCTAAAGTTATAAGTAAAGTCAATTGAACTACCATCAATTATTAGTCCAGCACTCTTTTCAGTATTCTTATCATTAGAATATGGAGCTTTTTTACCATCACGGTAAAATGCACTATTAAAAGTAGCCAAAAAGATAACTGAATAAAATACTCTATAATCTACTAATAAATCTCTAGGATTCTTACCAGCAAATTCTTCTACTTTATAATCGCAAGGTTTTGAAGCTAAATAAGCAACATTACCAGTTTTCATGAAATTACGTAGTGCACTTACACAAACCATGGTAGAAAAAAGTTTTTCCATAGAAGTTAAAGCATAATTAATTGCCTCACCATTATAAATAATCTCACTAAACTTACCCTTACCTACAGTAGCATCATTATCATTAGAAGAATACCAATTAGGCACCATATAAGATTTAATAGAATCAGCAAACATAGTTCTTTGTGTCATATTCTTCCACCCCCTCTCAACAAACTAACCAAATTATACCACAAAATACTACAATTGTCAACAAAAAATGCAAACAAACATTTTATTAAATAATATTAACCTATTTCAAATAGTGGAATATACTATTATGAAGTAAGGAGGAATAATGAAAAAAATAATAAAAGGCATCGTAATTCTTTTAATAATCTTCTTAATAAGTATCTTTGTATACGACAGGAAAAACGAAGAAAAAAGCGAACTTACAAAATTAACTTTAGCAGAAGTAACACATAGTGTATTTTATGCCCCTCAATATGTAGCCCTATCCCTAGGATACTTTGAAGAAGAAGGATTAGATGTAGAATTAGTTTTAACAAGTGGTGCAGATGCGGTAATGTCTGCAGTGCTATCCGGAGATGTAGACATTGGCTTTTCCGGAACCGAAGCCACAATATATGTATATAATGGTGGTGAAAAAGATTACATAATGACATTTGCGGGATTAACACAAAAAGATGGTAGCTTTTTAGTCTCAAGAAATAAAATAGATAATTTCACTTTAGATGATTTAAAAGGAAAATATGTAATAGGAGGACGTGTCGGAGGAATGCCTGAAATGACCTTTGAATGGGCACTAAAAAGTAATAATATAGATCCCCAAAAAGATTTAACAATAGATACTTCAGTAGCATTCCCAGCAATGGAAGGTGCATTCATCGGTGGTATCGGGGATTTTGTAACCTTATTTGAACCAAATGCTACATCGGTAGAAAAAGCCGGCTTAGGATATATAGTAGCTTATGTTGGTGATTTAGGAGGTAATGTACCATATACAGCATATAATGCCAGAAAAAGCTATATAGAAAATAATCCAAAAGTAATAAAAGGTTTCTCTAATGCCATAAATAAAGCTTTAAAATATGTCCAAGATAATACAAGTGAAGATATTGCAAAATTAATACTAGACCAATTTCCAAACACTAGTTTAGAAGATATGATAACAATAGTAGACAGATACAAAACAGCAGAAGCTTGGAAAAAGAATATAACCATAAATGAAGAAGAATGGAAACATATTCAAGAAATAGTAATTAGTGCTGGAGAATTAGACCAAATGGTAGATTATGACAAATTAATATATAACAAATATTTCCAAAATTATGAATAACATACTAAAAGTCCAAAACTTAAAAAAAATCTACCACAGTAAAAAAGAGGAAGTATTAGCAATAGAAAACATAAATTTTGATGTAAAAAAAGGGGAGTTCATTGCAATAGTAGGACCGTCAGGATGCGGTAAATCTACCCTTCTTGGAATTTTATGTTCCCTAGAAGAACCATCCGGAGGAGAAATTATTTATGACAAAAATATTAAAATAGCATATATGCTCCAGGAGGATTGCCTTTTTGATTGGTTAACAATATTAGATAACTGTCTTTTAGGCTTAAAAGTTCAAAACAACATAACCAAAGAAAATAAAGAAAAAGTATTAGAGCTACTTAATACATATGGCTTAAAAGAATTTATTAATAGTTACCCAAAAAGTCTTTCTGGGGGAATGAGACAAAGAGTAGCCTTAATTAGAACACTTGCTACAAACCCTGATATAATATTATTAGACGAACCATATTCTGCTTTAGATTATCAAACAAGACTAGCAGTCTCAGATGATGTGTATAAAATAATAAAAAAAGAAGCTAAAACTGTTATAATGATAACTCATGACATTTCGGAAGCCTTAGCAATGGCTGATAGAGTAATAGTGCTATCAGAAAGACCTGCTAAAATAAAAAAAATATTTGAAATAAATTTAACAGGAAAAACAACTCCTATAGAAAATAGAAAATGTCCAGAGTTTGCCAAATACTATGATGAAATATGGAAGGAAATAGATATTAGTGTATAAAAACGAACATCAAAGATATCTAGCAAAACTAAGAAAAAAAAACTTTTTTATAAAAATAACACAATTGCTAATAATTATTCTATTCTTAATATTTTGGCAAATCCTATCAGATAAAGAAATAATAAATCCTTTCATTGCATCATCCCCCAAAAAAGTATTAGAAACAATAATAAACTTATACAATACAAATAGTTTATTTAATCATATTTGGGTCACGGTGTATGAAACATTAATAAGTTTTTCTACAGGAACAATACTAGGTATAATAATTGCAATTTTAATGTGGCGTAGTCCTTTTCTGGCTAAAGTTTTAGACCCATATTTAACTATTCTAAATAGTTTACCAAAAGTAGCTTTGGGTCCAATAATAATAATATGGGCTGGAGCAGGAACAAAATCAATAATAATAATGGCACTACTAATATCACTAATAATAACTATAATAACAGTATACAACGGTTTTATGAGTACTGATATAAACAAAATTAAACTTTTAAAATCACTAAAGGCTACAAAACATCAAATATTAAGATTGTTAATACTGCCAGGTAGTTATCAAACAATTATAAGCAGTTTAAAAATAAATATAAGTATGTCATTAATCGGAGTAATTATGGGAGAATTCTTAGTATCAAAAAAAGGAATAGGATACCTTATAATGTATGGATCACAAGTATTTAATCTTAATCTTGTAATTTCTGGAATAATAATATTAATAGTAGTATCATACTTAATGTACATACTAGTTACATTTCTAGAAAAAAAATTAATAAAATAAATCACCAAAAAACAGATGCTAACCATCTGTTTTTAAGCGATAAAATGAAGTATCATAAAAAAGTGAAATATACTACCTGCTAAAACGAAAAAATGGAATATACTATGCATATATTTTTTCTTTTACCAATAGCATATAAACCGGCACCAATAGTATAACAAATACCTCCGATGACAAGAAACAAAATTTCATATTTATCCATGGCCCCAAATAGAGGGTTATAACATACAAGACAAGACCATCCAAGTAGTAAATGCAGTATTACAGAAATAAAACTATACTTATCCACATCAATACAAGTAAGAACAATACCAACAATTGTAATTAACCAAACTATACCAAACCAAACCCATCCAAAAGCACCCCCAATTAAAGCAAGGGTAATCGGAGTAAATGTCCCAGCTACCAAAAGATAAACATTACAATGATCGATAACCCTCATAACACCCTTAGCTTTCAAATTTTTAGAAAGACCATGATATATACAGGATATTAAATAAAGAAGAATCATTGTAGAACCATAAATTGAAGTGGTAACAACACTAATTGCATTATTACAATTAACAATTAAGATAACAAGACCAGAAATACTAAGAAGTGCCCCTAGTCCATGTGAAATAGAATTTATAAGTTCCTCACTAAGTGAATAGTCAGGTATTCTAATTTTTCCCATATTTTCCTCCTCATAGTAGTATTATACTATACATTTGACAAAACAAATATGAAATTTTTGTGAAAATTTAGCAATCTATATTGACAAGTGCTAAAAATAGTGATATAACTAAATTGTAAAAGAAAAAAGGAGGACAATGGAGGTAAAAATGAAAAAACAATTTAAATCTGAATCAAAAAAAATACTTGACATGATGATTAATTCAATTTATACGAATAAGGAAATATTTTTGAGAGAATTAATTTCAAATGCAAGTGATGCTATTGATAAACTATACTATCAATCGCTTACAAATAACAAAGTAAATGTTGACAAAGACAAGTTAGCTATTGAATTAATTGTGGACAGAGACAAAAATACTCTAACAATCAAAGATAATGGAAATGGTATGAGTAAAGAAGAATTAGAAAACAACTTAGGAACAATAGCCAAAAGTGGTTCTTTAGAATTTAAAGAAAATAATAAGGAACAAAAAGATGTAAACATAATTGGACAGTTCGGAGTAGGATTTTATTCTGCTTTTATGGTAAGCTCCAAAATAGAAGTACTATCCAAAAAAGCTGGGGAAAAAGAAGCATATTTATGGACATCTGAGGGAGCAGACGGATACACAATAACCCCAAGTAATAAGGAAGAAAATGGTACAAATATAACATTATATTTAAAAGAGGATACTGACAGTGAAAAATATAGCGAACTATTAACAGAGTATCGTATAAGAAGTATTATAAAGAAATATTCAGATTATATACGTTATCCAATAAAAATGGAAGTAGAAAATAATAGACTAAAAGATGGTAGTGACAGTGAATATGAAACCTATAAAGAAGTAGTAACACTAAACAGCATGGTACCACTTTGGAATAAAGAAAAATCAAAAATAAGTGAGGAAGAATATAACAATTTCTACATGGATAAATTTAGTGATTTTCAAAATCCACAAAAAGTTATCCACTATTCTGTTGAAGGAATGTGTAACTACAAGTGTATACTATTTATCCCATCACATGCTCCATATGATTTCTACACCAAGGAATACAAGAAAGGCTTAAGTTTATATACAAATGGTGTTCTAATTATGGATAAATGTGAAAGTTTATTACCAGATTATTTTAGCTTTATAAAAGGAGTAGTAGACACAGATGATCTATCATTAAATATTTCTAGAGAAACATTGCAAAATGATTATAAAGTAAAACAAATAGCAAAAAATATAGAAAATAAAATAATAAAAGAATTAAAAAATCTAATGAAAGAAGATTTTAATACTTACAAAGATATATTTAAAAACTTTGGAGCAGGAATAAAATATGGAATCTACAGCACATATGGTGCAGAAAAAGAAAAACTACAAGATTTATTAATATTTTATTCAGCTGAAAAAAAAGATTATATCACTCTAAAAGAATACACAGAAAAGATGAAAAAATCTCAAAAGGAAATATATTATGCATGTGGTGAAAACAATGATAAAATAGATAGTTTACCACAAGTAGAACAAGTTAAAAATAAAAACTATGATATTCTATATTTAACAGAATATGTTGATGAATTCGCACTGCAAGCCTTAAGAGAATTTGATGGTAAAAAATTCACAAATGTTTCAGATAGTAATTTAGATTTAAATACAAAAGAAGAAAAAGAAGAACTAGAAAAATTAAATAATAATAATAAAGAAATGCTAGAGGCAATGAAAGAAAGTCTCCCAGAAATTACTAAAATTGAATTTACAGGAAAATTAACTAATCACCCAGTATGCTTAACAACAAAAGGAAATATTTCAATTGAAATGGAAAAAGTAATTAATGCTATGCCTGAGGGTGATAAGATACATGCAGAAACGGTACTTGAAATAAACAAAAACCATGAAATATCAAAGAAACTACAAGAATTATACAAGAAAGATAAAGAAATGTTAGCAAAATACACTAAAATACTTTATTCTCAAGCAAGATTAATCGAAGGATTACCAGTAGAAAATCCAACAGAAATAAGTAATTTAGTTGTAGATATAATATCTAAAAAATAAAAAATTGAAAGGAGATGGTACTATGTTACCAAGAAGAATATTTTTAGATAATATGTTAGAAGATTTAAATAAAGAGGAAGGCATGAAATGTGATATCTACGAGAAAAAAGGAATAATTCACATTGAAATGGATATTCCAGGATTCGAAAAAAAAGATATTAAAGTGGAAATGCACAAAGGAACACTTACAATTACTGCCGAGAAAAATGAGGAAGAAAAAGTAGAAAATGACAAAAAGTATTTAAGAAGAGAAAGAAGTTATTATGGAAAATACCAAAGATCATTCTATCTAGGAGAAGTCAAAGAAAATGAAATAGAAGCTCACTTCAATAATGGTATTCTGAAAGTAACTGTTCCAAAAGAAGATGCAAATACTCATAAAAGACAAATAGAAGTAAAATAAGGACGCAAATCCTTATTTTATTTTACTCTTAAATGTTTAAATACATCCTTAAGTTCTTTGTTAATTACTAAGTCTGCAATATTATCATACTTAGTACTATCCCGATTAACAATAACCAAATATTTTCCTTTAAAAAATTCAATAAGATTACAAGCGGGATACACAGTAAGAGAACTTCCTAAAATAATTAGCATATCACACTTACTAACTGCTGATACAGACTCCTTCAAAATATGATCATCAATTGCCTCCCCATATAGCACAACATCAGGTTTTACTATCCCACCACATTCACATCTACAAGTCCCACTTCCACCAAAAACATATTCAGCAGTATAAAATTTTTTACATTTCATACAATAATTGCGATAAACACTACCATGAAATTCTAAAACATTTTTATTACCTGCTAGAACGTGAAGACCATCAATATTCTGTGTAATAATACACTTAAGTTTATTTTCTTTCTCTAAATTATATAAATACTCATGTACAATATTTCCTTTTTTATGCAAAACATTCATTTTTTCTCTATAAAACTCATAAAACAAAGAAGTATGATTCATAAAAAAATCATGACTAAGAATAACCTCAGGAGGATATTTATATTTCATCATAAAAAGCCCATTATTACTCCTAAAATCTGGAATACCACTTTCTGTACTAACTCCAGCACCAGTAAATACAACAATATTATTACATTCATTTATCATTTTTTGTAATTTTTCTATTTTATCCAAAATATCACATCCTAAAAAAATTATACATCAAAAATTTAAAAAAATAAATATTTATATTGACAATTATAATTTATAGTAATATACTAATAATAGTTGAATAAACATTCAACTGTAAGGAGTTAATATGTCTAAAAATGAATTTATATGTGACTGTAATATAATCCATAAAGAAGCAGTCAACGAGGTTTTAAAAATTATACCTCCATTAGAAACATTTAATAAATTAGCTAAATTATATAAATTGGTCGGAGATGCAACAAGATGTAAAATACTATTTATTCTAGATAAAAAGGAAATGTGCGTATGTGATATAGCAAATGTATTAAACATGACAAAATCTGCTGTATCACACCAACTAGCAACATTAAGAACAAGTGGTATTGTAAAATGCAGAAAAATAGGAAAAGAAGTATATTACGAATTAGATGATGACCATATAAAACAATTATTTGAAATTGCATTAGAACATATTAATCATCAAAAATAAGAAAGAAGGTAAAAAAATGAAAAATTATAAATACAAAATAGAGGGACTAGATTGTGCTAACTGTGCTGTAGAATTAGAAAATGAATTAAATAAATTACAAACAGTAAATAATCTAACAATAAACTTCATTATGCAAAAAATGACATTTACATGTAAAGAAGAAAATATAAAGAATACAATAAAAGAAATAGAAAAAGTTATAAGAAAAGAAGAACCAGATGTAACTATAGAGGAATTAGAATGACAAAAAAAATGAAAAAGGATCTAAAAAAAATAATAATATCAATATTATTATTAATTCCAGCTTTACTAATAAGTTCAAAAATTAAAATAATACTATTTCTTTGTTCATATATAGTTGTAGGGTATAATATAATAATAAAAGCATTCAAAAACATAAAAAGAGGAAAAGTTTTTGATGAAAACTTTTTAATGACAGTAGCAACTCTTGGGGCATTACTAATTGGAGAATTACCAGAAGCAGTAACTGTTATGCTATTTTATCAAATAGGAGAATTATTCCAAAGTTATGCTGTAGGTAAATCAAGAAATTCAGTAATAGAACTAATGAGTATTAAACCAGATTATGCAAACGTAATTAGGGAAGATAAATTGCAAAAAATATCTCCTGAAGAAGTAGAAGTAGGGGAAATAATAGAAATCAAACCAGGAGAAAAAATTCCTCTAGATGGTATAATTACTGAAGGAGAAACACAGTTAAACACATTTGCAATAACTGGAGAATCAGTTCCAAGATTAGCAAAAGTAAAAGATGAAGTAATAAGTGGGTGTATAAACACAGAATGTAAAATAAAAGTAAAAGTTACAAAAAAATTTAAAGAATCCACAGTAAATAAAATATTAGAGTTAGTGGAAAATGCTAGTAGCAGAAAATCAAAATCTGAAAACTTTATAACAAAGTTTGCAAAATATTACACTCCAATAGTAGTTATCTGTGCACTTCTTCTTGCAATTATCCCTCCAATTGTATTAAACGAACAATTTAACATATGGATCTATAGAGCATTGTCATTTCTAGTGGTATCCTGTCCATGTGCTCTAGTAGTGTCAATTCCCTTAAGTTTTTTCGGAGGAATTGGAGCCTCTTCAAAACTAGGAGTACTAATTAAAGGTAGTAACTATTTAGAAGCATTATCAAATACTGAAATAATAGTATGCGACAAAACAGGCACTCTAACTGAGGGAGTATTTGAAGTAATAGAAGTCTTACCTCAGGAAATAAGCAAAGAAGAACTTTTAAAATATGCTAGTTATGCCGAATGCTACTCAAACCATCCAATATCAAAATCAATTCAACAAGCATATGGCAAAAAGATAAACTCATCCAAAGTAAAAGATATAAAAGAAATATCAGGAAAAGGAATAAAGGCAGTAATAGGGGGTAAAAATGTTCTTGTGGGGAATGAAAAATTAATGCAAGAAAACAACATAAAAATTGTTAAATCACAAAACATTGGAACAATTATCTACGTATCAATAAACAATAAATTTTCTGGATCAATAACAATATCAGACAAAATAAAAGATGACTCCTACAAAGCAATAGAACTATTCAGAAAAGAAAATGTAAAGCAAATAGTAATGTTAAGTGGAGACAAAGAAGAAGTTAGCAAACAAGTTTCTGAAAAACTGAAATTAAACAAACACCATTCAGAGTTATTGCCACAAGATAAAGTAAAAATAGTAGAAGAATTGCTAAAAGAAAAATCTCCAAAAGGAAAACTTGTCTTTATCGGGGACGGAATAAATGATGCTCCAGTATTAGCATTATCTGATATAGGCGTAGCAATGGGAGCTTTAGGATCAGATGCAGCTATTGAAGCCGCAGATATAGTAATAATGAATGACGAACCATCAAGGCTAGCAAGTGCAATAAAAGTATCACAAAAAACAATGAAAATAGTAAAAGAAAATATAGTACTTGCAATCACAATAAAAATACTAGTATTAATATTATCGGCACTGGGTATAGTCACAATGTGGGCAGCAGTTTTTGCCGACGTTGGTGTTTCAATACTAGCAATTCTAAATGCATTAAGGCTACTTACAATAAAACAAAGATTGGAATAAACCAATCTTTTTAAATATCAATAGTTCTTTTAATTTCTGTAACATATTTCTTTTTCAAAAACGTTATAACAGAAGTATAAACATCTTCTTTTCTATTACCAGTGAAGCAATCATGATTAACACCTTTAATATTAAGTAAAATATTAACCCGTGACTTAACAGAATTATGCACATATTGACAACTTTCAATAGGAACAATCTTATCATTAGTGCCATGAATGATTAATATTGGCACAGTAATATTTTTTGGACAATCATGATACTTATCAGTAAGTTTAGTAAATTGCATAGCAGTCGTAATAGGAACCTTAAATATCCTAGAAACAACAGTATGCATATCAAGTCCTCCAAAAATTTCAGGACTCTTCTTTAAACTAGTTAAAACATCAATTTTACCATTTTTAAAATACATATATCTAAATGCCGGAGCAGCCAAAACAACTTTCTTGACATACTTATTATATTTATTAGCAATATGACACGCAATAACTCCACCCATACTATGTCCAACAACATAAATATTTTTATATCCAACACTAATAAGTTTTTCCATTCTCTTTTCTGCAGCACTTATCCAATCGTTATAAGTAACACTTGCAATAAAAGTCTTATCATGACCAGGCAAAACAAATGTAAAAACATCAAAAGAAGAAACATACTGTAGTTCATTATAAAGTTCTCCATAATCATAAGAATTACCTGCAAATCCATGTATTAACAAAATAGCTTTTCTAAAAATCATAACATCACCAATAACATTTTAACAAAAAAATTATTTAATTGCTAGTTTTTTCCTCTTTTTTTTAAAAAAAGCTCCCACTGTTAATAAAATCATAATAGGTAATATACTAAAACAAATATATGGATATACCTTGTCAACAAAATTATTAAAAACTGTATTACTTTTGAAAGATAAATTACAAAGAATAAAAATAACTAGAGAAGAAGACCAAGCAACAATAGGATTAGGTTTATCATTAGAATTATGCTTAATACTAATAGTAATAAAATAAATTAATAAAGAAACATAACCTATTGCCCCTAAAATCCATTGCATAGCAACTAAATTTTCAATTCTATCAATAAAATTCATGAAAGAAATTTTTTGCAGCACTACATATTCAGGATACTGATAAGCTCCAATTAAGTATTTTCCAAGTACACCAATAGTAAACAAAATAACAAGAAAAACTATAAATATAGATAAAGAATATAGGATAATTCCACTCTTCGCAATATTATGCTTATCCACTAAATTATTAAATGGAATAGATAAAAGTATAAATAAAGGAAATATGTTAGTACATGAAATAATTAGACTACTACTAATAATTTTATTAACTCCATTATTCATAATAGGCAAGAAATTATCAATTTTAAAATGAGGAATAAGTCCAACAACTGCAATCAAAAATAACAATAAATTTATAATAAGAATTATAAAACCAACCCTAGAAACAACTTGAAACCCTTTACACACGTTTATAGTAATAACAATAATCATAAGAAGAGACACGACAAATAATGGAGTTCTAATTAAATATTGTGAAGAAACAAAGTTAGAAATACTAAACATATTTGTAAGAGCAATAATTATACAAATAGCAATTAAAACATAATTAATAATGTTTCCAAATAATTTTCCAAAAACATCTTTAGAAACATCACATATAGATAAATTATGATTATAATTACCCAAATAATAAAGCATAAACAAATAAAGAAATCCAATTAATCCCATAAAAATTATACAAAAATAACCATCGTTATTAACCATTTTAAATATAATATGAGTTCCAATACCTGCAACTGCACCAATTATTGGAAAAACCATTAAGCATACAAGTTGTAAACAATTAATCTTCCATTTCATAAATACCTCCTAAGCCATTACCTTTAGCAAAAAGATTTACATCGGAATTAACTTCCAACTTAATATTACGAAAATATTCATCCCAATTGTCCTTAATTTTATTATAATATTTATTATTCTTTTTATAGTACAAATCCTCTATCCCATATATATCACTATCATATTTTTCCATAATATCCTTAAAAGCTGATTTAATCATTTTTTCAATACTTTTATTTAAATCATTATTCATTTTTTCAATAACTTTAGGTTTAGTTAAATCAAGTTTACAATTAACTTCCGCAATAGCCCCTCTCCCTTTAATGTTAAGAATAATCTTACCATCTTTTTTAGCATCCAAACTACTCTTAACATCAGTTAAATCAGCAATAGCATAATTACTATCATCACAATTATATCTAATTATTGTCTTATTTAAATTACCAATGATAAAACTATAAGAAAGACTTTCTTTTTCAGACAAATACCCTCTAAATTTATTATTCTTAAATACACTCATTGTAGAAATTCTAACATTGGCATTATAGTTTGACGTTTTTAAATTTTCTGTATCTTCTCCTCCATTTTTATTGCCTATAATTTCTAAAGAAGGAATAGTAATTTCCATTTTTGGATTTAAATATTTGTTAAGTAAATCACTAAACTTAACTATCTCATTCATTCCTAGTATATTATCACTATCTAGTAAACTATTTGCAATATCTTCACTAGAAAGATTAACTAAAGGAGTAATAACCTCAAGTACATCACGAGGATTACTATCTTTACTAATAAGTACAAAAAATTCATTTCTAACATCTGGGTTTCTATATATAAAATCAACAACATTAGCTAAATGATTTTTAGCAACCTCTTCGCTTAATACCAAAACCTTTAAATGAGAAGCATATAACCTCTTTGATGTAATTAGAGTAGCCTTTCTCGCAGACTCCTCAAGACTTATTGCAGGGCTATCATAAACAACAAAACTAGCCTGTTCAAATCCGTTACTATTATTGTTATTATTAGAATTAACTATTTGATAAGAAACCTTATATTCACCATCACTATAATCAATACTAAATGCAGAAATAATAGCAATATCATTAAGTTCCTCATAGTTATAACAACCAGTAAGAAGTAGCACAATTAAACATATAAAAATATTTTTTCTCATGATTTATCACCAATTTTAATTTCATTATTAGACAAATATTTAACTCTTTTATAATTACCCTTTTCAGAAGTTTTAATTATACTATTTTTAAGACCCGCAATATATGTTGGAACAAATGGCATTAAATATGGTTTTCCAAAAGACTTCAAACTTGATATTTTAATTATATAATAAGTAAAAGCAAGAACAAGTCCATACATTCCCATAAAAGAAGCCGCTACCATAAAAAATAATCTATACCATCTAAGTCCATTAATTAGTTCCTGTTCTGGAAATGATAAAGATGCAATGGAAGTAAGTGCAATAACAATAATCATTATCGGAGACACTAATCCAGCATTAACTGCAGCTTCCCCCAAAATAAGAGCCCCTACAATTGAAAGTGCACTCGAAGTAAAACTTGGAATTCTAAGATCACTTTCTCTTAAAATTTCAAAAGCAAGTATCATAATTAAAGCTTCAAAAAAAGCTGGAAATGGAATATTATTCCTCTGTGCAGCAAAATTAATAATCAAAAGAGTAGGAATCATTTCCTGATTATATGTAGTAATTGCAATATAAAAAGCAGGAGTTAAAAGAGCAATATAAAAAGCAATGTATTTAACAATTCTTGTAAAAGATACATTAACACCTTTATTATAACGATCTTCAATATTTATAAAATAATCATTTAAAAGACCAGGAATAACCAGAGCAAATGGAGAATTATCAATAATAATAACCACTTTACCATTTAATAAGGCATCACATGCAATATCAGGCCTCTCCGTAGTAATAATTGTAGGAAATACCGATTTATTTTCTTTTTCAATTAAATTTTTAATATCTCCAGAATTCGTAATACCATCAATATCAATTTTTTCCAGTTTCTTTTTTATATCATTAACAAGATCATCATACGCAATACCATTTATATGAAGTAAACTAACTTTGGTACTAGTATACTTCCCAATTTTAAAATCTGTAACCCATAAATTAGCAGTTTTTATTCTTCTGTAAACAAGACCAATATTAGTTTCTATATTTTCATTAAAACTATCCATCGCACCCCTGACACTATTTTCAGTAAGTGGTGAAGTAATTCCTCTACTTAAATCTTTACGAGTTTCTAACGCCAAAGGTTTATTATTATCAACTAAAATAATACTAAAACCACTATTCAAATAATAAATTAATTCATCATAATTATTAATAACCTTAACTTTAAAATTATCTATATCATTTAATATAACATCATATAATTTTCTTTTTTTAATGCCCTTATCTTCAATTAAGTCTAAACTTCTAATAACAAAATCACTAATCCCGCTACTTGAAGATATACTATCATTGAAAATAATATAAACTAGACATTTACTTATATATTTTTTCCTAAAAACAATATTACCATTATTATTAGTATCCTTTTTAATTTTATTAATAATATTTTCTACATCCCACATAAAACCACCATTTGTATTATTACCATTAATTAAAATATTATGTAGTTATAAAATAATTAATTGTAAACTAATTCAAAAATCTTGTAACTGTTTTAAAAATATGATAAACTATTTTTAGAAAAGATGGTGGGACAATGACAAGAAAAACTAAAAATACAGACCAAGAAAAAAATAAAAAAAGTAAAAGAAATAAAAATTCATATTCGTTTGAAGAAGTATTTATCATTATGATAATATCACTGGTAATTGGCTTTTTTACATGCTTTTCATTAAATAGAATATTATATGGAAATTATGACTACAAAATAATTTCAAAAGATTTAAAAAAATTTATTTCTGCTTACCAAACAGTAATTAAGAATTATCCAAAAGAACTTGACAAAGAAAAATTAGTAGAAAATGCTATTGAGGGTATGTTAAATTCAATCGGTGACAAATACACAACATATAATGACATAGAAAATACAAATTCTTTTAATGAAACTGTAAGTGGTACCTACGAAGGTATTGGATGCTTAGTGTCAACTACTGAAGATGGAATAAAAGTTATCGAAGTTTTCGAAGATAGTCCAGCAAGCAAAGCCTCATTAAAAGAGGGAGATATTATAAAAGAAATAGATAATGAAGATTTTACATCAAAAACAAGTAATGACATGTCAGAGTATGTAAAGAACGCTACAAACAAGGAAATAAAACTTTTAATTGTACGGGATGGAGAAGAAAAAGAAATAAAGATTAAAAGAAAAAAAGTTGAAGTGCCAACCGTAACAGGAAAAGTCTATGAAGTAGAAAACAAAAAGATAGGATATATAGATATCTCAATATTCTCATCAGTAACCGACAAACAATTTAAAGAAAAACTAAAATCTTTAGAAAAAGAAGATATAAAATGTTTAGTCATAGATGTAAGAGATAACAGCGGTGGTTACTTAAACGTAGTAACAAATATTTCCAATATAATTTTAGAAAAAGGAAAGACAATATATAAAATAGAAAAAAGCAAAAATAATGTAAACGAAAAAAAGGACACAACCAAGGAAAAAAGAACATATCCAATAGCTATTATAGTAAATTCATCCAGTGCTTCTGCATCAGAAATATTAGCATCTGCAATTAAAGAAAGTTATGGAGGGTTTGTCGTAGGCACTAATACATATGGAAAAGGAACAGTGCAACAAACCATGAAATTAGAAGATGGAAGTATGATAAAGTACACAATAGAAAATTGGTTAACTCCAAATGGAAATTGGATAAATGAAGTAGGGGTTACCCCAACAAATTATGTAGAATTGGAAGAAACATATTACGAAAATCCAATTCCTGAAAATGACAATCAATTGCAAGAATCACTACTTTTAGTGGCCAAAAACCAGAAATAAGCATAAAAAAGCTTATTTTTTTTAACAAATCAGAAAAAAATGTAACCAAAACGGTAACAAATTCAAAAAAGTGTGATATAATATCAGTGAATTTTGTCGAAAGGAAAAAAAAGCCGAAAGGAAGAGTAAAATGTTAAGGTTCATAATATGTGAAGACAAACAAAGAGATTCAGAAAGAACAAGATTAGTAATAAATAGGGCGATGGCAAAGTATGAAATAGATTATAGGATAACAGCATATCCTGGATTAACCACTGAGCTAGAAAGATTTATTGAGACCAACGACGAACCCAAAATATATCTATTAGATATAGAACTTATAAATAGTTCTGGAATTGAAGTTGCAACAGTAATAAGGAGATTAGACTGGAAAAGTTTTATTGTGTTTACGACGGAGTTTTCAACTTTTAAAGATGAAGTATACTCAAATAGGATAATGGCAGTAGACTATATAAGTAAATCATCGGATTATGAAAACAGGTTAACTAAAGCAATTCAAAGTATATACGAATCATTAGAAAGAGATCAAATACTAGAATTTAGTTATTGTAACACATTCTACAGATTACCGTACAAACAAATAACATACATAGAAAAAGAACAACTA
This sequence comes from uncultured Bacilli bacterium, assembly GCA_934096315.1. Classification (GTDB taxonomy): domain Bacteria; phylum Bacillota_I; class Bacilli_A; order RF39; family UBA660; genus UMGS2068. Next base: position 68,425 of record CAKOLT010000002.1, read on the forward strand.
CAAAATAAGTGTATAATCCATACAATTGATGGAAAGAATTACCCGTATGCGGCTGGTATAGGGGAAATAATGAAAAAATTAGGCTCCAACTTTTATCAATCACATCAATCAGGAATAATTAACACAGATCTGGTCAGGGAAATAGACTTTAGTAATAATTATATAACTTTTAAAAATGATGAAAAAGTTAATCTACTATCAGAACGAAAAAAGAAAGGATTGAAAGAGCGTGCAAAGCATATATAGTAACATAATAGGTAGTCTAATATTAAGTATAGGTAGCCTTATTTATTCTAAAATAGTATTAAAAGATAGTGAAGGGATATTTAGTAAAAAATATTTAATAGCGTTGTTAATAACAACTTCAGTATACACAATAGTGTATTTAAATGTAGATGGAGGACAAAGAACTATAATTAATTTTATTACATATGTAATTGTGTATAAAAAGCTATATGATATAAGTGCATCTAAGTCAATATTATTAACATTTATGTATGCAATTATCTTAGCCATTCCAGATATGATTAGTTTATTTTTCTCAGTAAACGTACTAGGCTATACCAAAGAATATGTTTATGGGAGTATAGCAGGTAGTGCAATTTGCAATACACTAGTATGTATCTGTTTCGTGGGATTGACATTAATTCTAAGAAAGGGACTGCAAAAACTATTTGAGCATAAACTAGAAAATAATATCATAAATATAATATATTCAGTTGGAACTTTTCTGTGTATAGTATTTATATTTTTCAAAATAATACAAAAATTTCAAATAATTACAAATGCAAATATTGCCGTGCTAATTGGAATGATAATAATATTTGTCGCAGTATTAATAAGTTTTTATAAAGAAAGAATCAAAAAAGAAAAATTTGTAGGAAAATATGAGAAAATGTTAGAATTTATCAAGACATATGAAACAGAAATAGAAAATCAGAGAATAAATAATCACGAAATTAAAAATCAATTTACGACAATAAAGTCAATGCTATTAGATAAAGTGGTTAAGAACGAAATAATAGACTATATAGATGAAATTTATGGTGATGTAAGAAAGATAAAAAATCAAGAATATGCAAAATTAAAATATCTACCACCAAACGGTATTAAAGGTTTACTATATTTCAAAATAGATGAAGCACAGAGAAAAGGTATAAAAGTAACAGTAAATATTTCAAGCAAGATAGAAAACTCAGTTCTAGCAGAATTAAGTACTAAAAACTTTAAAGATTTAGGTAAAATACTCGGAGTATTTTTAGATAATGCAATTGAAGCAAGTAAATTGTCAAAAGAGAAAATTTTAGGTATTGAATTATACCCAGGTCCAAAAGGTGTAGAAATAATTATGAGTAATTCATATGTAGGATTTATAAGTGATAAAATGGGAAAGGTTAAATATTCAACTAAAGGAAAAGAACGTGGACATGGTTTGTTATTGGTTAATAATATATTAAGTGGAAATAGTATTTTTGAAATAGATAAAAAGGTAGTTAGCATTGTATATGTGCAGACAATAACAATTAAAAAAACTAAAAAGCGTTAATCTTTTTAGTTTTTTTATGATTGAGTATACTATTTAACTAGGCTTTTTGGCATTTCTGGTTCGTCCATAAACCAAAACATACAAGCTTGACTTCCAACAGTAGCTGCTACAGTTCCAAGAACAGTTAATACGCTAGCAAGAAATTTCATACTCCAATCCCTCCTTTACCCTTTTTTTATGTTTAATTACTTAAACCAATCTCATAATTCTTATAATTATTATAAGGTAAGCTTAACATCTTATATGAAAGAGGATGTATCATTACAGTAGCCTCAATCATTCCCACAAGAAGAAACATAGACAAATAACTATTGCTAAACCAAATAATTATAAGAGTATATATTAATCCAAACAAAGTACTTAAAATCTTAAACATCATTCTTCTCTTTTTACTTATAATAGGTCTTTTCTCCGTGTCAGCAGGAGCATATTTAAATAAAATTATTACACATACACCAGCCAAACAAGTCTTGACAAAAGCATTCAGAGGAACATATAAACAGAAATAAGTACCGCCGACAAACATAATTAAACTCATTATCAAGCAGTGAATACTTTTTGAAGCATGAAGTCCAAAAGCAACAAATCTAATAATATTATAAAATATTGATAATAAAATTACTTCTTTAAGTATTCCTAAAATTAGTGATACAAGAATTAAAACTACAAACTTTGTAAAAGTAAGATAAATTCCTTCTAGACCATAAGTAATAACCTCTAACTCTTCATCACTAATTGAAGAATTATTTTTCTTAACTATATTCAAGGAAGAATTTAAAAATTTTTTTTTCATTCCCTATCACCAAAATCATTATAACAAAAAAAACAGTCAAAATTCGCTATCGTAGTTAAATGAAAGCAAAAACACAAAATCTAGCACCTAGTTATCATATGGTTAATTAACATATGCAGATAATATATATAATAAACCAAATATCATTTTTAATAAAAAAGATTCATTTAACTTGACAAATGTTTGAAAAAATGCTAGAATAGTAACCATCTTTTTAAAAAAAACAGTTTTAAGGGGGAATTATAATGTATAATGATAAGGATTATGGAATAAATTGGATAGGATTATTCCTAAAAGTAATAGTAATAGTAATATTTATTTTATTAGCAGTATGGCTTGTAACAAAAGTATTCTTTAGCTATTCAAATAAAGATTTAAAAAATGACCTATCAAGAATGAAAGCAACTGCAGAAAATTATTTTACACAAGAAAATTTACCAAAAGATGTAGGTAAAAGTAAAATATTAACATTAAATGAAATGCTAACACAAAATTTACTAAAATCAAAAACAATTGACGCCTGTGATAAAGAACAAAGTTACGCGAAGGCTACAAAATATGATCAATACTCACTAATTAAAGTAGAATTAGTATGTGGTAACAAAAAAGATTCTACAACAATAAAAGTTGACAACGATGGAAATAAAAGTGTAATAAAAAAGGATGACACAAATAAAGACACCGCAAAAGATGACAATAAGACTAATGAAGAAAAAAATACCACAAACAAAAGTGAAAAAAATACTAAAAATAATAGTAATAGCAATAATAATACAGGTAGCACACAAAATAACAGTAACAGCTCAACAAAAAGTAGCAATTCTGAAACAACTGTAATAGAGAAGAAAAATACATCGTACACAAAGAAAACGCTATACTATGAGCAAGCAAAAATTAAATATGAAAGAACAACAAGAAAGATGGCAAACTACTGTAAACAAACAACAAATACTAATACTTATTACACTTTAGCAAATACAAGTTATGATTATTACGTTAGAGGTAACAAGTTTACATATACTGTATATGTAACTGATATTCCAACAAATGCAACAAATGTAAAAGTAGGAAATATTAGAAAATTTACACAATTAGATGAATATTATAAATATGTTGATGAAAGAAACCAAAATAAAATAATGTGGACTGGTGGTAAAAACAATGGAGGCTTAACATACAGTGACGCTAAATATTACAAAAACCACAGTGCTACAAGTGGTTATAATGCACAAATAGATTATAATGAGAGTACAAAAATAATTACAATAACAGTAAACAAAACAAATACCATTACATCATTACCAAAAGACGGAAACATTTACATGCCAATAAAGTTTGATATAACTTATGATACTACAAACAATTCAGACTGTACCCAAGATACTTATGATAACAGAAATTTATACCCTGGATACAAAATAACAGGCACCTGGTACAGTACTGCAAATGAAGAAGCTGGACTAGACTACACAAATACAAAATGGACAACATCACAAAATCTAGAAGGTTACAAACCAACCGGAAAAACTGAATATAGATAATAAAAAAGATATCCTAAAATAAATTAAAAGGATATCTTTTTGGTAATTCAAGTTCGAATTTCATAACCTCACCCGTAACAGGGTGTTTAAATTTTATCATTTTGGAAAATAATGCAACACTAACATTATTGTCATCACATTTTCCATATTTATGATCTCCAACTAAAGCACTTCCTCTTGAAGAAAATTGAACACGAATCTGATGAGAACGACCGGTTTTCAAATAAACTCTGACTAAATTATAATGATTAATTCTTTTAATAACCTCATAACTAAGTATAGATAGCTTTCCCTTAATCTTATCATTTGTAACACTAACAGTATTAGTTTTTGAGTTTTTAATTAAATAATCAGTAAAAACTCCACTGTCTTCTAAATTTCCAGTAGTAACTGCATAATAAACCTTTTCAAAAGTATGGTCACTTATTTGTTTAGATAACCTAGAAGCACATTTGCTAGTTTTTGCAAAGACCATAACTCCACCAACAGGTCTATCTAATCTATGGACCAACCCTAAATAAACATTTCCAGGTTTGTTGTATTTCTTTTTAAGTTCCATTTTAAGAAGCGTAAGTAAATCCAAATCGTTACTACTATCCTCACATACAGGAATATTAACTGGTTTTTCAACTACAAGCAAATGATTGTCTTCATATAAATAATTAATTTTTGGTAACTTTTCCATAAATACCACACGGAAGAATTAAATTATTTTCTTTAATAGGAAGACCAATTTCCCCTGTAACTATATTTGAATCACTAAAAACTAAACTTAAAATATTATTAAGAGAAATATGTGAAACACCAGTAGTATAAGAATTAATCAATAAAAATTCATAATCATCATCTAAAACTTGCTTAACTAAATTAAGAAGAATTTTTAAATTATCTTCGAACTTCCAAACCTCTTTATTAGGACCTCTCCCATAACTTGGAGGATCCATAATAACAGCATGATACTTTCGTCCACGTCTAATTTCTTTTTCCAAAAACTTAATAGCATCATCAACAATAAATCTTATAGTGTTATTTTCAAGCCCACATAAATTCATATTATCTTTCGCCCATTCATTAATACCTTTAGAAGAGTCCACATGGACAACCTCCTTAGCACCCGAAAAAGATGCTGCCATTGTAGCACATCCTGTATATGCAAACAAATTAAGAACTCGCATATCTTTATTAGAATTACTAATTTTATCAATTATATAATCCCAATTAACTGCTTGTTCGGGGAAAATACCAGTATGCTTAAAATTAGTCGGAGCAATTTTAAATTTAAGTTTCCCATAATTAATTACCCAGTAATCAGGTAATTTCTTTTTAAATTCCCAGTATCCTCCTCCAGAACTATTACGGTGATATATACCATCAAAATTATTCCACAAATTACTACCACTTTTATCCCAAATAACCTGTGGGTCCGGGCGACGTAATATAACATCACCAAATCTTTCTATTTTCTCTCCATCTCCAGTTGCAATAATTTCATAATCTTTCCACTTATCACTGACATTAAGCATTTTTTCACCTCTTGCTACAATTTTATAACAAAAATAAAAAAAACACAAGCAAAATTATTCAACAGTTATAATTTTGCCAGCATTCTTTACTTGCTCCTCTTTAGGAAAAGAAATATTCAAAATACCATCTTTATATACCGCCTTAATATCACTTTCCTTTTTAACTCCAATATAGAAACTTCTCCTAGCTTCTCCAAAAAATCGTTCTTTTCTAATTAAACCCTCCTGGCTTTCTCTAGAAATATCTTTGCTTGCAGTAATTGTCAAATAGCCATTTTTATAATTTATATCAATATTTTCCTTCTTGAGCCCAGGTAAATCAATATCTATAATGTATTTATTACCCCGTTCGTAAATATCTGTTTTCATATATTCTCTATCTCTCGAAAATGGCATATTAAAAAAATCAAAATAATCATTTCTGTAATAACCTTTAAGCGAATTATTATTCATAAACAAACCACCTTTCATTTATAATATCTACAATTACAGAAATTATATACTATCTTTTAATAATGAAATTACTATTAGTAATTGGTAAATAAAATAAGGATCCAATAAAACCAAAAACTACTCCCCAAAAAAGTAATTTAGTTTGTAATAGTTCTTCCTCAGGAATATCAACATTATTAATTGCCTCTTCATATGAGATATAAACATTAATAAGAAAATAAATGTTAACAAAAACAACAAGTCTACGATTAAAAATATATAAATTATTTAACATTTCATTTGTCTGATGTTTAATACCCAAAGCAGACTTCTTTTTTTCGTTAATGATGTAAAAAGAAATACCACTTGAGACAATAAGTAAAAAATAGAAAATAATATCAGTATTAATTTCTTTAACTACATCATCATTATTATCCATACCATACCTCATAAAAATATATGAAAAAAAGCGAATTATTTTCCGCTTTTATTACTTTTAACAAATTCACTTTTCATAATAGAAATCATTCTAAGAAGAAAATCTAAATCTTCGCCATTTAAAGTCTTGCATTTTTCACAGATCATCTTAACCTTATCTTCATTAGTAACGTTATTCTTATCAATTTCTAATAAAGAATCAATACTAATATCGAAAGCAAGTGCCAATCTCTTAAGAATGGTAGCGGATGGCTCAGATATACCAGTTTCAATTCTTGAAAGGTGGTTTCTATTAATTTTAAGTTCTCTAGCTAAATTTTCTTGCGACATACTTTTATTAGCACGCATGCATTTAACTTTTTCGCCTAAAGTCATACTCTCACTCCCTCGTTAAATCATATTATAAATTATATTTTCAAATATGTTTCAATTTTAATAAATTATTACCAAAAATGTTACAACTATTACCAAAAAATGACTATTTTTTTGCAGTTTTTAAAATTCTGTAAAATTTTATATGCAGTTTTTTAAAAATTGCATATAAAATTATTCAAAAAAATAAATAAAACATCGTTAACATCTGAATACTTTTTTACCAAAAATAAAAAAAATATCTTGTATTTACACAGTAGTTGTGCTATAATGTAATTGTCTTGAAAAAGAGTGGCTTAACAACCACTCTTTAATATTAATAAAATGGAGGTATTATGATCGAAGAAGAAGTTAAAAAATTAATTGAAAAGGATGTTAATGATTTGGGAATTATAATTGATAACATTGAATATGTTAAAGAAGGAGGAAATAACTTCTTAAGAATTACAATAGATAGACAAGAGGCAATTGATATTGACAAGTGTGTTGAAGTAACCAATGTCATCAATCCCATATTAGACAAAACAAACATTATTAAAGACAGTTACATATTAGATGTAACTACGAAGGAAAAAGGTGAAAGTAATGGATAAAAAAACGATGCAAGAATTGGTAAAAGCCGTAGATGTTATAGTAAAAGAAAAAGGAATAGATAAATCTGTAGTAGTTGAAGCAATTCCTGCAGCAATGGCAGCAGCCTACAAGAAAAAAGAAGGAATATCAAACTGCAAGGCAACATTTAATGAAAATACCGGAGAAATTAAAATGTATATATACAAAAATGTTGTTTCTGAAGTAAATGACCCTAGAGTAGAAATAGATCCAGAGGAAGCAAAGGAATATAAAGAAGACGCAATCATCGGAGACATCGTAGACATAGAAGTTCCACTAACCTTAGATTTTGGTAGAGTTGCCGCTGGCACTGCAAAACAGGTAGTTGTCCAAAAAATAAAAGAAGCAGAAAAAAATATGATAAATGAAGAATTCAAGGATAAAAAAGACGAATTAGTAGTAGGAACTTTGTCCAGGGAAGATTCTCGTAACTATTATGTAGATCTAGGAAAAACATCAGGAGTCATGCCTAAAGATGAAATTATTCCTGGAGAAAAATTAGAAATGGGTTCTACAATAAAAGCCTACGTTTCAAAACTAGAGTTTGGACCAAAAGGACTATTCATTCTTTTATCAAGAAAACATTATGGGTTTGTAAAAAGATTAATAGAAAATGAAATACCAGAGCTAAATGATGGAACAATAATGCTATATTCAGTAGCAAGAGATCCAGGTTCTAGAAGTAAAATAGCAGTTTACTCAGAAAATACCCAAGTAGACCCAATTGGTGCTGTTATCGGAGAAAAAGGTAGCAGAATAAATCGTATTCTAAAACAATTAAATGGAGAGAAAATAGATGTTATTCTATATGACAAAGATCCAGTAGAATTTATCAAAAACGCATTAAGCCCAGCTAAAGACTTAAAAGTAATAATAGAAGACAAAAAGAAAAAAGAAGCACTAGTAATAGTAAATGATGAAAATTCTTCACTAGCAATCGGAAAAAAAGGACAAAATGTAAAATTAGCATCTCGTCTAACAAGATATAAAATAGAAATAAAAAAAGAAAGCGAAATAACAGAAAACTAGGTGATTTCAATGAACGACAAAAAAATACCTTTAAGAAGCTGTATAATAAGTAAAGAGAAACTACCAAAAAAAGATTTAATAAGAATAGTAAAAAATAACAAAGACGAAGTATTTGTAGACCTAACTGGAAAACAAAATGGTCATGGAATATATATAAAGAAAGATAAAACAATATTACAAAAAGCCAAGACCACAAAGTTAATAGACAAAAAATTAGGAATAACAATTCCTGAAAATATCTACGAAGAATTAGAAAAAATAATTGAAAATTAAAATAATGGAGGTGATACTATGATGAATGTATCAGAATATGCAAACGATGTAGGAAAAAATGTTGAAGAAATACTTATATTATGTCAAAGTCTAAACATAAAAGCAAATAATAAAAATAGTATTCTAGAAGAAGATGATATCATATTACTAGATAATGAAATAGAGAATTTATCTCCACCTGTTGATTCACAAACTTCTGAAGAAAACTTTAAAGATAGTTATGAAGAAGAACTAGAAGAAGTAGTAACTCCAAGTGAAGTCAAGAAAAAAAACAAACAACCAAAACAAAAAAAAGAAGCAAAAAAAGATAACTATCAAAAACAAAGAAAAGAAATGTACAAACATAAAGAAAAACTAAAATCAAACACAAGTGAAATTAACGAAAAAATTATAATCTATGAAGATGGTATGACACTTTCTCAACTAGCTACAAGCCTTAAAAAAACACCAGCTGAATTAATAAAAAAATTAATGCAATTAGGAAAAATGGTAAACATAAACACTAGTGTAGACATTGATACAGTAGAAATATTAGCCCTAGAATATGGAAAAGAAGTAAAAACTAAAGAGCATACAGATATAATAAATTTTGAAGAACTAGAAATAGTAGATAATGAAGAAGATCTAACAGAAAGACCACCAGTAGTAACAATAATGGGACATGTAGATCATGGAAAAACAACACTATTAGATACAATAAGAAAAACAAATGTTGCTGATAAAGAAGCTGGGGGAATAACCCAAGCAATAGGGGCTTACCAAATCACTCATAATGGTAAAAAAATAACATTTATAGACACACCAGGACACGCAGCATTTACAGAGATGAGAGCAAGAGGAGCCTCAATAACAGATATAATAATAATTATTATTGCAGCAGACGATGGAGTTATGCCACAAACAGTTGAAGTAATAGACCATGCAAAAGCAGCTAAAGTACCAATAATTGTGGCTATAAACAAAATAGATAAACCAGGTGCTAACCCTGATAAGATTCTAACAGAAATAAGTAATTATGGTTTAATGCCTGAAGTATGGGGTGGAGACATAATGGTAACTAATATTTCTGCTAAAACAGGTCAAGGAATTAATGATTTATTAGAAAGAATCCTACTAATTAGCGAATTAGAAGAATTAAAAGCTAACCCTAAAAGATATGCAAGCGGTACAGTAATAGAAGCCAAAATGGATAAATCACTAGGAGCCGTAAGTACAATTCTAATTCAAAATGGTACCCTAAGATTAGGAGACTACCTTGTTGTAGGCAATTACTATGGTAAAATAAGAACCCTAAAAAATGATAAAGGAGAAAACTTAACCTTTGCAACACCATCAATGCCAGTTTGGATAACAGGAGTAAGTGAAATTCCATCTGCAGGAGACAAATTCATGGCTTTTGAAAGTGAGAAAAAAGCAAAAGCAATAAGTGAAGAAAGAATTTTAAACTCTAAAAATAAAAACAGTGCAAGAAAACCCGCCATGTCACTAGATGATTTATTCGGAAGAATAAGTGAGGGAGAAAAAGAAATAAATATTATTTTAAAATCAGATGTAAAGGGAAGTGAAGAAGCAGTAAAAAATTCTCTACTAAAACTAGATGTTGAAGGAATAAAAATAAATGTCATAAGAAGTGGAATAGGCACAATAACAGAAAGTGATATAGTCTTGGCAAGTGCATCAGATGCCATCATAATTGGATTTAACGTAAGACCAGGAAGCAAAACTTTAGAATATGCTAAAGAGAAAAACGTAGACATAAGATTATATAACATTATATATAAACTAATTGAAGACATGGAATCTGCCATGAAAGGAAAATTAGAACCAGAATATGAAGAAAAAATAACTGGAGAAGCCGTTGTCAGAAAGTTATTCAAATTCTCAAAAGTAGGAACAATAGCAGGATCCTATGTTACAAATGGAATAATCAAAAGAGATTCAAAAATGAGATTAATTAGAGAAGGAATAATCGTATATGAAGGTAATATAAACAGTCTAGCAAGAGAAAAAGATCAGGTAAAAGAAGTAAAACAAGGACTAGAATGTGGCATCACTATTGAAAACTTTAATGACATTAAAGAAAATGATATAATTGAAACATACGAAATGGTAGAAGTTAAAAAATAAATGGTACAGGGCTACCATTTTTTATTTTTTGTCACTTGACACACCCCTAAAAAAATTATATAATTACACTATACAATGAGGATGATAAAATGAAAAAGAGAGTGAAAAAATACCTATATGCAACTATCATCATAGTATTCGGACTATTATGCAACCAGTTTCTAAATGAAACAGAAAGCAGTCCTAAAGTCCAGAGTGTATCTTCTATTAATGAAATAGAAAACTACAGTGGTAGTGATTTTATAAATATAAATAATAACATCCCATATTTTACAAGCGAAGAATTAAAGCTGGAAAACTATGAAGAATATGGAGATTTAGACAACCTTGGAAGATGTACTAAAGCTTTTGCGGTAGTAAGCAAAAAAACTATACCCACAGAAAAAAGAGGTAGCATAGGAATGATAAAACCAAGTGGTTGGCACACCATAAAATATGATAATATTGATGGAAAGTATTTATATAACAGATGCCATCTAATTGGTTACCAACTAACTGGAGAAAATGCTAACGAAAAAAATCTAATAACATGTACAAGACAAATGAATTCTAAAACCATGCTTATTTTTGAAAATAAAGTAGCAAACTACATAAAAGAAACAGGAAATAAAGTCTTATATAGAGTAACTCCCGTATTTGAAGGAAATAACCTCCTAGCTAAGGGCGTACAAATTGAAGCCTATTCAAAAGAAGATAATGGAGAAGGAATAAGTTTTAACGTATTCGTATACAATGTCCAAGACGGTATACAAATAGATTACACTAATGGAGAATCAAGAAGGGAGTAAAAATGAAATATCTAGAAAAAATAAAAACCATTTTTCCCATAACAAAAGAATCATACTACGAAATAATCCCCATAATATTTTTTATAATGATACTAGGAATAATATTAAAATTACCATTAATTAATATTTATTCCTTTATTTTAAGTGGAATACTATTAATAATAGGAAAAAGCATATTTACTTTTGGGGCAAAATTAGCAGTAGAGCTATTAGGAAAAAAAATAGGAATAAATCTAATTAAATCAAACAAAACAATATTAATAATATTATCAGTATTCCTAATCGGATTTACCATAACCCTATCAGAGCCAGACTTACTAACCCTATCAACTCAGCTTCCATCAATACCCAAAGCAGTTTTAATAATTTCAGTAAGTATTTCGGTAGGAATCTTCCTCGTAATAGGAATCATAAAAAGCATATACAGATTAAATTTAAATACCCTTTTATTAATCGGGTACGCAATAATATTCGCACTTCTAATATTTACCCCTAGTCAGTATATTCCAATTAGTTTTGATGCTGGTGGAGCGACTACCGGTCCAGTAAGTGTTCCCTTTATCGTAGCCTTAGGACTAGGATTAAATAGCCTAAGAGTAGACAAAAATGCTAAAAAAGATGGATTCGGATCTTTAGCACTATGCTCTATAGGACCAATAATAATAGTACTAATACTAGGTCTATTTTATAGCCTAGAATCTCACTATGAAATAGCAAATATAAACCTAAACAGTGGACTATATACATTATATTTTAAAAATTTTCTAGAAAGCTTTAAAGAAGTATTAATTACAACTATCCCTCTAATAGCCTTATTTTTAGTATATAAAAAAATATTTAAATGTTTTAGCAAAAAAGACACCACAAAAATTATACTAGGACTATTCTTAGTAATTGTAGGATTTAGCATATTCTTAGTAGGCACAAATATCGGATTCATGCCAATGGGTAACCTATTAGGAACCACTATAACATCAAAAGACTACAAATACATAATAATACCAATAGGTATGATTCTAGGATACCTAATTGTAAAAGCAGAACCCGCCGTTAATTTATTAAACGAACAAATAGATACCATAACATCAGGTAGTATAAAAAAGAAAAATGTAAGTTTATGCCTAAGTTTAGCAGTCTCTCTTGCAGTAGCAATAAGTTTTTATCGAGCATTTACCGGATTAAACATAGCCTATATCTTAATTCCCTGCTATATTCTTACATTAATACTAACCTTCTTCGTAAACAGACTATTTACAGGAATAAGCTTCGATGCTGGTGGAGCAGTATCAGGCCCTCTTACTGTATCATTTCTACTACCAATGGCAATTGGCATTACTTATTCTCAGGGTGGAAACATAATAACAGATGCTTTCGGATTAATCGCACTAGTTAATCTATTTCCTATAGTAACAATACAAATATTCAGTTTAATATATAAATACAAAAGTAGAATATTAAAAACATATGATAACTATTCAGATGAAATAATATCCTACAACTGGAGGAAATACTTATGATAAACTTATTATCCATTATAACAAATGAAGGACAAGAAGAAAAAATAAAAAAATTATTTAAAAAGCACAATCTTATTTTTACAGTAACTTTAAAAGCTGAAGGAACAGCCAGTGAAAGCCTTCTAAACTACTGGGGACTTACCCCCGCTACAAAACAAATATTTGTAACACTAATAAATAAAAGTATAGAATACAGACTACTAAAAGAAATAAACAAAACATTAGAACTAAAAAAACACGGTATGGGAATATGCTTTACAATACCATTATCCGGAGCAAATAAGTTCGTAGATGATTTATTAATAGAATATAAGGAGACAAAAGATATGGAAATAAAAGATAAATACCACCTAATAATAACATCAGTATTAGAGGGATATTCTGAAACTGTCATAAACGCTGCAAAAAAAGGAGGAGCATCAGGAGGAACAGTAATAAATGGCAGAAGCCTAGGAACAGAAACTGAAAACTTCCTAAAAATGAAAATAGAGCCAGAAAAAGATATTGTACTAATAATAGCCCCAGAATACAAAAAAAACAATATTATGCATTCAATAACTCAAAAATCTGGAATCAAAACTGAAGCTAAGGGAGTATGTTTAAGTATCCCAATAGATAGCATTATTGGCATAAATCACTAGACATATATTCAAATATTTGCTAAAATAAAAAAAAGAAAGTGGTGAAAAAATGAAAAACATTAACATAGTATTCATGGGTACACCAGTATTTGCCAAAAACATTCTTGAAGCCCTTGTAGAAACCGGTTACAATATAGTTTTAGTAGTTTCACAAGAGGACAAGGAAAAAGACAGAAAAGGAAATATTGTAATGACCCCAGTAAAAAAATATGCAATAGAGCAAAATCTGAAGGTATTGCAGTGCCATAAAATAAAAGATGAGTATGAGCAAATACTAAAATACAAACCAGACCTAATAATAACTTGTGCTTACGGACAAATAATACCAGAAGAACTAATTAATTATCCTAAATATTCAGCGATTAATGTCCATGGTTCACTATTACCAAAATATCGGGGAGGAGCTCCAATCCATCACGCCATAATGGATGGTGAAACAAAAACAGGTATAACAATAATGTATATGTCAAAACAAATGGATGCAGGAGACATAATTTCACAAAAAGAAATCCCAATAGAAGAAGATGACAATCTAAGTTCTTTATATAATAAACTAAGTTATTTAGGAAGGGACTTACTATTAGATACACTACCAAAAATAATTAACAAAACAAACCAAAGAATTAAACAAGATGAAACCAAAGTAACCTATGCTTACAATATAAAAAAAGAAGAAGAACAACTAGATTTTTCAAACCAAGCATTACAAGTCCACAACCAAATAAGAGGACTAAGTGACATACCAGGTGCATACTTCACACTAAATAACAAAAGAATAAAGGTATTTGCTAGCACCATAACTTCTAAAGATAGAGAAGGAGAAATTGGCAAAATAGTAGACATTACCAAAGGGGGTATATATGTAAACTGTAAAGATAAACAAATATCCCTTACAAAAATTCAAATACCAGGGAAAAAGGTATGCAATATTAAAGAATTTGTAAATGGAATAAACATAAATGACTATAAAAACAAAATAATTGGAAAAAATTAGATAAAAACCTTGAAAAAATCAAATAAATATAATATAATTATATTACAAAGAAAGAGTATTGAACTTCTGATAAACCTGATGCCATACAACAGAATATAAAAGAAGGGAGGGACATTCATGGCTGCTGGAAAATGGTGGAGATGGATCCTATGGTGGAAATAAGTAAATAATTTACATAATAAAAGTAGACACACCGTGTTTACTTTTATTATGTAAAAAAATAAAAATCTTCTCTAATACTTGCTTTTTATAAAATTAAATGGTAAACTTAAACCATAGAGGTGGATTATGCTTAAAAAAAATTATAATGTCCTTATAGGAATAATAGTATTATTACTATATTTTATATGGCCATATCTGTTAAATGCCATATTAAACATCCTACATTTAGAAGGAGTACTATCACTAACAATAAATCTAATACTAAATTTCGTATTACTTGGAATAATAATATATATCTTTAGAGAAAGTCTAAAAGTAGACTTTAAAAATTTCAAAAAAAATATATCAAAAAATTTAAAACAAGGATTAATTATCTTTTTATGTGGCTTTTTTATCTATGGCCTTGTAAACAGCCTAATATGTGAAATCTTTCCAAATATAGATAACGTAAACTATGACGCTATGTCCCAAATATTTTCCGAAACTCCAATATTATTATTCATAAGTACAATATTTTACTACCCTGTAATCGAAGAATTAGTATTCAAAAAAACATTCGCAGACATTATAAAAAACAAATGGATATTTGTAATATTTACAGGAATTCTAAACGCCGTATTTGAAATCTTCCTAATAGCATCAACAAGTAGTATGTATTTAATACTAGTAGTACCAATATCACTATTCTACATGAGTTTTTCATACATGTATTACAAAACAAAAAGCGTATTCACCCCCATATTTTTTAGAATGATATACAACATAATACCATCAATTGGTAATATAATAATAACCTATTTATTAATAAAATAATAAAGAAAGGAGTATTACATGAAGAATCAAACAAACAAGATAATATTAAGTATCCCATTATTTGTAACAGCAAATAATGCTTTTCCAACGGAAATTAGCAAATATATCCACTTTGAAACAGTAATAAACGATGTAACCAACTCAAATAACCTAAATATAGTAATAATAGGTATGATTATCCTAATAATAATTCTCGTAGGAGCAGTTATTTTCACAAAAAAACAATAAATTAAATAAAAACACTTGTAAAAAAACAAAATATGATATATAATATGTATACGTTTCTAATCTGCGCCCATAGCTCAATTGGATAGAGCGTTTGGCTACGGACCAAAAGGTTTGGGGTTCGACTCCCTATGGGCGCGCCAATGTCTCCTTAGCTCAGTTGGTAGAGCAACTGACTCTTAATCAGTGGGTCTAGGGTTCGAATCCCTAAGGGGACACCATTTATGTATTATAGCCTATAATAGTTAAATAACTAATAGGCTTTTTAAATACTTTATCAAAAACACAAAAAAAACTTGCAAAAATTCCCAAGTACATATATAATATAAAAAGAAAGAGGTGAAAACATGATAGTATTATCAGTAAATGCAGGAAGTTCTTCTTTAAAATTTACCGCATATAAAATGCCAGAAGAAGAAGTATTAATAAGTGGAACTTTTGAAAGAATAGGTATAGAGGGAGGATTCTATACAATAAAAATTAACGGAGAAAAAATAAAGAAAGAAAAAAACTTACCAACTCATGAAGTTGCCGTAAACACATTATTAGAAGAATTACTCCTAAACAAAGTAGTAAAATCATATGATGAAATTGAGGCAATCGGACACAGAGTAGTCCATGGTGGTGAAAAATACACAGAATCAGTAATCGTAGATGATGAAGTTAAAAAAACAATAAGAGAATTAAGTGATTTAGCACCACTACATAACCCAGCTAACCTAATGGGTATAGAAACATTTAACAAAATATTACCAAACGCAAAAAATGTTGCTGTATTTGACACAGCATACCATCAAACTATGCCACCATCATCATATATCTATCCTGTACCATATGAATGGTATACACAATATGGTGTAAGAAAATACGGTTTCCATGGCACAAGCCATAGATACATCAATAACAAAATAGAAGAAATTCTTGGACGTAAAGATTTAAAAGTAATTAGTTGTCATTTAGGTAATGGAGGTAGTCTAACTGCCATTAAAAATGGAAAAGTAATAGACACATCTTTAGGATTTACCCCTAATGCTGGAATTATGATGGGAACTAGAAGTGGAGGAATTGATTTAAATATTATTCCTTATGTTGTTAAAAAAAGTGGATATAATCTAGAAAAAATAGTAGAAGATTTAAACAAAAAAAGTGGATTTCTTGGAGTCAGTGGTGTAAGTAGTGATGCCAGAGACATAGATAAAGGAATAGCTGAAGGAAATACAAGATGTATTCTTGCAGAAGAAATATACGAAGGTAAAATAATAAGATACTTAGCCAATTACTTCGTAGAATTAGGTGGAGCAGATGTAATATGTTTTGCCGGAGGTATCGGAGAAAATGCTGTAGATACAAGAGGAAACATCGTTAAAAAACTAGAATGTCTAGGAGTTAAACTTGACGAAAAAGCAAACCAAGTCCATGGAGAACTACGTAAAATATCAACAGATGATTCCAAAGTATTATGTTATGTAATTCCTACTGATGAAGAAGTAATGATAGCAAGAGATACTTATAATTTGGTGCATTAATGAATGATAATAAAAAAATATTTAAACAAATAAAAAAATATAGTACAATAGTTATAGCTAGACACATCGGGGCAGACCCTGATGCCTTAGGAAGCCAGCTTGCCCTAAAAGAAGCAATAAAAAATACTTTTCCAAGTAAAAAAGTATATGCTGTTGGATCATATTCTTCAAAATTCAAATATATGGGACTATTAGATACAGGAATTAATCTTGAAGAAGAAGTAAAAGAAAGAATGCTTATAGTATTAGATACCCCAGATATAAAAAGAATAGATGAGGCAAACTTAAATGACTATGACTATATTGTAAAAATAGACCATCACCCATTAATAGAAAAATTCGCATCTATTGAAATCATTGATGAAAACTCATCAAGTACTTCCCAACTAATAATAAAATTCTTATTAGATAACAAAATAAAAATAACTACTTCAATGGCAGAAAACCTATACATAGGTATAGTGGGTGATACAGACAGATTTCTTCATGCCTATACTTCTACAGATACATTTGATTTAGTAACAAAATTACTAAAACTAACAAATATTAACTTTACCGCACTATATGAACCATTATACACAAGACCATATGCAGAAATAAAATTTCAGGGATATATTTACCAAAATTTAACAATATCTGAAAGTGGTCTAGCATACATAAAAATAACAAATGATATTCTAAAAGAATATAACGTAGATAGTGCCAGCTGTGGTAATATGGTAAATAGTTTAAAATATGTAAACGAAATAACCGTCTGGGTATTTCTAACTGAAGATCTAAACAATAACTGTATAAAAGCAAATATAAGATCATCAGGACCAGAAATTAATGAAGTAGCAGCTAAACATGGCGGTGGAGGACATAAATTTGCATCCGGAGTAAGATTAAAAACATGGCAGGAAGCTGACAATTTATTAAAAGACTTAGAAAATTTATCAAAAGAATATAACATGGAAAAGTAGAAATACTTTTCTTTTTAACATCCAGTTAACTTATAAAATAAATATAAAAAATATGATATAATATAATTAGGATGGTGATAAAATGAAATATAATATACGCGGAGACAAAATGAAAGTAACTGAAGCAATTGATGACTATGTCAAAAACAAACTAGGAAAACTAGAAAAATACTTCAAGGATGAAACCCTAAAAGCAAATGTTAACCTAAAAATAAGGGGCAATAGACAAATAATTGAAGTTACTATTCCCACTGATAAATTTATATTAAGAAGTGAGGAAGAATCAGAAGACCTATATACAGCAGTAGATTTAGTAATAGATAAATTAGAAAGACAAATAAGAAAGAACAAAACAAGATTAAATAAACAAAACGTAAGTGGTAAATACACATCATTTAATTTTGAATACGAACTACCAAAAAGTGAAGAAAGTAAAGACAAAATTGTCAAAAGAAAATCCATAGAAATGAAGCCAATGGATGAAGAAGAAGCCATGTTAGAAATGGATCTACTAGGACACTCATTCTTTGTTTACAAAGACGAAGATACAGACAAAATATGTGTTCTATATAAAAGAAAAGATGGCAATCTTGGAGTTATCGAAACTAACTAAAAAATAATGGCTATTTAATATAGCCATTATTTTTTAGTTTACTCTCTATCTTATCCATACTAACATTCCCCTCTAACCTATTAGCAGCTGTTTTCTCCTTACCATCTATAACAAAAATAGTAGTGGGAGTCCCTGAATAAGCAAAATACTTCTTAAGATCCTTACCATCTTCAACAGTAAGTTTATCAGCTTCTAAATAATAAATATCAACTTTATACTTTTTAGAAGCTTCCTCTAGTTTAGGCTTATATAAACTACAATGAGGACAATCAGTCTTCGTAATACAAAGAACAAAAGTATCCTTATTATTAACCTTATCTAAAAGTTCACTATAACTAATTTCTCTAAATTCACCCTTATTTCCAAGTGCAAATACTATACCCCCAAAAAGAAGAATACCAACTACTATAAATAACATTATATTTCTAAATTTCATATCCTAACACCTCGGAAATAAGTATACAATAATAAAATTGTAAAGTAAATAGAATATATAGCAAATTAATTATTTTTATGATATAATTACCATAAAGGAGGCTCTCATGTTACTATTAGAAACAAATAATACTTTTATGACTGGATTACCAGAAATGTTAATTATTCTTGGAATAATATTATTAATAATCTACATATTAATATCACTTTTCTTAAATAACTTTAACAAACTAAAATATGGACAAGGTACAATTCTAGCATATATTCCCATATTAAATATATACCTCCTAGGTAAATTAACATTCAATAAACCAGCAGGAGTCATCCTCCTTATAATGTATACAACCCAAAATTATCTCTATAAATTAACAAAATTAGATATACTATTCAATCTTTATAGCCTAGTAACAATAATAGTAATTATTTGCACCATAATCAAATACTATAACCTCAAAAAAAGGTAATTTTTTATAAAAAAGGTATTCCCTTTTATTAAAAAAAATGGTATACTTGTAATAGTAGACTAGTAGGAGGTGTTTATGAAAAAGATAATATTTTGTATTTTTATGCTTATTTTTGGATTAAGCACCGTATATTGCGACTGCACGTCTAGTGATATTGAAAAATATAAGCAAGAAGCAGATAGCATTAATATTAGTTACAAAGTAGATAAGGATGCAACAGATGCCTTTGATGCTCCTATGTATGATGCTTATATAGTTACAATAAAGAATCTATATGAAAATTATTATATAGAAGATACTGAAAGTGGAACCAGAATAGGCAAGGATTACTTATATGAAGGAGAAACAGCAGATAATAATACCTACGTAACCGAGAATTTAACAAGTGGAATAAAAAAAATAAAAGTTTATCATAATGAATGTAATGCTTTAATAAAAACTATTGAATTAAAACTACCAGTTTACAATGTATATAATGAAGATCCTTTATGTGATAATGTAGACAAAAAGAAAGTTAAATACTGTAGTAAATGGCTAGAAAAACCAATAACTTATGAAGAATTCTATGATGAGGTTAGCAAATATAAAGAAGATAATGCTACTAAAGACTTTATGGGAAATGTATTAAATTTTTTAAAGAATAATTACTTAACAGTTATAGTAGCAATATCAATATTTGTTATAATTATAGTGCTCACTTCTATCTTAAAAAAGAAGAGGAGGGTATTATGATAAAAAAAGTAGTATACCTAAGCATATTATTCATCGGTCTATTTACCATAGGCAATAATAAAGTATATGCTTATCAACCAGGAGAAATAAGTTATGATATAGAATATATGGATGTTTCTAATGATACAATAACTTTTAGTGGCTGGGCAATAGCTCATAGTGTTAATAATATAGGAGGTGTTACAACAAAAGTTTCCATAATAGCAACAGATGGAACTAATGAAGTTGTAAAATCATCTACCAAATACAAAACAAATAACCTGTACTTAGGTTTGTGTATAAATGTTAGTGGAAAGTGTGCTCCAGAATACAAAAGTACTTGTCACAGTGGAAAAAGCAGTAACACACAATTCGAATCCAGTTGTATCTTTCGTAATGTATCTTTTGCAGTATCATTCAATATAAAGGAACTTAAAGAAAAGTTTAATACTAAAGAAATTAAATTTAAACTAAGAATTGAATATAATGATAGTTGTCACGTTAATGCGAATTTAAAAACCTATTCCGGAATATATGTGAAAGGAAGAGTAAATGCAGCAGCTAAAAATTTTGGAATCACTTGCAGTAATAACAACTATAAATCTAACCAAATCTCATTAGGTGTTCATACAAATAGAATTACTGTAAACGGTGCAAAGAAAAATGTTACTAATGGAAATTTATCTATTAGCAAAGGATATCACTTTAACATTAGCGGTATAAGTAATAGTGTAGATGTAGTTGGAAGTGCCAATAAAATTCAAAAACCTACTGGATCAAAGTATGGTGATGGAATATATTTCAATATAGGAAATAATACAATAAATCCTAATAAAAAAACCATATATAATTCAATGTATCAGGTTGACATGTATGCTCTTGTAGGATACGGTAGAAACGGAGATACTTATGCTCTATCATCATGGCTTAAAACTAATGGTGAAATAATACTTAAGTTTGATGAAAAAGAGGAAGACCCCACACCACCTGCATCAAGTTGTCCTAATAAAACAGACAATCGTAATTCTTCTTGTGTTTGGGATAATAGTACGGACAAAGGAAGACAAAATACTACTACTGTAAATTATAATGGAACAACCTGCCGTGAATATGAGTCTGTTGTTTATTACCAAAGTAAATATAGTGACGATATATGCAGTAATGAATATACAAAGATAAATGGTAGATATTATTTACAAAGTACCATTAGTTCAGGTGTAAACTTTACGCAAAAAGGAACACTAACATATATACTTGGACCAAACACAATTCACTCAGGAGGTGCAACAGCATTTTCTGTAACCTATGCAAATGAATTACAATGGGGATACAAAGACAGATATAAATATACCTACGGTTATAGAAGATGGAATTTACCTATAAAATATAATGATTTTACTGATTATTATGAAGGTTGCTGCGGCAGTAAGCGTTGTACTCCGTGTTGTATATCCGAAACTGTAACAGACGATGAAATAGTAAATAGAATTTATAGAAATGGAGAAAGCTTTTTAAATAAAGATAAAAATTCGGTTAGTAATGGAGAAGAAATAATAGAAACATTTGCAGCCAATGATTATGATAGCAACTATTTAAATACATTGAATTCTTCTTATTCAATCGGAGTTCCTGCTAATGATATACAAGGGTATTGGACGGGCACTAATGCAAGTGCTGGAACCAGATGGAATGGAAGTACTCTTCAAAGTAATTATTACTTTAACTTATTTGATGCTTACATAAATAGAACAGATGGAACTGTTACATATAGTAAGTCTGATACCAACATTTATGGTTCTGATGCAAATTCGGAGTATTTATATAAACCTAAAAATTATTTTATACCTCTTGACTTCCATACTGGGAAATATAATTTTAAATTTAGCATAAGTGATTTAAGTACTATGCGTGGTGGAAGTAGTGACTTGTTTAAGTGGTCTAGCAATTACACATGTGATGTCAATTGTGAGCAGAAGTTTTATGGAAAAAAAGATGGATATTACTTTAAGTACAGACCTATTGATCTAAATAACGTATTTCCACGCAATAATGCTGGTTTTCAGTGGAGACAGTGGATGGAAAGCGATCCTATTGGAGTTACTAAAGTAAAGAGTAATGGTACACTCGTTTTAGATGATGAGAAAAAATTACAATTAGAAGTTGGACTTGATGCAAATGAAATGACCGAAATAAGAAAACATAATGATAATAACGAACATTTAGGAGGATACCTTAATGAAAGTATTGACCTAAATGGCAAGAGTAATTTCTTAAAGGACTTTACCTATACAGTAAATGGTGGTAACTATAAATTGGGTTGTGGTTCTCTTAATCAGGGTAGAGGTGAGTGTCAGTAATGAGATGGTCATATTCAATAATAGCAGTAATAATACTGGGATTATTCAGTTTATTTATATTATTCTTATTTGAAGAAGCAACGGTTGCCAATGAGCAAGATTATTACAACCTAAAAGAAACTACAGAAGCATCTATGTATGAGGCTGTGGATGTAGCTTATTATAGAGATACAGGAAACATTAAAATAATTCAAGAAAAATTTATTGAAAGTTTCTTAAGAAGATTTTCACAAAATCAAAAATTAGACAATTATAATGTACAATTTTACGATATAATGGAAGAACCTGCTAAAGTTACTGTTAAAGTAAGTAACGATACAAACACTTACAATATTTATGGCAGTGGATCACGAGTTAAAGTAGTTAATAAATTATCCGCAATATTAGATACCCCAGATGATGAGTTTTTCAGTAATGATGGAGATACGTGTACAAGGACAAGAATTATATATTCAGCCCCTTGGGGAGAACCAACTCCAGGTGATACTATTGGTCATTATAGTGGGACTTTCGAACTAAATGATTGGGACGGATATAAAGCAACAAGTATAACTTATGTAAGTAGTTGGAGAACTAGTATAGGTTCTAATATACAGGTTGCAACAAATTTAATGGATACATATGAGTCTAGTAAAAATGATGTCTTTAAAAGTTATAGTGATAATGTCTATAATGCAATTCCAAGAAGTAATTTTGCAATTTCTGCATTTGCAAATATTAGCAATATGAATACATCAGTTAATGGAAATAAGGTTACAACAACATTTGATTATAAGTGCGAAGTAGCCATGCTTGCAACTGTAAATAATGAAACAAGAGAAGTGTGTATGCTAGGTGCAATGTACCGAGTTGAATATAAGAAAGATAATTGTAATTAAAAGAGAAAGGAAGGAAATGAAATGGGAAATTTAGGTGGAACACTTAAAAAATTTATGGGTAACAAAAATACAGTTACCATACTAGGGGTTTTGATATGTATACTTGTACTATATTTTGGGTACAATTACAGAATAAATAAGGATACAAAAATGGTAAGAGTACCTTATGCAATCGATACAATTCAACCAAAAACACAAATAACAAGCGAAATGATAGGGTACATGGAAATACCAGAATCATTTGAAGGAAGTTTTTATACCTATAATGATATAAATAATTTAATAGGTAAATATTCAAACTATAACACTGTTATTCCAAAAGGAAGTTTGTTCTATGAAGAACTTGTTATAGCAGAAGACAAAATACCAGATGCAATATTTTATAATGTGCAAGACGGATATGTAGTAGATAACTACAAAGTTAATATGGATTCAACATATGCAAACTCAATTATGCCAGACTCAATTATAGATATTTACGTAAAATACAACAATAACGGTAAAATATCATATGGTAAATTCTTTGAAAATATTTCTGTATTAGCAGTTAAAGATGGTAGTGGTGCAAATGTGTTTGATAATACAGAAGAAAATAGAGCTCCAGCTTATTTATTCTTATCTTTACCGGAAACAAAGTATTATGCATTCAAATTGCTTCAATATACAAGAGACGTGTTTTCCGATTATGGTATAGATATTGTTATTGTTCCTAACACACAAGAATATACTGCTGAAAATGAGGGTGCAGTTAGAGTTAGTAGTAATGATATTTTAGCTTTTGTAGAAGATAAGATTGTTAAAATTGATAGTCAAGATGAAGAATTTAATAAATTAAAAGAAGAAATGGCTAATCAAATGCTAGAAGAATCTGATCAATAAGGAGGTTATTATGGATGGTGGTTTTACACAAGTTGATTTCGGTCCATTAAAAACATTCTTGGACAATGATGATGTAACCGATATTTCTTACAGTAATAATGGTCAAGTATGGCTAAAAACCTTATCTAAAGGAGTATATAGAGTAGAAAATACTGGCATTGATAATGCTTTAATAGAAAAAATAGCCTTTCAGTGTGCTAACACAATGGGTAAGACATTCAATATGGCTAACCCATTTCTGGACGCTGAAAGTGCAGAATTACGTTTAAACTTTGTACATGACTCAATAGCAAAAAATGGAATAGCACTTTTAATAAGAAAAACACCCGCAAAGATAAGACTAGAAAAAGATAAAATAATAAAAGAAGATTATATTAGATTAGATATTCATGATTTCCTATTAAAATGTGTAGAAGGTCACTGCAACATATTAGTTAGTGGAGAAACTGGTAGTGGTAAAACTGAGTTCGTAAAATACTTAGCAGCTCATACTAAAGAAAATGAAAAACTAATCACTATAGAGGATACTTTGGAACTACACTTAGATAAAATATTTCCTCATAGAGATATAGTAGCCATGAAAACAAATAACATAGCTTCATATTCTGATGTACTAGTAACATGTATGAGACAAAACCCTAGATGGATATTACTATCAGAGGTAAGAAGTGCAGAAGCAGTTATGGCAGTAAGAAACTCTATTTCATCTGGACATAACATTCTATCCACAATTCACGCTGATAAGGCAGCATCTATTCCAAGCCGTTTATATAGTTTACTTGAATCCAACATAGACTTAGAGCAATTTTTAAGAAGTATCCATAGATATGTACAATTAGGAGTCCATATAAAAGGTTATTATAGTAAAGAATATGGAAGGTTTCACAGAGAAGTTTGCGAGGTAACGGAATTTTATGTTACAGAAGATAATGAAGCTAAAAGCAACATAATTTACAAAAAAACTCCAGATGGTAAATTTACAATTAAAAATCCTACTAAGTATTTACTTGGATACTTGGAAAGTCAAGGAGTAATAATGCAACCTGATATTTTGATTAAAGAGGAGTTTCATGAAGTAAAGGACGATTATATGATAGATAAATCTACAGGAGAAATTAATAAAAACAATACTAGTGAGTATTCTGTAGATAATAGTGGCAGTAATATGGTTACTGATAATAGCAACTACATAAATAGTTCACAAAATAACAACAGTAACAATGGAATTATCCACAATTCTGTGGATAGTAGTAGTGCAAATAGTGGAATTATCAACAACTCTGTTGAAAACAACAATTATAATAATACCTATCCCAATAATAATAGTTATATGGGGAATACTAATAATGCAAATGCCACCAATAATAGTTACATAAATGGTATGCAAAGTCAAAATATTGTAATGCCAGTAAACCCAGTTAATATAAATTATAATAATAATCAAAATAATGGTTAGAAAGTAGGTGAATTATGATAGAAATTATAATAGTAGGTATAATAATTATATTTATTGTCCTATATAGATCAAGTAATGGAGAAAACGTATATAAATTTCTTGTAGATCAAACAGCAGATACCTATGATAAATTAGCCCCATACTCATTTAAAATGATGAGGGAAAAAGTAAAAGAACTAGGACTAGAATATAGTGTAAAACAATATACAATTCAAATTATAATATTTGCAGGTTTTGCTGGATTAGTAGGATACTTTTACTTCTATGATTTAGTAGTAGTAGTAATATATGCATGTATTGCAGTAGCAGTCATTCCATACTTAACATACCTAAGATGTAAAAGACAATACAGTGAATTCATATTCGAACAAGTCCAAGTATATACTACAAACACTATAATGGAGTTTGCAACTACCCAAGCCTTTGTAAAAGCACTAGAGGGAGTAGTAGAATCAGGAGTTTTAGAAGACCCAGTATTATCAGATGTAAAAACAATGATAGCACTATCATATGAAAAAGGAGATATAGAAGACTCTATCAAATATATGGATGCAAAATACCCATTCTATATGGTTAAAAATATGCATCAATTATTCCTACAAGTAACTAAAGAAGGTGCTAAAGATACAGAAGACACATTCAATAACATGTTAAATGATATAGATATTCTTGTAGACGGAGTATATAGAGATAGAAGTGATAGAAAAGTTTTCCATAGACAATTCATAATATTTGGATTAGTCCTATATTCTATCATACTTCTAGTACAAGTCCTACTAGGGGTAGATTCGTACATAAAACTACTAGACAGTATTATTGTTACCATAATGGTACATGGTGTAGTATTTATAAACAGTATGTTCCTTCTTAAAGGAGAAAAATATTATAATGAGAATGTAGGTGCTGAATAATGTATATAGAAATTATTATAGTAATTGTTGTATTTATATTTGTTTTGGTGTATAATAATGTTATAAGTACTAATAAGTTCTTTAAAGAAAATATGGGAATGTTCCTTGCCATAAAAGAAAAAGACTATGACTTTTTACTAAGAGCAAAGTATGGAGAAAGAGTATATGACCCTAACGAAGTATTTATGAAGAGAGTAAGAAATGGATTATTAGCAATATTTGCAGGTGTATTCATATTTATTACAAACATAAATGCTTTATACATACTACTTTCTATTGGGTTTGGTTTTCTAATATTTAAAGTACCATATCTAGATTTAAAAAAATATTACAAAGCTCACTTAAACGCAATTGACTCACTATTACCATATTATCTAAAAAGCCTAGAAGTACTAGTTCAACACTATACGGTTCCAGTTGCTCTTGCCAAGAGCATAGAGGATGCTCCGGCTGTATTTAAACCAGGGCTTAAAGAATTAGTCGCTAAGATAGAAGCAGGAGACTCAAGCGTAGATCCTTACATGGATTTTGCAAGAGAATACCCTGTTAGAGATTCCATGAGAATGATGAGACTATTATACAGATTAGGTCTCGGGGAACAAGAAATGAAACACGAGCAAATGGTGTCGTTCTCAAAATCAGTATCAGCACTGCAATTAAAAGCAAGAGAACAAAAATATCAAGCAAGATTAGACACCATGGAAAGACAAACGATGAAAATGTTAGTATGTACCGGTGGAAGTGCGTTGTTAATACTTTTAATAGCAGCATTTCAACTGCTTGGTTCATCATAGAATAGATGTAATAATGGTAAAGAAATTTAACACAAATAATATAAGGGAGGTGAAAGAATGAAGGAAGCAACAGGAGAAGTAAGTATGACAATAGTTACACTAGTAGCAATTGCTGTTATCGGAGCCATTCTAGCAACACAGTGGGATACAATAAGGAATTATGTCACAGATTTATGGGGACAAGGTCAAGGCTCAACAAGTGGTAACTGGACCAATAGGATTAATAGTCCATAAATTATAAATCAGAAAGTAGAGGTGTTTTAAATGAGGGAAAGCTTTGGTGGATTATTTATGATGGTTTTGCTATTAATTATTCTAACCGTAGTTGTTGCATTTTCTGCAATAGGGCTTTCTGTTGGTAAAACATTTCGAGTAAAAAACCAAATTATTTCATACCTGGAGGAATATGAAGGATGTAAAATATCAACCGGTAATAATTCAGGACAGGCTGGAATATGTGAAGACGAAGTTGGAGAATTAATTGATAATTATTTAACAAATACAGCTTATAACAATGGTTATAGTGTAAAGATGTTGGATTCTAAAAAAGGTAAGGGTTATTATTATGAAGTTACTGTATATGCAACTTGGTACCTTCCCTTTGTAAGCTCCAATAATAAAAGTGTATTTTCATCGTCTTCCAGTAATGCTGCGGGAGGAAGTTGGAGCATTAAAGGAAAGACTGATCTTATTAAAAGAGGTGTTAGTTAATGAAGGATTCTTTTGGTTCTGCATATATGATATATGTATTTATATTTTTTGTTATTATATTTATCACTTTTATTTCCTTAATACTTAAATATGCTCAGGCATTTAAGGTTAAGGATCAGATAATTAGTATAATAGAAGAGTATGAGGGATATACTAATTCTTATGAGGCTATTAATTATATAGAAGATTATATAGAAAATAATACCTCTTATAGACCAGAAGTAAAATCAGATACTCTTAATAATATCAATGGAAAATGTTCTTCTATATATAAATTCTGTGTAGCAGAACATTCTGATACCAA
Source organism: uncultured Bacilli bacterium (assembly GCA_934096315.1). Classification (GTDB taxonomy): domain Bacteria; phylum Bacillota_I; class Bacilli_A; order RF39; family UBA660; genus UMGS2068. The sequence continues at coordinate 97,252 of CAKOLT010000002.1, forward strand.
TGGTAGAAAATATTATACAGTGTATACATTTGTCAGTTGGAACTTTCCTTTTTTAGGTATTGGAGATACTTGGGAATTACAAGGAGAAACAAGACCAGTTGTATCCAATGTGGTAACTGATTATAGTTAAGAAAGTTAAAGGAGGAATCTATGAATGTAATTGTAGCCAATAAGAATAAAGAACTACTTAACAGCTTAGATATTGACGTTATAAGATCAGAGTATGGAGAATTCACCGTAGAAGAAATAATTCAAATGTTTTCAAATTTCTTCTTTAATAAAATGTTTTTGGATATCACCGCCATTAAAGGATATGAAAATATAAGTAATATCCAAAAACTATCAATGAATCTAGATATGGATAAAATAATAATGTATTTAGATGATTTCGAAACAACAAATAATCCTGCATACATTTCATCATTAATAAGCATGGGTATATATAACTTTACTAGAAATAAAGAAGGTCTTATATATTTATATAATAACCCTAATAACTATAGAGATGTTGCACACCTCCATATGATCGGAGGTAACGTAAACACTCAAAATAATAATATTAATAAAATAAATTCTGCTCCAAATATAATGAATGGGGCAGTAAGAATAATAGGGTTTAAAAATATCACCTTACATGCTGGAGCAACCAGCTTAATATATATGATCAAAAAATATTTATCTAGTTATAAAAATATAGTAGCTATAGAGGTAGATAAAAAGGACTTTCTCTACTTTAGAGATGAGGAAATGGTGTCTACAACAGATAGTGACTTAAGTAATACAATAAATAAATATAAAAATAAAGATATTGTTCTCATTGATTTAAATAATTCACACAGCGAATACCTATGTAGTGATGTAGTATATCTAGTAGAACCCACTACAATAAAACTAAATAGATTAATGCTTATAGATAGAAATATATTTAGTAAATTAAAAGATAAAAAAATAGTATTAAATCAAAGTCTACTAGATTCAAATGATATATCATCATTTGAAAGAGAAGCAGGAATTAAATTATTTGCCACTATACCCCCAATAAATGACAAAGAGTCAGATTTTAGTGAGCTAAATACACTTTTAAATAAGCTAGAGATTGACTAAAAAATATAAGAACTTTATGTTCTTTTTTCTTTACATTCAAATAGATATATGATATTATCATTATAAGAGGAGTAGTAAGAAATGAAGAAAAAAGTTGTAATTATTGGAGCAGGTCCCGCAGGATTAACCGCAGGCTATTATTTACTAAAAAAAAGTAAAAACTATGAAGTAACAATAATAGAAAAAGAAACCCAAGTAGGGGGAATATCAAAAACAGTATCATATAATGGAAACAAAATGGATTTAGGAGGACATAGATTCTTTACCAAAGATGAAAAGATAAACAAAATATGGAAGGATATCCTAAAAGTACAAGGTAGTGGAAGTTATGATGACATACAATTAAAAACAAATAAACAATATAACCCTACTGGTCCCGATCCAGAAAAAGAAGACAAAGTATTTCTAATTAGAAATAGAATATCAAGAATATACTACAACAATAAGTTTTTCGATTACCCAGTAAACTTAAGTTTTAACACAATAAAAAATCTTGGATTTATCCAAACATTAATAAGTGGCTGCAGTTATCTAAAAAGTTTAATCTTTAAAAAAGAAGAAACCAATCTAGAAAACTTCTATATAAATAGATTCGGTAAAAAACTATATACAATTTTCTTTAAAGGATACACGGAAAAACTATGGGGAAGGGCACCAAAACATATAGACTCATCATGGGGAAAACAAAGAGTAAAGGGAATATCAATAAAAGAAGTCTTAAGAGATTACTTTTGCAAAGTATTTAAAATAAAAAACAAAAACAAAGAAACATCACTAATAGAAAGTTATTATTACCCAAAGTTTGGTCCGGGACAAATGTACGAAGAAATGGAAAAATTATACCTAGAAATGGGTGGTAAAATATTAAAAGGATATAAAGTAACAAATATAGAAAATAATAAAGAAAAAATAAATAGTATTACTTGCATTAATAAAAGAGAAAAGAAAGTCATTAAAGGAGATATATTTATTTCCTCAATGCCTATTAAAGACTTAATAAATGGTATGAAAAATGTACCAAAAAAAGTATATGACACTGGGATAAATTTACCATATAGAGATTTTATAACCGCAGGATTAATAGTAAAAAAACTAAAACTAAAAAATAAAACAAAGATAAATACATTAAACAATATTATTCCTGATTGCTGGATATATGTCCAAAGTAGTGACGTATTAATGGGAAGAATACAAATCTTTAACAATTGGTCCCCATACCTAGTTAAAGATATTAACAATACCATATCACTAGGTTTGGAATACTTCTGTAATGAAAATGACAAACTATGGAATATGTCAGAAAGTGAATTTATTAAATTAGTAGAAGATGAATTATTACACATGAATATTATAGACAGTAAAGATGACGTTTTAGATTACCATATAGAAAAAGTAAAAAAAGCATATCCTGCCTATTTTGATAGTTATAAAGACTTTGATATCGTTAAAAAATATCTAAATAAATATGAAAACCTATATTGTATAGGTAGAAATGGCCAACATAGATATAACAATATGGATCACTCTATGGAATGTGCCATTACATGTATTGATTGCATATTAAATAATAATAAAAATAAAGATTCCATATGGAATGTAAATACAGAGGAAGAATACCATGAAGAAAAAAATAAATAATTTTCTCCATAATTACATGAAATGGAGACCATCAAAATTAACAGTTATCTTAATATTATTTTTACCAATATTTATTTTTGAAGCCATATTTCCCTACATGTTAAATAATGACTTTTGGTTTCTAATAAATACAGGAAAATATATATTAAATAATAGTTTTCCACACATTGACCCATTCACAATCCATGAAGGATTGTCCCTTGTGATCCAGCAGTGGTTAACAGATGTAATATTCTATTTAATATATAACAAGTGTGGAATATATGGAATATATGTATTTACACTAATTGCTAAAATACTAATATCATATTTAATATATAAACTATGTATGTTAGTTTCTGAAAACAAAGTAAAATTATCAATGTTTATCACCTTAGCAGTAACAACTTTTTTAAACATGTACTTTCTAATAACAACTAGACCACAAACATTTGATATAATTATCTTATTATTAGAAATATATATATTAGAATATTACATAAAAAAAAGTAAAACATGGAAATGCTTATTACCACTACCAATCTTATCATTAATATTAATTAATTTACACTGCTCAATCTGGTTTATGCTCTTCATATTCCTAATTCCATACTATATTGAAAGAATATTCTATAAAAACTTTCCTTTAAAACCATTAATCGTAGTAACAATTATAATGTTTCTAATGGGATTTATAAACCCTTATGGCATATCTGGAATAACATACATATTTAACTCATATGGAAATGAATACATAAATAGTATTGTAGGGGAAATGAAAGCCATAAACATTAACGGAAGTCCAGAAATATATATATATATATTTATAATTGTTATTTCATACATAATGAATAGAAATACTAAAGAAAAACTTAATCTAAGATATCTTTTCCTATGGATGGGAACAACATACTTATGTCTAAGTCATTTTCGGGGCTTTATATACTTTGCAATAATAAGTATTCTTCCTTTAAGTGATAATTTTAAAAATTATTTTAAAAACGAAAGAAAATTTCAAACCACCAAAAAAGCTGATAACATAATCTGTATGTGTGTACTAATAATGCTAATAATTGTACAAGTGACAAATATGAAATTTTTTAAAGAGAAAGATATGCCTTATAATGAAATTGCAAATTATCTCGATAAAGTAACAAATAAAAATATAAAACTATATACAGATTATAATAAAGGAGCATATTTTGAATACCGTGGTTACAAGTGTTATATAGATCCAAGAGCAGAAGTATTCTTAAAAAAGAATAACAAAAAAATAGACATAATGAAAGAATACTATATATTAAATTATAAAGAACAAAATTATGACAAATTAGAAAAACTATATGAAAACTTTCTTCAAAAATACGATTTTGATTATCTAATTGTTGAAGAAACAGAAAAAATAGACTACTACTTAGAAAAAAACAAAAGTTACGAATTAGTATACACGACACCAATGATTAACAAAGTAGAAAAATATAAACTATATAAACACATAAAAAATAATAATTAGCACCGGAGGCATAAAAATGAAAAGAAAAGAATCATTAAATAGATATCTGTTATGGAAACCCTCCAAAATAGTAATATTAATAAGCCTATTTTTACCAATATTTATATTTGGAATAGCCCTTAAATTCACACCAAATAATGATTTCTGGTTCCTAATAAACACTGGAAAATATATATTAAATAACGGTTTTCCTCACATCGAACCATTCACAATCCATGAAGGACTATCCCTAGTAGTCCAGCAGTGGTTAACAGACGTAATATTCTACTTAATATATAACAAGTTTGGAATATATGGTATGTATACATTTATATTAATCGCAAAAATAATAATAACATATCTAATATATAAAACGTGTCTATTAATAAGTGATAATAAAATAAAACTATCCATTCTAATTACACTAATTATAAACATGTTATTAAGTATATATTTCTTCATAGATACTAGACCATACATATTTGATATCATAATATTCCTAACAGAATTTTATATATTAGAATCATATATCAAAAGTAGCAATAATAAATACTTAATAATCTTACCAGTCCTATCAGTGTTATTAATAAACTTACACTGTTCTATGTGGTTTATGCTCTACATATTCTTATTACCATATTATATTGAATACATAATAAGAAAAGACTACAAAATAAAACCAATCATTATTACCACAATCATAATGATTTTAGTAGGATTCATAAACCCATATGGCATATCCGCAATCACATATATATTTAATTCCTATGGAAACACATATGTAAATAACCAAGTAGCAGAAATGTTACCATTTACAATAAATGAAAGCACCTTAGTATACATCTACTTATTATTCATTCTAATAACAAATCGTAAAAAGGAAAAAATAAATATTAGATATTTCTTATTATTTCTAGGAACAGCATACCTATGTCTTAAACACATGAGAGCTCTAATATTTCTAATAATAATAAGTCTATTGCCACTATGTGATAACCTAAAACGATTATTTCCCAAAGAAACAATAACATATAAAAAAAACAAAAAAGACACCACAACATACATTATACTATTACTAATCCTAATAATTACTTTTATATTTAATATAAGAGTAGAAAAAGAAAACCAAATAGCACTATATAGAATATCAAACTATCTAGATGAAAAAGCAAACAAAAATATAAAACTATACACAGAATATGCTACTGGGTCATATTTAGAATACCGTGGATACAAATGCTATATAGACCCAAGAGCAGAAGTATTCCTAAAAAAGAATAACAAGAAAGAAGACATATTTATAGAATTCTTCTACCTTCAAAACCTATATGGAGACCAAAAAATAATTCGAGAATTCCTCCAAAAATACGATTTTGATTACTTGTTAGTAGAATCATCAGACGTATTATACTGCTTTTTAGAAAATAATGAAGACTATACACTAGTACACACAGATAGCTATGTCAAAAAGTATAACATAAAAGAAACAATAACTACTAAATATAAATTATACAAAAAAGCAAAGGAACAGTCATAAAAATGAAGAAAATATTAGTAGAAGCCATAAAGTTCGTTGGAATATCTGGAATCGGCTGGATTATAGATATATGCATTTACTTAACACTAACATATATTATAAAATGTAATGTCTTCCTAGCGAATGTTACAAGTTCTCTAGTCGGAGTAACCTTTGTCTTTATAGTATCCACGAGAAAATTATTTAAAAACAATAGTAAAATAAACTTAAAAATCAAATACATAATCTATGTAATATACCAAATTCTTCTAATTATCACAGCCTCTAAAATAATGCTAATAATAAGCGATACATTAAAAGAAACAAATATAAATATTATTTTAAATTACATAAACATAATAGTAAAAATAATAATAACCCCATTTACATTACTAATAAATTATATAGTAATGAAATACTTAATTGAAAAGATATAAACTAACTTTGTAACATAAGTTACCAATTATACCTTAATTTTAAGATATACTTGCTAATTGTCAAAAAAAGTTGTAAAATGTTATTAAGGAGGAATTTATGAAAAAATCAGATTATATTTTAATAGGAGTCACACTATTAGTAATAATAGTTAGTATATTTGGCATAAAAGGAACAAAAGCAGCTGAAGACGTAACAAAAGAAAAAGTAACCTTAAGTGGAGAAGCATCACTAACAGAAATAAACTACATAGATTACGAAGGACTACAAAATAGTGGGGAACCATTTCTTGTTATTATAGAAAGAACTGGCTGCCACTACTGTGAATTATATATGCCAATCGCCGAGGAAGTAGCGAGCACAAAAAATATATCTATAAAATATATTGATATAGCAAACTTATCTGAAGAAGAATTCAATAACTTAACTAATTCAAATAGTTATTTCAAAAAAAATCAAGAATGGGGAACCCCAACAACACTACTTTTAAAAGGCAGTGAAGTTATAGACAGTATCAGTGGATACGTAGAAAAAGATAAACTTGAAACTTTCATCGATGACAATATAATATTAGGTTAGGATGTGTAAAAATGAGTGATACTTATAGGTTAGCAAAAAGGTTCAAAAGAAAATATCCCTTAACAGTAGCTTGGAGAATTCGTAGCCACTGTAAAATTGTTGACAAACATTTAAATGAAGGAGAAGAAATACTATACCTATTTCTAGGACAAAAAAACACAAGCCCCTTTGATTTTGTAAATACAAATCTTGTAGCCCTTACAAACAAAAGAATAATGGTAGCTACAAAAAGAATAGTATGGGGATATTTCTTTATCTCTATAACACCAGAAATGTATAATGACCTAACAATCAAAAAAGGGCTAATATGGGGTAATGTAATAATAGACACCATAAAAGAAAACTGTTATTTCTCAAATATAGACCCAAGAGCATTACCAGAAATAGAAACAAACATAACAGAAATAATGGCAAAAGCCCAAAAAGAATGTGAAGTACCAGTAAAACGAAATAGAGAAATTGCTGCAAGTGTTAAAGAAAACACCTAGTAGCAATTTCTTTATTTTAGAATAACATAACATAACATTGGGTGATAAATATGTATGAAATATATGACATAAAACCAGGAGATACGGTTTTTAAGGGTAATAATGAGTAAAATTATAAAAATATTTATAAAATTTAAAGTATTTTGAAGAAAAATTTTTTTTTACATGGTATAATATTTAGTGTCATTAAAACTTTATTAGGAGAATTGAAATATGGAAAATAATGTAGAGAAAAAAATTTATCTGAAAAAAATCTATCAAACAATACAGTTGTACAAGCACTAATAACTTTAATTATTACTGTATTTATTGGAGGATATTTTCTCAAAATGAAGAAATAAAAAATTATGTTAAATATAATTATACTGTTAATGACGAAAAAAATTAACATAAATAAATAATAAAATTATATTCGGAGGTAGTAAAAATGATTAAAGGAAAACCATTTGTTAAATGGGCTGGTGGAAAAAGACAAATAATAGATAAGTTAAAACAGTATGTTCCAGACGAGTTTAATACTTATTACGAACCATTTCTTGGAGGTGGAGCATTACTTTTTGAACTTTCTCCTAAAAAAGCTGTTATTAATGATTATAATAAAGAACTTATGAATGTATATGAGTGTATTAAAAATGAAAAAAAGTTTGAAGCAATGTGTAGAGAATTAAATCATCATGAAACAGAACATTCAGAAGAATATTATTATGGAATTAGAAATATTGATAAAAATAAACAGAAATTTAATAAATTAGCAGACTATAAAAGAGCTGCTCGTACAATTTATTTAAACAAAGCATGTTTTAATGGTTTATATAGGGTTAATAGCAAAAATGAATTCAATGTACCATTTGGTAAGAAAACCAAAGTAAATACATATGAAGGACAAAATTTAGGTATCATTTGTGGATATTTAAATTATAATGACATTAAGTTATTATCAGTAGATTTTGAAGAAGCAGTAAAAGACGCTAAAAAAGGTGATTTCATTTATTTTGATCCACCATACGATTCTGATACATCAACATTTAATAGTTATACTGAAGGTGGATTTGGAAAAGAAGAGCAAAAAAGACTTGCTAAAGTGTTTAAAGAAATATCAGATAGAGGGTGTTATGTAATACTTTCTAATCATAACACAACATTAGTAAATGAATTATATAAAGATTTCAATATTCATGTAATTGAAGCAAAGAGAAATATTAACTCTAATGGAAAGAAAAGGGGTAAAGTAGAAGAAGTAATTATTACAAATTTTGAAAATAAAAGAGGGTTTGATTAATAAATGTAGTATAATGTATAACATATAAGGCGGTAAGTTTGTATGGGAAAGAAGTATTATTATGAAGATAAAGGTTTTAAACTCATACAAGGTGATTCACTTAAAATACTAAGGGAAATAGAGCCTAAAAGTATTGACATGATATTTGCAGATCCCCCTTATTTTTTGTCTGACGACGGAATATCTTGTAGTGGTGGAAAAATGGTATCAGTAAATAAAGGTGAATGGGACAAATCCATCAACATAGATGAAAAGCATAAATTTAATAGAAAATGGATCAAATTATGTTATCAAGTGTTAAAAGATGATGGTACTATTTGGATTAGTGGAACTATGCATAATATTTATTCGATAGGTGTGGCATTAGAACAAGAAGGATTCAAAATAATAAATAATATAACTTGGAAAAAGTTAAATCCTCCACCAAATATTAGTTGCAGAGCATTTGTTCATTCCACTGAAACAATTCTATGGGCAAAAAAAAATAGCAAAAATGCAAAACACAAATTTAATTATTCACTCATGAGAGAGTTAAACGATGGTAAGCAAATGAAAGATGTCTGGGAAACATCACTCACTAAACCCAGTGAAAAAAAATGCGGCAAACATCCTACTCAAAAACCAATAGAAATATTAAAAAAAATCATTTTAGCATCTACTAATGAAGAAGATTTAATATTAGATCCATTTAATGGTAGTGGAACAACTGGAATAGTTGCTAATAGATTAAATAGAAAGTATATAGGTATTGAAAAAGAAAAAGAATATTTAGATTTAACAATAAGAAGAAAGGAAAGTGATAATATTGACTAGAGATTTTAATGATTGGTTAAGTAAATTTAAAACAAGTATATCAGATTATACTTATTATGTTGAATTTGAAAAAATATACAAAAATGTTGATAAGGTAAAAGTAGAACTTAATATTTTAAATTCTTTAATTGGCAGTAAAAATATTGAAGAGGAATTCCAAAGTATATTAACTAAATATCCTGAAACTTTAGAATGCATTCCATTACTACTTGCAGTTCGTTCTAGAGAAATATTTATTAAAGATGAAATAAAAGAATATTTATATAAGTTTGATAAAATGGTTTATTCTATGAGAGATTATATTAAATTTATGAGGGAAAGTGGTCTATTTGATTTATTACAAAATCATATTATAAATAATCTATACGATTATGTTTTGGGCATTGAAGTTGGACTAGATTCAAATGGTCGCAAAAATCGTGGTGGGCATATGATGGAAAAATTAGTAGAATCATATATAATAAAAGCAGGTTATAAAAAAGAATTGAATTATTTTAAAGAAATGTATTTAAAAGATATAGAAAAGAAATGGAATCTTGATTTAAGCGAAATGTCAGGACATAATACATCAACCAAGAGATTTGATTTTGTTATTAAAACAGATAAACAGATATATGTAATAGAAACTAATTTTTATTCTAGTGGAGGTTCAAAATTAAATGAAACTGCTAGAAGTTATAAAATGTTAGCTCAAGAATCTAAAAAAATTAATGGCATAACTTTTATATGGTTTACTGATGGAACCGGTTGGAAAAGTGCTAAAAAAAATTTAGAAGAAACATTTAATGAATTAGAGACAATGTATAATATTGATGACCTTGAAAAAGGTATTTTAGAAAAGTTATAAAGTATTATTTATGATGTAATGCATAAACATCTTATCCTGCAACTATATAAGTAGACATAAAGTAGCAATTTCTTTATTTTAGAATAACATAATATTGGGTGATAAATATGTATGAAATATATGACATAAAACCAGGAGATACCCTAGAAAGCATTGCTTATATGTACGACATAACTGTAGATGAATTAAAAAATATAAATGGAGAAATAAATAACACTACTCCTGGAGTTAGTATAATCGTACCTAAAAAGAAAAACCAATACTTTGACACATACACAATTAAAAAAGGAGATACATTATATAAAATAGCAGAATCCTATAACATAAATCCTAACCTATTAGCTCTAATAAATGGACTAAATACAAGTGATTATATATATCCAAACGACCAATTATTAGTTCCTAAAAAATCAACAAGCGTATATATAACTGCTGAAGGAGATACACTAGATAAAGTAGTAAGGGGAATGAATGCAAATGTAGGAGTCTTCCTAAAACAAAATGATAGATTATATTTAAAACCAGGACAACTAATTGTATATAAAGAAGGCAGGTTAAAAACATGAAATTTATTTTTGAAGGTCATTTATCCCAATAAATATGGGGCTAAATGGCTTTTTTGCTTCT
>CAKOLT010000003.1 GCA_934096315.1 uncultured Bacilli bacterium
AGTCCGACCTTAGGCACCATCTGGAGGAATACCCAAGTCTGGTTGAAGGGACCGGTCTTGAAAACCGGGAGGTCGTGAGAGCGGCGCAGGGGTTCGAATCCCTTTTCCTCCGCCACTAATGTTATCGCGGGATGGAGCAGTCTGGTAGCTCGTTGGGCTCATAACCCAAAGGCCGTTGGTTCAAATCCAGCTCCCGCAACCATGGTTCCGTAGTGTAGTGGTCCATCACGTCTGCCTGTCACGCAGAAGATCGCGGGTTCAAATCCCGTCGGAACCGCCATGGCTTCATAGCTCAGTCGGTAGAGCAGAGGACTGAAAATCCTCGTGTCACTGGTTCAATTCCAGTTGAAGCCACCATTTTACAGAATACAACATTTATATAAAAAAGCTTACTTATTGTTAAGTAAGTTTTTTTATGCTTATTTATTGAAAAAAATAGATATGCATGGGCATACCTATTTAGATACTGGTAAGACGCTTATTGATCTTGCTACTTCTAATAAGGAAGATGTTGACATTACATCACTTACCATGTAATACTCTATTCCATTACTAATCCAGTTTACAGAGTTATCATTAACAACTGCTATACTGTCTAAAAGAAATTCTAATTCTCCATATGTTGGTATTATTTCATGTTCTTTAGTGTAAGTTACAGTCTCTTCAACTAGAGTAAATGGACTATCACCTTCAAAAGTTAAAATTAATCTTTGACCACTATCAGTATTTAACTTTTCTTGAGCTTTTAGATAAGTATTTGATGGTAAATACATTGGATATATAATGTCTTCAATTGTTGCGGTTCCTTGTGTTTTCTCTTCTACATCTTGACTTTCCTCATTAGTATTTGTGCTTGTATTAGTGTTGGTATTAGTGTTTGTGTTTGTATTAGTGTTAGCATTTTCATTAGTATTTGTATTTTCATTATCATTTGTATTATTTAAATTACCGTTAGCATTATCATCAGTGTTTCTATTTCCATTGGTATTTGGATTTTCACTTTCTGGTATCATTTTTTCTGTTTTTTCAGATACCTCTAAAATGCTATTTAAATCAAAGTAATTATCATTAAAGTTTTTATTGTAATCTATCTTATTATATACCATCTTTATTTGAGTTTTATTGTCTTTATCCATTACCCTGACTTCTGTAACTTTTAATTTTTTATTTATATAAATCATTTGCTTAACTAATGATTCATTATTTGGATATGTTACTTTGGTTGTAAATACATATCCTTCGTCATTTTTTTCAAAAGTTCTACCCTCTTCTTGTGATAGGTCTTCAACTAGAGAAGATAGTAAGTAACTTTGTGAATTATTGTATGGCCAATCGCTTTGGAATTTAAAGCTTTTATTTAAAGATGGCGTTACTACATACACTCCTTCTTTATTTCTTAAAATCACTTGCTTATGGTCATTGGAGATATTTGTAAGTTCGACCCTATAATTGTCTCCCTTAGAATATGAAACTTTTACATCATATGTATATATATCTTCATTATTTATTATTTCCATTTGTCCTTCAACATAATAAGAATTGCTTTTAGATACTTTATCATTTAATTCTTTGATTATGTCTTTTTCGTTATAGCTTGAGCATCCTGAAAGTAGGAATATACTTAATAACATAAAAGTTATTAAAATTTTTTTCATTTTTCACCTCTTTTGTCTTTCTAATAGATTATATGGTGAAATATTTCTTTTATTCTGAATAATTTTATTTTTTTTGGTAATAATAGTAATAGTTATAAAGGAGGAAATTATGAATGCACTTTTTAAAACCTGTTTAGTAATTAGTATTATTGGTTGTATAAACTGGGGTCTTGTAGGTATGTTTAATTTTAATTTAGTTGCTTACCTTCTTGGGGATGACTCACTGTTTACTAAACTTGTATATGTTTTAGTATTTATATCTGGTCTCGTGGATATAGCAATACTTACTAAAGATTTAGATAAATAAAAAGGATATAGAAAAAACTATATTCTTTTTAAGTATTCTACTATCTTTTTAAAATTCATGGAATGTGATGCTTTTAGTAATACTACATCATCTTTTTGGAGGATTTTATCTAATAGAGGATATACATCATCTAAATTTGTAAATGTGTATATGTTTTGTTTATTAAATCCATTTTCTGTGGCTCCGGAAGCTATAAATTTTGATAAGTTTCCTATTGTAATTAGGATATCAATATTACATTCTGCTACTATTTTTCCTACTTTTGTATGTAGTTTTTCTTCGAAGCCTTCAATTTCTAACATGTCTCCGAGTATTGCAATTTTTCTATTTTTGTAATTAGATAATATATTTAAAGCGTTTTCCATTGAATCGACACTTGCATTGTAGGTATCATCTATAATTGTTACTTCTCTTTTGTTTTTAAATTTTTCAAGTCTAGAGGATGATAAACTTACATTTTTAAGGGCTAAGACTTTATCATATACATTTAATATATCTCCGACTGCGTAAGCAAATAGACTATTATATATAAATGGTTTACTTGCAAAAGGTATAGTTACAATATCATCTTTTACTTTAAAACTAGCTGATGTACTAGTTAGGGAGATATCTTTTGCAGTATAATTACTTTCATTATCTATTCCTATGGTTATAATGTTGTTATAGTCTTTAAAATTATGTAATAAATCATTATCATTATTGATTATTAGTGATCCAGATAATCCTTCGATAATTTCTAATTTTGCTTTTAATATATTTTCCCTACTTCCAAGATTTCCTATGTGTGATGTTCCAATATTAGTTATTACTGCTATAGTGGGTCTTGCAATATTTGTAAGTAAGCTTATTTCTTTTAAATGATTCATACCTAACTCTAGAACCATGCAATTATGGTTTTCTAGACGTAAGATTGTTAGAGGCATGCCAATTTCGTTATTATAGTTACCTTCTGTTTTTAAAACATTGTATTTGGTTGATAGGACTTTGCTAATCATATCTTTTGTACTAGTTTTTCCAACACTTCCTGTAACTGCAATTACAGGGATGTTATATTTATTTCTTTTATCTTTTGCTAAGGTTTGTAAGGCAGTGGTAGTATCTTTTACCTTAACGCAAGGAATATTTTCATAATTTTGGAAATCTACCGGAATGTCTTCATTAACTATAAGGGCTGTTGCTCCTTTTTCTAAAGCTTCTTTATAGAAATTTCCTCCATCGTAATTTTCTCCTTTAATTCCTATATAAACGTCTCCTTTGGTAAGAGTTCTTGTATCTATACTATAGGTACTACATACTAAATTACTATCTCCATTTATTAGTCTACCTTTACATATTTCTATAATGTCACTTAGTTTATATTTCATTATAATCCCCCTATTCGTTTGGTACATTAAAGTCTTCTAGAGTACCATTTTCTGCTAGTATTTTATTTACTTTATCACTTGCTTCATTTAATTTATTACTGCATTCTTTAGCTAATTTCATAGCTTTAGTATATTTATTTATAGCATCGTCTAAGTTTACTTCTCCACTTTCTAACTCTTTTACTATTTCTTCTAAATTCTTCATATTTTCTTCAAAATTATTTTCCATTATTTAACTCCATTTCTTTTATAGTGGTTTTAATTACACCATCTTTTAATTCTATGTCTAAATTACTACCCTTGGTTAAATCTTTTACTGTAGATATTACTTTACCATCTTGTTTTGCAATAGCATACCCTCTTTTTAGAGTATTTAGAGGATTTAATACCTCCAATTTATTAATATTGTTTTCTAAGGCTATCCGTTTTAGCTTAAAGAGCATTTCTGGATTTGTTAATATATATGAATTAACAAACTTAAATAGTCTTACTTTATTTATTTCTACAATATTACTCATACTGTTATTAAGTCTATCTATTAATGTATCTAAGTTTTGGGATTTTATTTCGTATATGTTTTGAGGTTTAGTTAAAACATAGCTATTTACTAGGGTATTTAATTCTTTATTTAAATTATTTATGCAATTTGATATAAATATATTGCATCTTTTTCTTAACTGATTGATATTGTTTTCTAACTCTATACTACTTGGTACAGCTAGTTCTGCAGATGCAGTTGGGGTTGGGGCTCTTAGGTCGGCGACAAAGTCTGCAATAGTGAAATCTATTTCATGTCCGACAGCACTTATTGTGGGTATTTTTGATTGATATATAGCACTAGCTACTACTTCTTCGTTAAATGGCCATAAGTCTTCGATAGAACCTCCTCCACGTCCAATAATTAAGACATCAAGATCATAAGTGTTTGCTATTTTTATTTTATTAGCAATGTCTTCAGCTGCTTGGGGTCCTTGGACAAGGGCTGGAAATAATATAGTGTTACATATTTTATATCTTCTTTTAATAGTTGTTAAAATATCTCTTATAGCTGCTCCAGTGGGGGCTGTGATTATTCCTATTTTTGATGGTAACTTTGGTATAGGTCTTTTTTGGTTGAATAGTCCTTTTTTGTTTAATTCTTCTTTTAATTTTTCATAAGCTATATATAGATTGCCAAGCCCATCTTGTTCTAGATTATTTACATATATTTGGTAACTTCCTGAAGATGGATATACACTAATTCTTCCAATAACTAATACTTTCATTCCGTCAGAGGGGACAAAATTTAGTTTACTTACACTGGAAGCAAACATTACCGCATTAATTCTTGATTCTTCATCTTTTAGGGTAAAATAATAATGTCCCCTTGTATGGGATTTGAAATTTGATATTTCTCCCTTTATATAAATGTTTTGTAAATGGACATCTCCATCAAACTTAAATTTTAAGTACTTATTTAAAGCACTTACTGTTATATAGTTATTCATTTTTCTCCTTGCTATGAAATACTTTATCTAATACCCCATTTATCATTTTTACTACTTTATCATCAGAATATTTTTTAGATAATTCTATTGCAGAATCTATACATACTAAATCTGGAGTGTCAGTATAAAGAATTTCGTAAATTGCCATTCTCAGAATTGCTCTATCTGTGTATCCTAATCTATCGATAGTCCAAGACTGCATATAATTATTTGCTATTTTATCAATTTCCTCTTTGTTGTTAACTACTCCGTTAACTATGTTATTTACAAACTTACTGTCTTCTTCTAAATGTTCGTGTATAATACTATCAACATCATATTCAATATTATTACTTTTATATAATTCTATTTGATATAATATTGTCATTATTTTGTATCTTAATTCTTTTCTTTTTTCTTTCATTGCTTTTACTTCCTCTCTCAAAATATCATATCATAAATTTTAAGATTTTTAAAGTTAATTAACAATATTTTTTATTAATTTTACATATACTTAATTGATAATTATGAAAAGTAAATTTATTAAGTCTACGCTAATATTGATTTTGGGAGGATTTATAACTAAAGTACTAGGGGTTGTTATTAAAATCTTTTTAACCAGGAGTATTACAACTGAAGGTATTAGTCTTTATATGCTTGTTCTTCCTACTTTTAATTTATTTATAACTCTATGTACCTTGTCCCTTACAACATCAACTTCTAAATTGATTAGTGAAAAGAAAAGAAGAGGAAAAAATATAATTTTATCTATTATTCCAACTTCTCTTGTTTATAATTTTGTTCTTATGTTTATAGTTATTCTTTTGGCTCCTTTTATTAGTAATGTTCTTCTTCATAATGAAAATACTTATTATCCATTAATGGCTATATCTCTTACGTTACCATTTATATGTCTATCTGGAATTTTAAGAGGATATTTCTTTGGTAAGGAAAATATGTTTCCTCAGGTGTTATCTAATATATTAGAACAACTTGTAAGGTTATTTTTAACTATTTATTTTATTCCGAGTCTTCTTAAAGTCAGTTTAGTGTATGCTGTAACTGGGGTTGTTCTAATTAATATAGTTAGTGAACTTTCTTCTGTAATTCTTTTAATTCTGTTTATGCCTAAGAACACAAATATTAGTTTAAGTGACTTTAAAATGGATAAAGAGATACTTAAAGATGTATTAAATATATCTATTCCCACTACTGGTAGTAGATTAATCGGGGCAATTGCTTATTTCTTTGAGCCTATTATTATTACATTTATTCTTCTTAGGGTAGGATATAGTTATTCATATGTAGAAATGGAATATGGTATTATTAATGGTTATGTGTATCCACTCCTACTACTTCCTTCATTTTTTACACTTGCTATTTCTAATGCTCTTCTTCCTGTTCTTTCTAATAGTTTTGTCAATAAGAGGTATAAGTATGCTAAGAATAAGTTAAAACAAGCTATTATATTTAGTTTAATAATTGGAGTTCCCACTACAATATTATTTATGATGTTTCCTACATTCTTCTTAAAGTTTGTTTTTAATACTACTCTAGGAGTTAAATATATTTTAGTAGCAGCACCTTTCTTTATTTTTCATTATATACAGTCTCCCCTTACAATTTGTCTGCAAGCTCTTGATAAATCTAATGTAGCTATGCGAGGAACACTGTATGGGTGTATTTGCAAAATTATAATATTAGCAGGTACTTGTTATATGAAATTCGGACTTTGGAGCTTAGTTATTGCCAGTTCTGTAAATATAATGTTTGTTACATTTCATCATATTTACTATATAAAAAAGTATCTTAAATAATTATTTACTATTATTTTCGATACTTATTCTTGATACTAGAGCTAAAGCAAACATAAGTGATATGCAGTAACTTCCTCCGTAGGATAAGAATGGTAGTGGTACTCCAGTTAGAGGTATAATACCCATTACTCCGGAAAGATTAATTACTATATGTAAAAATATGTATACAAATATTCCAAATGCTAAAAGAGAATTTCTAAGATTTTTAGCATTTCTTGCTATTTTAAATATTCTAAATAATAGTAGGAAGAATAATATTATTATTACTGCTCCAACTATTAGTCCCCATTCTTCCACGATTATAGGAAATATAAAATCTGTATATGATTCAGGTAAATATAAGTATTTTTGAGTGCTTTTTCCTATTCCTTGGCCAGTTAACCCTCCATTTTTAAAGGCTATAAAACTATTACATAGTTGGTAGCCTGTTTTTTCTTTATATCTATCACAAGGGTCTTTAAAATTAAATCTATCTAATTGATAATCCCTTAGTATTGTTCCTTTAGTGACAAGCATAATTGCCCCGAAAAGGAGTAATATTAGAATTATTAATTTTGTTATGATGTTTCTCTCCCCTTTTTTCATAGGAACACTATAAAATATTGATAGTAGTAAAACGAATACTATAAATGCAGTTCCCATATCGGGTTGAATTGCAATTAAGAGAGTAATTATAACCCCGATTACAAGAGGAAGAATTAATATTAATTTGTTATTTAATTTATTTTTATTTTTGTCATAATATGAAGCCATAAATATAATAAGGGTTATTTTGGCTATTTCTGATGGTTGCAGTTTTATAATACCAATATCATACCAACTTGCAGCATTATTGGCGACATGGCCATATATGACAAGTCCAATTAATGATATAATTGTAATAATTATTAATGGCCAGGCTAGTTTCTTATAAATTTTAGTGGGAATAAATATTGTAAAGAGAAAAATTACTAATCCTCCGACTAAAAATATTGCTTGTTTTAGAAAGTAATAATAAGGACTTGCCCCATACCTCATATATGATTCCATTGATGATGCACTTAATATCATTATTAGTCCAAAAATAAATAATATTATGGATATTATTATGAGAGGTTTATCAACTTTTTTTAACATATTTATCACGTACCATTTCATTAATATCATATCATAACTTATAAAATAAATAAAGATTAATATAAAAAGATAATAAAATTATTTAAAGTGTAAAGAAAAAAGCACGTTATGTGCTTAATAAGAATCAATATTAATGTTTACTTTTTTATTTTCATTTAGTGATGCAGCAGCTTGAACTACTGTTCTTATACTTGCAATAATTTTACCATCTTTTCCTATTACCCTTCCTACATCATTATTTGATATAAGTACTTCTAATAAAATTACATTTTCGTCATCACTTTCAAACTGTTTTACCGAAACTGTTTCAGGATCATCAACCATTTTTTTAATAATGGTTTCTGTTAACTTTACAATATCCATTATTTCTTGCCTTGTTTACTGTTATGAAATTCTTTCATAACCCCAGCTTTACTTAAAATATTTTTAACAGTATCAGTAGGAATAGCTCCATTATTAAGCCATTTCATAGTTTTTTCATTATCAACCTTAATTTCACAAGGATTAACTAAAGGGTTATAGTATCCTAAATTTTCAATTATTTTTCCATCTCTAGGTGAAGCTGAATCTGCTACTACTATACGGTAAAATGGTGCTTTCTTTGCTCCCATTCTTTTAAGTCTAATCTTAACTGCCATAATTCTCCTCCTTCTTCATGTCTTAATTATATCATCAATATATATGTCTGTCAACCTTTTTTTGTTACAGTTGTTAATTATTTTGTTCGTTTTGAATAATTGTTTCTTTCTTAATTTTAGTTATGTCTTCTTTAACACTTACAAATAGTTTTAATTTTATTACATTATCCCCTTCATTTTCTTCAGTAGTAATTATTTCTAAAACTTCTTTTATTCTATTATTTTGATTTAATAGTTTTTCCTGAGCAATCTTTTTTGCGGCTTCTACTACTTCATTTTTGGTATAGAGTTTTTCTATTATGTTTACTTCGTATTGTTTTTCCCAAGTTAGGCTTATTGGAAGAATATTACTTTTTAAAAGTGTTTTACCGCTTTTTTGAAAGTCATTAAATTTATGGAAGTTAAATAGAGATATTCTTTTATCAAGTAAGTTTATTACTAAAGTTTTTTTTGTTTTACCAGTTAATCTTTCTTCACGATAATAATAAGGATATTCAATATCTATTAGATACCATACTTCACCATATATTACTCCTTTGGCTTTGGTGTATATTTTACTTCCATCAGGTTTAGTTATTATACCTGATACTATAATATCTCCGGGAGTTACATAGGAGTTTATTTCTTTAACTTTTTCTCCGCTTAAGGCTTTAATATCCATTATAATTGCATTTTTGGTGGTAGTTAAGCTTTGAAAGGATTCGTCTTGTTTATTATTATTTAGTTTTCTTTCTTCTACTCTGATTTCATACTTTGTTCCTATTCTTTTTATTTCTAACCACTCTATCTTATCTTTATTGTCATTTATTATTTGTTTTCTTATTTTTTGTATTTGTTCGTAGGATTTTACCATAGAATATTTTTTGATATCATGTTTATACAATTCTTTATATAATAGATTTTTAAGACTACTACTTGTGTGTATTACTTTTACTTCAAATATTACATTAGACAAAAATATTATTAATATTATTACTAATATTAGTGAAGATAAAAGGTATATATTTTTTTTCAGGATGCTTTTTAGTTTTATTTTACCATATGTTCTTGTAACTTGAAGTTTATATATTCCTTTATGTTTACATAATTTTAAATAATCGTCATAACTTATTATTATTTCTATTTCTTGGGGAGATATATTTATTATTTTTAATATGTTTATTTTGGCTGCGATTAATTTTCTTAAATAATTATTAATGTTTTTTCCCTTAATATTTACTTTAATAGTACTTCGGAATTTATTTAAAAATGTGTTTTTCATACTCCCATTCCCATAATAAATATATCATTATATCACCATTAAATTGTATGAATTTTATATAGTTAATATGCTATGGGGATACTGATTTGATAGTGCCCTCAATTAATAATTCGTTATCTAATAATTTTGTTATGGTAAGGTTTTCTCCTTCTACTATAGTGGTTCCTTGTGGAGACTTTAGGGTTATTTCATGAGGGGAAAAATCTATTATTTCCGTATAGTTTATGATATTTACTTTGTTTTTGTAGATTGTTATTTTATATTCTTTATCATTAATAAAATCATCTATTCTATTTTTTATACTCATATTTTATTATATGAAAAGAGATTATTTTTGGTAATCTCTTATTTTTACTCTTTTTTTAACATTATTTTTTGTAATGTGATTAGGGTGTACTCCTAATGTTTTTTTGTTTTCTAATTTTATTGAATTGTTATCTAGTTTAGATTTAAGTTTTAATACATTATTGTAATTTTTAAGAGTTTTGTTTGCTTCAAGTATATTACTTGTAATTGTACTTCCTATTAAAGATGTAATTAATGGTAATATTGCCATAAGCATAAATAAAGGATGTCCTGTTATTAGTAATACTGATGATATTATACCCACTATCCCAAATAGGATGTTAATGATTTTTAAGTGTGTAAAATTAGTGTGCTTATGTTTCTCTTTAAAGATAGATAATTCCTTCATAAAAGGATCGTCTTTAGATAAAGATAAAATATTATCTACTTCCTTTCTTATTAAACTATCTATGTATTTTTGGTTATTTTCGTTTTTTTCAAGTAGTTCTTCTGCAAAAACGTCTTTACTGTATTTGTTTTTTGCATATTTGTCTACGATGTAGTGATCTCCTTTATCTATTATTGATTTGACAGAACCTGTCTTTCCATAAAATGGAAATTCTATTTTTTTCATATATCCTCCTCAAACTATTTTAATTCTTCTAGTTTTACACTAACTAATTTACTAACCCCAGCTTCTTTCATTGTGATACCATATAAGGTATCAGCGAACTCCATTGTTTTCTTTTTGTGTGTTATAAGTATAAATTGTGTTTTATTTTCGTATTTTTTTAGGTATGTTCCAAAACTGTTTACATTCGCTTCGTCAAGGGCAGCTTCTATTTCATCTAGTAGACAAAATGGAACTGGTCTTACGTTTAAGATAGCAAACAATAAGGAAATAGCCGTAAATGTTTTTTCACCCCCCGATAATAGTGATATGCTTTGTAATTTTTTTCCAGGAGGTTCTGCAAATATTTCTATGCCTGTGTTTAATATGTCATCTTTATCAGTTAGGCTTAGGGTTGCTTTTCCTCCCTTAAACAACTCTTTAAATATTTTATCAAACTCTATTTTAATTTTTTCAAAAGTGTCTACAAACTTTTCTTCCATGATAGAATCTGTTTCTTTTATTAGTTTTAAAAGAGTATCTTCTGCGGATATTAAATCTTCTTTTTGGGTTGTTAGAAAGTCATATCTTTCCTTTAATTTCTCATATTCTTCAGGAGCTTTAAGGTTTAAAAATCCTAAACTATTTAACTGTTTTTTATACTCTTCTACTAAAGTTCTTGCTTTATCCTCTTCAGTTTTTAGTTCGAAGTTGTTTATAGCACTTTCATATGTTATATTATATGTATTTGTTAATTCTAATAGTTTATTATCTATATTTACTTCTGTACGATTTACCTTTATATTTAATTCTTGTAAAAGTTTCTGTCTTTTAGATACTATGCTTTGATTTTTATTTAAGTTTTCTTCTAATTCTTTAATATATGAATCAGTATTTTCTTTAGATAACTTTTGGACTTCCAGATTTTTATTTATTTCTATTATTTTATTTTCTAAATCGTAATAAGTATTTAATAAATTTGTTTTTTCGTCATCCTTTTTACTTGTAGTAATAACTTCTAAATCTTTTAACTCTTTTTCTAGGTTTGTTTTTTCGTTTTGAAGTGTATTTTGTTTCTCATGACTAGCATTTATTATATCTGTAAGGTTAATTTCTTCAAGTCTATTTTCTCTAATTTCTTCTTCTAATTTCTTTTCTAAAATATTTATTTCCTTAACTTTCTCTTCTAACCTATTGATTTCTGTTGTATATATACTTTTTTTTGATAGAAAATCGTTTAAGTCTTTTTTTAGAGATAAGGGACTTATTGTTTTAATGTTAGATCCTCCGGTTAATGATCCCCCAATATTTATTTGCTGACCATCTATAGTTACTATTTTACATTTATTGTTAATTTTAGTGCTTATTCTGGTTGCTACATCTATATTACTGGTTAAAAGTACTGTTCCTAGTAGATTAGAAACTACTTCTTTATATTTATTATCGCATTTAACTAAGGAAGACATTATTCCAATTAATCCTTCCTCTTCTTTAATTTTACTGTATACTTCTTCAGGAATAGTTTTACCTTTTATAGTGTCAAGAGGATAAAAAGTTATTCTGCCTAAATTATTTTCTTTTAAATAATTAATAATGTGTTTAGCCTCCTCTTTAGTATCTACGATTAAATTAAATACTGTAGAAGATAATGCTGTTGTTAATGCTAGGGAATATTTATCTTCTGTTTCGATTAAATTGCCTAGGATATTATGCACATTTTTAAATTTTGGATTATTTAATACTACTTTTACTGCTTTTGGGATGCTATCCATTGAAGTTAATTTATCCTCAAGGTAATCTATTTTGTAACTTATATCTGTTAAGTCTTTTTTCTGTTTATTTAATTCTTCTTCTAATTTTGCTTTTTTCTTAATGTTTTCTTTAAGTTCTTTGTTAACTATACTTAGTTTATTTGTTATATTTGTTAATTTTGTATCTGTTAGTTCTCCGAGTGTTTTTTCTTTATTTATAGAAGTATTTAATTTTAATATATTTTCTTTTAATTTTGTTATATTATCTCCGATTAAAGAGTTGTCTTTATATTTACTACGTTCTTCTAATAATCTTATATCAGCATCAATTTGTTCTTTTTTTCTAGTTATATTTAGTAATTCATTTTGCATTTCGTAAATTTTTTCTTGGGATAATTTTACTTTATTCTTATTTTCTAAAATATTTACTTCTAAGGTTGAGTTGTTTGTATCTAGTTCTATTATTTCATCATTTAGTGTTGTTATTTCTTTACTTTTTTCTAGTTTATCATTGTTTAGTTTTGATATATCATATGCTAAAAGAGCTACTTCAATGTTTTTTAGGTTTTCTTTTAACTCTAAATATTTTAAAGCTTTTTCACTTTCTATTTTAAGTGGTTCTATGTTGTTTTCTAATTCACTGATAATATCATTAATTCTATTAAGGTTTAAATTCGTTTTATCTAATTTATGGATGGCTTCTTCTTTTCTTTTTTTGTACTTAACTACTTTTGCAGCTTCTTCAAATATTGCTCGGCGATCCTCTGGTTTGGTAGATAATATTTCATCAATTTTACCTTGGGATATTATATTAAAACTTTCTTTACCTATTCCTGAATCCATAAACACATCATTAATATCTTTTAGTCTACATCTTTCGTTATTCAAATAATATTCAGATTCTCCAGAACGATAAATAATTCTTTTTACAGATATTTCATTAAAGTTTAGAGGAAGATGGTTATCAGAATTATCAAATATTAATGTTACAGAGGCACTGTTTAGTGGTTTTCGGTCTTTACTTCCTGCAAAAATTATGTCTGCTAAATTATTTCCCCTTAAGCTTTTAATTGATTGTTCCCCAAGAACCCATCTAACTGCATCTACTATATTACTTTTTCCGGAACCATTTGGTCCTACTATTGCATTTATCTTAGTAGACAGTTGTATATCTATTTTATCAGCAAATGATTTAAAACCGTTTGCTTTAATTTCTTTTAAATACATCTTACTCACCAACTTCTATTAAATAACTTTCCTTGTAAAGATATTATACCAGAATTTAAATTTTTAGTAAAGTTTTTTTAATAAATACATAATATTAATTGAAAGAAGGTTGATTATATGAATGGAAGTTATTATCCTAATCAAGTATTTCCTGGTAGCGGTTTAAGTGGTAACACTGTTCCAAACCAACAATCAGTTCCGAGTTATGATCAAAGTCAAGTAATGGTTAATCCTAGTAGTATGGAACAATCATATATTGAAAATATTTTAAGACTTAATCGTGGTAAAAAAGCTAAATTTCATATTACTGTGCCTGGATCAAGCGAGTGGCAAGATAGAGTTTTTGAAGGTATTATAGAACAATCTGGAAGGGATCATATTATTGTATCAAACCCTAGTACGGGAGAATGGTATTTAATATTAATGATTTATTTAGATTTTGTAACTTTTGATGAGGCTATTAATTTTATTAAAGATTTTTAATATAAAAGAATTGGAGGAATGCTCCAATTCTTATTATTTATTTAATAGTTTTAGTGCCCTTGTTTTAGCGGACTCTTGTTTAAATTCTTTCATTCTATCTCTTTCATAAAGATATTTTAATTCACTTTGGACATAGATAATTATAGTATCTAGATCATTTGCATTTATATTGTAAATATCACCATTTTGGTCATAAACAAACTCCTTTATTTTTCCGTCAAACTCTACGAATCCTATAACTTTTCCTTTGTACTTTGAATCTTCAGGAAGTGTTACGGTTATTTCAAAAGCAAATGAATTACTTTTTTTAGTATCTATACCATAGAATGAATCACTTAAACGAGTAAATTCTTTAGAAATGATTTTATCTTTTTTATAATCATATAAACTAAGTGATTGATCATCATTTTGGACTATCATTACTCCATTATTTTCAAAAAATGGATTTAAGTTGAAATGTCTATCTGTATTAAATGTCCACTCTTTTTGTTCTGATAATGATTTACCATCGTATTTCATTATCTTTATATCGTATCCAGTTACTCTAGATGAACCTCCTCTTAGCATTTTTTCCTGTCTTTTTTTAAATAATAAAAAGTGTGTATCATCAAGTGGTCTATAACTGTATAAACCATCTTGATTAAGTAATATTTTTTCTCCATCTACATTACATACTACATTTTCATTATTTTTGATTATATATTTTTTACTACTTCTTACTTCCATATATATTTTCCTCCTCGTGCAATATAATAACACATTTTAATCATTTTTGCAAGTATTCCCCTGAATTATTGTTTGCTTTACTTAGAATTACAATGCTTTTATTATCAAAATTTAAACTATTTATTAACTCCTCAAACTCTTCCATATTAAGTGATTTTAAAATGTCTGTAATATTTTCTTCGATTTTTCCCTCAAAAATCATATTATCTATTATCATTTCGTTTACAAGTACTATGTTTTCATAACTAAATATCTCATTACTAATTAGTACTTTCTTTTTTCTTTCGAAATCTCTATTATCTATTTTTATATCTTTTAAATTTTTATCTATTTCTTTGCTTAATTCTTCATAATTGTCTGTTTCATTTAATAGAGAAATTATTAAATGGGTATCTGTATCTAATAAGTTATAACTAACTGTATTAGTTATAATCTTTCTTTTTTTCATTTCATAATCGAATGAAGAGGTATCACCGAATAGAAGATTAAATAAAATATATAAATAAATGTTAATTTTTCTTTTATTTAAAGAATTGTTTGTAATATTTATTTTTATATTATAAGAGAATTTTGATACATCTGTATTACCATTTATTATTTCCTTCTCTTTAACAACCTTATCTGGTTCTTTTATTTTATTTTCTTTAATTTTAACAAAATCTCCGAACTTTTTCTTATTTTGGTTAGTTCTAATTACTTCTAGAATTTCTTCTGTATTAAAGTTACCTGATACTACTAGAAACATATTTTTAGGATGATAGAAGTTATTATAACACTTATATAATAATTCTGGAGTTATTTTATTTATTTCCTCTGTTGTACCAATAATGCTATTTCTGAAGTTGTTTTTAAATAAAGTGTTTTTTCTTATTTTTTCGTATAAAACATCTATTGGTCTATCATCGCACATATGTATTTCTTGAGTGATTATTCCTTTTTCTTTTTCTACGTTTTCATCAGTGAAATATGGTTCTTGGACGAAATCAAGAAGAAAACTGATATTTTCTTTTAAATTATGTACTCCCCCGAAAAGGTAGGTTGTATTTTTAAATGTTGTATAGGCATTGCTTGTTGCACCATTTGCTGAGAAATAATCGCTTGGGTCTGGTCCTTCTTTTTGAGCAAATACTTTATGTTCTAAGAAATGGGCAATACCGTTAGGCATTTTTAATTTTTTATCCTCTTCTTTATCATAGAATTCTGTATTTACTGATCCAAACTTTGTTGTGAATGTTACATAATTATTATGAAAATCTTCTTTATTATAAAGATATACTTCTAACCCGTTATCTAATTTTTCATATGTTATTATCTCATTTATTCCTTTGATTTTTATTTTCATTACTTTTCCCCCTTTTTGGTGGCACTTGTCATGTTTATGTGTAATTTTTTGGATAGATTAATTATATCATTTATAGTTACTTCTTTTAATTTTTTTATTCTAACAAGGGCTTCATCACTATCTACTAATTCTTTAGCGAAATATGTGTTTATAATTCCAAATGGATTATCTGTATTGCTAATTATTGAAGATATTAAAGTTTCTTTAGCACTTTCTAAATACTCTGTATTTATTTTACCTTTACCTAAGTTAGTTACATTTTTTCTTATTAATTTTATTACTGTATCTTCGTTGGAGTTTTCTACCCCTGAATATATAATTAAGATATTGTCATAACTTTTTGATATAGAATTTATGTAATATGCGTAGGAGTGTTTTTCTCTTATGTTGTTAAATAATATAGAACTTGAAGAACCTCCGAGTAATTCATTATAAACTGGTAATACATATTTTCTTTCATAACTGGTTAGATCTGATATGCTATATAACATTACTATTTGTGATTGGTTGACATCGTCTTCATATGTTATATTTTTAACTCTTTTTCTAGTGGGAAGAGGTTGGACTATGACATCATCTCTTTTTTTATGGAATGTTGATACTTTAAATTCTTCTTTAAATAAATCTTTTATTATGATTGGATCTACGTCTCCTACTAGAAAGACATCCACTATATCGTTATTTATGACATCTAAATAATATTCATATAAGTTTTTTTCATCTATTTTATTTATTATTTCTTCATCACCATAAGGGTTATAGGAATATGGTTTTCCTTCATAGCTTGATAATAAATTAAATATTGCATATCTTATTTTGTCATCTTTTAAAACTTTCAGGCTTTTTAAAGCTCTATCTTTTATTTGGGAAACAACATTTGGATTAAATTTTCCATCGCTTATGTTAGGTTTAAATATTATATCAAATAAAAAACGTATGGATTCATGATTCATATCTTCCTCTGTATATTTTTCATTTAAAAATCTTAATTTAAAAGATAAATTAGTGTAATTGCCTATCCTACTGGATGAAGACATTAATTTTAAGTCGTATAGGTTTTCACTTTCTTTTATTAATTCTCTTTCTGTTTTATAATTATAATTGGAATTTAACAGTACATCTTTTAATATAATTCTTTTACTTATATCTTCTTTTGTTATATGTCTACGAAAACATATATCCATCGTTATAGTTTTAAACTTCTTCGTATTTATAATATGTAAATTATATGCACCCATTTCTATTTTCTGATAATTCATACAATTCTTCCTCCTTATAAATAGTATAACTATTATTTAATATTTTAAACTATAATTTAATTATACTTTCTAATGCTAATTTAATCATCTTATCTAAAGCTACTTCTCTTTCTTTAGAACTTAATTCTTTTTTTGTAATAAAACTATCAGAAATTGTAAGTATACAACTAGCTTTTTTATTAAAATAACTAGCATTTTTGAATAAAGCATAACTTTCCATCTCTACAGCAGATAGATTATAATTGTCTCTCATGTCGTTATATATCTCTTTAGTTGTGTAGAAGACATCACTACTGTGTACTTTACCCCTTTTAATATCTATATTCTCTTCTTTAGCAGTCTTTAAAATAATATTGTTTAATCCAGTATCTGCGGGAATTTCTATATCTTCTGTTCCATCAAAGTTTTTACTATAAGATGAAAGACTATAAGATGAGTCCACTAGTAATACATCTAAAACATTTAATGTTTTTGTATAAGAACCTGCTGTTCCAATTCTTATTACTGCTTCTACATTATAAAAATTAAATAATTCATAACTGTATATTCCCATACTAGGTATACCCATACCATGGGACATAACAGTTATGATTTTTCCTTTATACAAACCTGTGTATCCAAGCATTCCTCTTACCTTATTAATACATTTATATTCTTGTAAATAATTTTCTGCAATGAATTTTGCTCTGTTTGGATCTCCAGTTAATAATACTAATTTGCTTATATCTTCAGACTTTGCCTCAATATGTGGTGTAGCCATAATTACCTCTCTTTCTAGTATTAATTATAACATATATTATATTATTATTTATAAAAGTTAACTTGCTGATAATTAAAAAGAAAAAGAACTTCGTAAAAAGTTCTTAATTATCATAATTATGATAGTGCTACCATAGATACCGTAAGTATTATTAGTGATGCAACCATTATTGTAGCTACTACTTTTAAAGACCATTTAAACCAAGTAGAATATTCTACTTTTGCTAATGCAAGTCCTCCCATTATTGCTCCGCATGTTGGAGTAATTAGATTAACTAACCCATTAGCTGCTACAAAAATCATTACAGTAACTTCAACACTGAATCCTAATTCATGAGCAAGTGGTCCCATAATTGGAGTAGATAATGTTGCTAGTCCAGAAGATGATGGTACCAATACAGATAATATTATATGTAATAAATAATCTAGTGGTGCGAATAATACTGGTGGTAAGTTTCTCATAGCGTCTGCAGCATTATAAATAATATAATTATCTAAATGAGTGATTCCCATTAATACAGAAGCTCCACGAGCAATTGCGATTATTAAGATAACTCCCATCATATCAGCAGCACCTGCTACAAATGTATCTGCAAATTTCTTTTCACTTTCACGGTTAACTAAACCAATTATGATAGACATTATGAAGAACCATAGTGATGCTTCTTGGAAATACCACCATCCGATTGGATTACCAGTTAATTTACCTGTGGTATCTAAGAATATGTTAATACCAAAGCTATCCCATGGGATAAATCCTATTATCATTATTACAAAAGTTATTCCGAATAATACAAGGGTTAGTTTTTGTTTTCCTGATAGTTTTACATCTTTATCTTTTTCAGCAGGTTTTAGATATGTTTTATCCATTTCTTTTTGTTCACGAAGTGATAAGAAAGTAGATCCTTTATCATGTTTTACTTTTTTTGCATATGCCATTACAAATGCGACTGCTATAAAGTAAGATACTAACCATAAGGCAACTCCTATACCTATAATTATACCTTGGTTTACTTCAATTCCTTTAGGTAGAGAATCTATTGCAACTCCTACAGCAAATGGATTGATGGTAGAGCCTAATACTCCGACACCTGCTCCAAGTAATACTATAGCAGAAGCTACTATTGTATCCATACCAGCGACTACCATTGTAGCAGCAAGTAGAGCATAAAACCCAACGGTTTCTTCAAGCATTCCATAAGTAGTACCTCCTATAGAGAAGATAAACATAAGTATAGGAATTATCCATAATTCTTTACCTTTCATCTTCTTAATAAGAACTTTTATTCCTGTTTCAAGAGCTCCAGTAGAGTTAACAACTGCTAGGAAACCTCCTAAAATGAATATGAATATTGCTACATCCATTGCATCTTTAAATCCTAAAACTGGTGCAAGTAGGATATCAGAAAGAGATGCAGCTACAACACCACTACCATTGACTATTTCTTCACCTACAAAACTAGCCTCTGGTAAAAAGTGAGTTATCACTCCCAAGAATATTACGATTAGTAATATAATTGAAAATGATGTTAAGACAAATTTTTTATTTTTTTCTTTTGTCTTGGCCATTTTTATCCTCCTTTTCTCCTTTTCCCCCTCTTTAGTAATTGTTGTACCGTTTTTTCCTTCTAAGGCGTTTACGCCATTATTTAATGATGTAATTATTGCTTCTTTTTTAGGATTATCTTTTACAAAATTTATACTTGCTTCAACCTTTGGAAGCATACTTCCTTTTGCAAAATACCCTTTATTAATATATTCTTCTGCCTCTTCTACTGACATGTATTTTATTGCTTTAGCATCTTTCGTATTGTAATTTATATATACTTTGTCTACCGCAGTTAGTATTAAGAGTATATCAGCGTCTACAATTTTTGCAAGCAAGCTTGCGGCAAAATCTTTATCAATAACGGCGTCTACTCCTTTGTAAGAACCATTATCATTAATAACAGGGATTCCTCCTCCTCCAGCAGTAATTACAACGTTTCCATCACTGACTAGATCTTTAATAACATCTTCTTCAATGATACTGATAGGTTTAGGAGACGGTACTACTCTCCGATAACCCCTACCAGAGTCTTCGACAAACTTATATCCCTTTTCACTCATGATTTTTTGAGCTTCTTCTTGGGTATAAAACATTCCTACAGGTTTAGTTGGATTAAGAAAGGCACTATCTTTCTTATCTACTTCAATCTGAGTAATGATTGTCACACAATTTTTGTTTATACCATTTTTCTTTAATTCGTGGGCAATTGATTGTTGTAAGTGATATCCTATATATCCTTGACTCATTGCTCCGCACTCTGCAAATGGTATAGAGGGAGTTCCAATATTTTGGCTACTTGCATAATCTGTTGCAAGTTTAATAACTCCAACTTGTGGTCCATTTCCATGGACTACTATTACTTCATGATTATTATTTACTATTTTTACGATCTGTTTGGCAGTTTTTTTTACTAATTTTAATTGCTCTTCAGGGGTATTACCTAAGGCATTACCCCCTAGAGCAATTACTATTTTACTCATTATATTCCTTCATTGTAGCATACATAACTGCCTTTATTGTATGCATTCTGTTTTCGGCTTCATCAAATACTTTAGAAGAACTTGATTCAAAGACTTCATCAGTTACTTCCATTTCTTTTATACCGAATTTTTCATATATATCCATACCTATTGTTGTGTCTGTGTTGTGAAATGATGGTAGGCAGTGAAGGAATATTGCGTTTTTACTACAACTATCCATTATTTTTTTATTAACTTGATATGGAAGTAATAAATCTATTCTTTCTTTCCATTTACTAGCATCCTCACCCATACTTAACCATACATCTGTATATATTACATCCATATTTTTAACTTCTTCAGGGTTTGATGTGAAATTAATACTACATCCGTTTTCTTTTGCTATTAATCTGCATTTGTTAGTAAGTTCTTCTTCTGGCCATAATTCTTCTGGAGCACAGCAGTTGAAGTTAATTCCTAGTTTACTACATATAACCATAAGGGAATTTCCAACATTGTTACGTGCATCTCCGAAGAAGCAGAAGTTTATTCCTTGTAAATAACCAAAATTTTCTTCAATAGTCATAACGTCTGCAAGCATTTGGGTTGGATGAAACATATCTGTTAAACCATTCCATACTGGAACTGTTGAATATTTGCATAGTTCTTCAACTATATTTTGTGAAAAACCACGATATTCTATTCCGTCGTATATTCTAGTTAGTACTCTCGCTGTATCTTTAATTGTTTCTTTTTTACCCATTTGCGAACCGGTAGGTCCTAAATAAGTAACATTCATACCTAGGTCATAGGCTGCTACTTCAAAAGAACATCTTGTTCTTGTTGAATCTTTTTCAAATAATATAACTATATTTTTGCCTTTTAAGTAATCGTGTTTAATATTATTGTGTTTTTTTGTTTTGAATTCTTTAGATAAGTTAAGTAAGTATTTTATTTCTTCACTTGAGTAATCTAATAATTTTGAAAAATCTCTTCCTTTTAAGTTCATATTAATCCTCTCTTATAAGGGGCATACTCATACATCTTGGTCCCCCACGACCTCTTGATAATTCAGCACTATGCATTTCATAAACTTTTAGACCATGGCTTCTTAATATGTCATTAGTGACATTGTTTCTGTTGTAGACTACTACTACTCCGGGAGCAATACATAATGTATTAGTGCCATCATTCCATTGTTCTCTTTCTGATGGTATTTTATCTCCTCCAGCACATGGTATTAGCGTGATATCTTTTTCTAAATATTCTTCTAATATTTTTTCTAGAGATCCTTTTTTCTGTTTAACTTTTACTAGATCTGGTCTGTCTCCTCTAGTTATTTCAAATACTCTTAGACTATCCATTATTCCTGGGTGGTAAGTAAATTTATCATAATCTATTTGAGTAAATACTGTATCTAAGTGCATAAATGCTCTACATTCTGGTATTAGGAATGCAAGAACTGTATCTATTTTACAATCTGAGTCTGCAAATAGATTTTTAGATAGAAGGTCTATAGCGTCTGCACTAGTTCTTTGTGATATACCTATTGCAAGAATGTGTTCGTTTAGGTTAAGTACATCACCACCTTCTATATTAAATGGATTCTCTCTATCATAATATTTTTTGACTTTATCTTGATATTCTGGATGATAGTTAAATATATAACTTGCATATATTGTTTCTCTACTTCTTGTTTCAGAATACATTTTATTTAATACAACACCGTCTCCAACAGATGCAAAAGGGTCTCTGGTAAAGTATAGGTTAGGCAGTGGTTCTGCTAAAAATTTACCTTCTTCGCTGACTAAGTCTACTAGAGAGTTTTCTATATCTTTTTTCTTTCTATCTAACTCGTCTACTTTTATTCCTTCCATTGTTTTTAGGACTAATTCTTTGTTATCTTCTATATTCATTAATAGATCAAATAACATGTCTTTATACATTGGTGTTCTAATTCCTGCTTCGTATATGAATTGTCTTATAAAAGCAGGTTTAATATTGGGATTGTTGTCTAGAACTTCAGTCATTAAATCTTCTAGATATACAACCTCTATTCCGTTTTCTTTTAATATACTTGCAAATTCATCGTGTTCTATTTGGGCATCCTTTAAGTAAGGGATATCATCAAATAGTAGTTTGTTTAAGGTATCTGGAGTTAAGTTTAATAACTCTTTACCTGGTCTATGTAACAATACTTTTTTAAGTGGTTTTATTTCGCTTGTTACGTGTATCATTTTATCATCCTCCCTATTTATTATAACATATATTTATCATTTTTCAATATCAAAAATAAATTTTTTTACTCTTTCATTGTCTCCATTTATGATATCTTCATAACTTTCATCTAATACTATTTTACCAGATTCTAAAAAGATTACTCTGTCAGAAAATTCTTTTACGAATTCCATTTCATGACTTACTATTATAAGGGTTATACCCTCATCTTTAAGTTTTTTTATTAATTCTATAACTTCTTTAGTCATTTCTGGATCTAGGGCACTGGTTGGCTCATCTAATAATATTAATCTTGGGGACATTATTAGCGTTCTGATAATGGCTACTCTTTGTTTTTCTCCTCCGGATAAACTTGAGGGATAGCTGTCTTTTTTATCAAATAAACCTATTTCTTTAAGCATAGATAGTGCCTTTTTCTTAGCGTTTTTTTCAGTCATTATCTTGTGTTTTACTGGGGCTAAGGTTATGTTTTCTAGTACTGTTAAGTTATCAAAGAGATTGAAGTGCTGAAATACCATACCTATTTCTTTACGCATTTCCCTAGAATTTATATCATTTACAACTTTTCTATCAAATAACACTTCTCCGCTTGTGGGGACAATCATTCTGTTCAGACATCTTAGTAAAGTACTTTTACCACTTCCAGAGGGTCCTATTATGGATACTATTTCTTCATTATCTACATCAAAGCTTATATTTTTTAGGATTGTTTTGTTTTCATAAACTTTTGATAAATTTCTAACCGACAGTAGCATTTTTGTTACCTCCCTTGTTTATTAATTTAGATAAGAATAAAGTTAACGTAAGATAAATTAAAGAAGTTATTATTAATGGGAAGAAATAGTCATATGTACGGGACGCTATTATATCACTTGCTTTTGTTAATTCTACTATTCCGATGTAACCTGCTACGGAGGTTTCTTTAAGAAGTGTGATAAATTCATTTCCAAGAGCAGGTTTTATGTTTTTTATTGCTTGGGGTAAAATTACGTATCTTGTAGTTTGTCCATAAGATAGTCCTAGGCTTTTACCAGCTTCCATTTGACCTGGGTTTACAGATATTAAGCCTGATTTAATTATTTCGGATACATAAGCACCACTGTTAAGACCAAAGGCAAGTATTCCAATTAGTATTATGTTAGTATTTACGGATTTAAATATTACATAATAAATAATCATAAGTTGAAGTAATACTGGAGTTCCTCTGATAATTGCAACGTATATTCTGCATATTAAACTGCATATTTTTAGTTTACCTGTTTCTTTATGGTAATCGTTTATAAGGGCAATTAAAAGTCCAAGCACTATACCTATTATTGTAGCAAATATTGCCATTGTTATTGTATTAAATAGTCCTTCAAGGATGTATTTATATCTATCTTGAAAGATTATAGAATTGTAAAAATCGTTATATATATTGTTTAACATACTTCACCTACTTTGAATGGTTTAGAACAAACTCATCTATTTTTCCTTCCTCTTGTAATTTTTTTAAAGTTTTATTAATTCTATCTAGTAATTTTTTGTTATCTTTTTTTACAGCAATTCCATAAGTGTCAGAAAATAATTCTCCTTCTAATATTTTTAAATCTTTATTATTTTTTATTATTTCTTTAGCTGGAAGGTAATCCATAACTATGCAATCTACTTTTTCTCTTTTTAAGTCTTCCGTCATGGATAAATATTTTTTCTGTCTGCTTAAATCTAAGTTATCATAGTCATTACTTAGTGTAATGTCTGCTATTGATCCTAGTTGGACAGCTATTTTCTTATTAAATATATCATTAGTGCTTGTTATTTGACTATTGTTATTTACCATTACTATTTGTCTTGATTCGACGTAAGGAGTACTAAAATCTACTTCTTTTAGTCTTTCTTCTGTAATACTCATGCCCGCTAGAGCCATGTCTGCTTTACCACTTTTTAACTCATTAATTATAGAGTCAAAAGCTACATCTTTTATTTCTAGTTTTTTACCCATACTGCTTGCTATTTCTTTAGCAATATCTATATCTACTCCTACTATTTCTCCGTTTTCATAATATTCATATGGGGCGAAACCTGCCTCGGTTACCATTACTAATGTATCATCTTTTTTGCCGCAACCAGTAGTAAGTAATAATATTAATAATATACTAATTATTTTTTTCATTTGAAATTCTCTCCTTTACAACTTTAATTATTTCTTCAAAATCTTCTTTTTTTACTACGTAATCAAAATACTTATTGTATAAAATGTTTTTATCCCTTGGAAAGGCTATACTTATGGTGTCTTTTTTAAAATCATCAGGAATAAGTGTTAGATCTCCGAGGGAGTCCCCGATAATTATTAGTAATTCTGCATCTTTAATCATTTCTTGATAACTTTTTATTTGACTTTTGTTATATACTGTTACATATTTTTCGTTTTTGTAAAGATAGTTTGATATAATTTTAACATTTGGTAGTAACAGTTTTTCTTTTTCTAATTTTAATTTTATGAAGTTTCCTAATCCTGCAGAATTGATTATTAAGGGAATGTTATTTTCGTATAAATACTTTACAAAGGTGTTAAAATTATTTTTTATAGTGACATCATCTAACAGTTTACTAATGTCTGCATCTGTTATTTTGTAGTTTTCAACATATTTGAATTTTTTTGTCCACATGTCATCATAGATTTTTACTTTTTCGAGAATGTACATGTTGTTTATTTTATTCATTTTCTCTTTACTGTACATTAAATTTCTTTTTACTAAATAATCTTTTGGTAGTATTTTCTCTAGACACCCCATCGCAGTTTTATCATTATTTAGGGTTATGGTGTTGTCAAAATCAATAGCTATTATAATTTTCATATATCCTCCATATCCTTACTAAACAATTATAACACCAAGAGAATATGATGTAAATAAATACTTTAAAATTTTACACATTAACTGTAAACTTTCCATAATATAAAGCAAAAATGATGTTATTTTATTTAACACCATTTTTATAGATATTTATTTATTATTTTATTAATACTATCTTTAGTTAAGGGTTTAATTATATAGTCAGTAAATCCATATTTTAAATAACTATCATCATATTCTTGCATATTGTTACTTGTTACCAATATTACTTTAGTATTAAATCCTTTTATTTCTTTTAATTTCTTCATAACAGTTTTTCCGTCCATGTAGTCCATTTCCCCATCAAGAAGAATTAAATCATATTTTTCGTTATTTCTAATTTTGTTTAGGCATTCCTTACCACTTTTGACCTCATCATAATCCATTTCAATATTATTAAATATTTTATTTATTATTTTAAGTCCGGCCTCACTGTCATCAACTACTAGTATCTTTTTATTTATATACTTTTTTTGGTATGTTGCAACAATTGTTTTACTATCATTCTCTTCCATTTTTTGATCTATAATAGCAGTTACTTTTGTACCTTTTCCATAATCACTTGAAACGATTAATGTACCTCCGATTAGATTTATAATTCTCTTTGCATTACTTAATGTTTTATTATTGATATCATCTTCTTTTTTATTTAATGCTTCTTCTAATTTTACTGCTCGCATACCGGTGCCTGAGTCTTCAATTGTTATAATGAGTCTGCATATATTATTCTTGATGATTGTATCTACATTAAATTCTACGTATCCTTGTTTTGTGTGTTTATGACTATTATCTAAAATAGTTATTAAAGCATTTTTCATATTTAGGGGATCTCCGTATAAATATCTTGGTAAATTATTGTCAAAGTTTACTCTAAAATCTATTCCCTTATCGTTGTATTTCTCTTTATACATTTTTACAAGTTCTTTTAATAATAATTTTATATCATATTTATCATTATATACTTTGATGCTCTTCTTTTCTAAATTACTAGTATCTAATATCTCATTAGTCATGGTAGTAAATTTTGATGTATATGTATATATTCCTCTGGCATACTGGTGAATATCTTCTAGATTGTTACTATCAACTATGTTACCTACATTTTTGTTAATATCATTTACAGTGTTTCTTATTTCCTGAGTCATATTGTACAAGAATATACTTTTTTCACTATTTGCATTATCTGCGACAATTTTGGCATCTCTTACTTCTTCAATTACTTTGATATCAGGGTTTTCGATGGTATGATACATAAGTACAGTTATGAATGTTTCAACTGAGGTTGTAAGTAGTAAGAATGGGTGCATATTTTGAATAATTGTAGTTATAATTCCCATTGTTAGAAATACATATATTGGAATATATTTTTTATCCCTAATGTTCTTGTAATTAACGATAAGAATTGCAAACATAACCAGTATACAAATACTAACTGCAACGTACAGAATATTTATTGATGTACCAAAGGAATACATAACTATTCCATCTCTAGTACAGAACTTAGTTTCTGTAACTATAATCAATAACGCAAATACTAGGTATACACTAAATAATATATTTTTAAACTTATTGTAAATTTTTTTTATAGAATATTTATCAGAAATATTTAGTATATAAAATAAAAATGTAAATGACCAACTAAGAAGACAAATTAAATAAAATTTATTAATGTATACATAAAATTTATTTTCTGAAAAACTTGCAAACATACAAAGTAAAAGTTCAGCGATTACTTCAACTAAAGTTATGCATATAATAACAGAATAAATCTTATTGTCCCTATTTTTAACTTTCTTTTTTCCAAAAAATACTATAAATAGTAATAGAATATAACAAAAACTAGATATAGTAAAAAATATAGTACTATTAAAACTAACCATAAATTCATATCCTCCTACTAAATACATTTTATCAGATTTTTATTAAAAAGTCATTAGTTTAATTCTATTTTTTTTAAATAATTAAAATATTGGCATATTAAGTATATCAATTTTTTAAGTTTGGAAGTTGCTTTGTTACAAATTTAAAAAATGCTAATATTAATAATTAGCACTTTCTTCTTCTAGTTTCTTATAATCTACTTTACCAACGCTTGTTAAAGGGAATTTTTCTTTATATATTATATTGCATGGTTGAGAATACTCTGGTAATTGTTTTTTACATTTTTTGATTATTTCGTTTTTTATTATTTCTTTTTCACTGGTATTGTTTTCATCTATTGTGATATATGCAATTGGTTCATTACCATAAACTTCACTTGTACATTTAACTACACAAACTTCTTTTACACCTTTAACCGTGGATATTACTTTTTCTATTTCACTGGGATATATTTTAAATCCTCCCCTAATGATCATTCTTTTTATTCTACCTACAAGGTGTATGAAACCATCGTCATCTATGTACCCTAAGTCTCCAGAATGTATCCATTTAAGTCCATCGGGATGAATTTTAATAACTTTTTCTTCCTCTTCTTTATTATTTAGGTATCCTAGCATCATTCCTGGACCGGTAATACATATTTCTCCAACTGCATTATTTATATACTCTATCTCTTCTGTTGTTTCTGGTTTAAATATTCCCACTATATTCTTGGCTAGTGGAATACCCAAAGAATTGGGGTTTTTAATATTACCAATACATAAAGTACATGCAGATGATATTTCTGTCATTCCATAACCTTCCTCTAAACTAGCTATACTGCCTCTTTCTTTAAAGAAGTTATTTATCTCTTTCTTGGCTTTTAAAGTAAGGGTATCTCCCCCACTTCCAGCATGTTTAAGAAAAGATAAATCCATATTTTTTACTTTTTTGTTATTTATAAAATCTTGCCAATAAGTTGGAACTGCTAATACATGGTTAGGTTTTTTCTCTATCATATATTTTGTAAATTCACTAGGAAGGAGTAATGGTACTATAATATTGGTTAAACCTTGACATAGAGGGTTATGAATAGCAGCTACTATCCCATATGCTACAAATGGCACAATGTCATTAAAAAATGTTTCACCTTTATGATATTCTCCTTCAAATAGTTTATATTGAAAAGCTATGGCATTCATATTATCATTAGATAATCTGACAGTTTTAGAAACTCCGGTAGTTCCTCCGGTATGGACATAAACTGCATCCATATTTTCTTTATAACTTGTAAATTTTACCTTTTCAATTACGGGAATATTTAAAAATTTATTCCACTGAATATATTTGCTATCCTTCTTAATTTCATTAATAATACTGTATTCTGGTGTTTTTTTATATTTTGCTGTTGCTATTTTTTTCTTTAATTTAGGAATAGAATTATATGGGCTTACCGTAATTACTTTGTACACATCTGTTTGATTAACTGATTTATTTAATTCTATAATAAAGTTATCTTGTGTAATTACTACCTTACTATCTGTTTCCTTTAAATATTTTTTAATGGTTTTAGCATCACTTCTTACGTCTATTAAATTTAAAATAGCTCCAATATGGTTTAGTGCATAAAATGTTTTAATTAATTCTGGACTTGCTACTGATATTATTGTAACAACGTCATTTTTACGGATATTTATGTTATAAAATGCTTGAGCAAGGGAATTAATATCATGAATAAAGTCTTTAAATGTTTCTTTATAACCAAAGTACTCTAATGCGTAATTATTTAAATTATCCGCATTTTCTAAAACCATATATTCGTATGCAGTCATCTTAGGACATTGCATATTTTTTGCATTACTACTGTAGTATTTAAGCCATGGTTTACATACCGTAGCATACTTTTTTTCCACATATATCACCTCAAAATATACCATTATTATACACTTTTTTTAAAATATTGCAAGTATTTGGGTGAAAATTATTGTTTTTCTCTCCTAAGCACCTTCATATTTTTGTTTTTTGGAGGTGTGTTATCTCTGAATAATTTTTTTATAGGAAATATTATACCTTTATTATTTACTTTTACAATATAACCAGTTCTTAACCATGCTGTGTTGTTTTTATCATAGTATATAGTATTTTCGTCTTCTACTACATTGTTATATCCAAGCATTATTGTGGGACCACTTATTACTAGTTCTCCTTCTGCAATATAGGGTAGCTCTTGTCTATTTATATCAAATGTTTCTCCCTCTTTTAATAATGGAAGAACTTTTATTGTGTTTTTGGATAGGGGTATTCCGACACTACTAAGAGTATTACATCTATAATCTTTGGTATAAGTCATACATGATGAGATTTCATTTTTTCCTAGACCTTTGGTTAGTTTTATGTTTGCTCTATGAAGTCTTAAATATTCATTAATGTTTTTTTCTAGTTCTTTATCTATATCAGCACTTACTATTAGTCCCTTAATAAAAGATAAGTTATAGTCACTTGGAAATGGATCTTGTATATATAGATTTTTTAATAAATCTGGAGGTATTATAATATATTCGGGACGGTATTTAGTTATTAATTTTGATATTTTTTTAGGGTTTATATTATTCTTTGGTTCCATTATTATTTCACTGCCTGCTCCAAACTGGCAGTGAAATGAAGCTACTAATCCTAAAGAAGTATATGGGGGTACTAGTTGTAAAAATTTATCTCCCCTCTTGGTGGTATTTACTGATTGTTTATAGAATAGGCTCATATAATTTATGTTTTCGTTACTTAATATTACCCCTTTAGGGTTTTCTGACATAGTATTAGAATAAATAATACAAACAGGGCTATTTTCTTCATATTTATATGTATCTATTAAATTATCTCTCTCTTTAATAAAGTCATCCCATTTTATAAATTTAGATATTTTTAATTTTCCATAGTTTTTCATAACCATATTCATGGAGTTATATGGGCTTACTGATATAATATTTCTAAAGTCTATTTGTTTATTTAAGTTTGCTATTTTTTCTTGGAGTGTAGATTCTGCGATAATTACTATATCTTTTGATTCAG
Organism: uncultured Bacilli bacterium; assembly: GCA_934096315.1. Taxonomy (GTDB): domain Bacteria; phylum Bacillota_I; class Bacilli_A; order RF39; family UBA660; genus UMGS2068. The sequence goes on from CAKOLT010000003.1 coordinate 30,612, forward strand.
TATCTTTTATACATTTTTCTAAGACTTTGATATCAGATTTAGGATCTACGATGTTTGCAATGGCTCCGAGTTTATTTAGTGCATAAAATGTATATACGAATTCTGGAGTAAATGGCATACATATAGTTACAACATTTCTTTTTCTGATGCCTTTTGTATAGAAAGCTGCTGCAGTTTTATCAATATTGCTAATTAGCTCCTGATAACTTTCTTTTTTACCAAAATAGTTAATGCAGGTACTTGAAGATGCGTGTTTATTTCTGTTAATTAAATAATTGTATAAACTTCCTTGGGATATGTCTTCTTTTAACTCATATTCTTCATAGAATTGTAAATATGGTTTATCAACACTTAGTTTATTGGTTAAGGGACCTTGATATGATGTTAATAAATTTCTTAAATAAATATCCCTTTCCATTTGCGATTCTCTATCTAACATACTATCACTTCCTTACATTATATTATATATGCTTTTTTCTTTAATGCAAGTTAATTTTACTCCATGTTTACATAAACTATCACTTTTAAAGAAAATGTCATATAAAAAAATATAAAGATTTATTCTCTTTATATTTCTAAATTATGATATATATTTTGGACGTCATCGATATCTTCTAGTTGTTCTATTAGTCCAAGAACTCTTTCTTTAGTTTCGTCATCTAATGTAATTAAGTTATTTGGAACCATGGTAACTTCTGTTACAACAAATTTATTGTATCCTTTACTCTCAAGTAATTCTTTAACTTTAATAAAATCTTCTGGTTTGGTATATATCTCAATTCCATCATCGTTTGTAATAAAATCAAGTATATCAAAGTCTAATATGTCTTCCATGATCTTATCAGGGTCATATTCGTTTTCTAAAACAATGACTCCTTTTCTTTCAAATAAATAACTAACGGAACCATCTGTTCCAAGATTACCTCCTCTTTTTGTTAAAGTGCTTCTAACAAAACTTGCAGTTCTGTTTCTATTATCTGTTAAGCAATCAATAATAATTGCAATTCCTCCGGGTCCATATCCTTCATATCTTATGCTTTCGTAACTTTCTTCATTGTTTTTGCTATGGGCTTTATCTATAGCACTTTGAATATTACTTTTAGGCATGTTTTCACTTTTTGCCTTTTCAATAACCATTCTAAGGTTGGCATTATTAGCGGGATCTTTATCTCCTGCTTTAGCTGCTACATATATTTCTTTAGCTAGTTTTTGGAATATTTTTCCTCTTTCGGCGTCTATTAATCCTTTTTTTCTCTTAATTGTAGACCATTTTGAATGTCCTGACATGTTTCCTCCTTATTTATCTAACTCTTCCCTTAATATTTTTGAAGTAATACTAGGGTTTACTTTTCCTTTTGTTTTTTTCATAATAAGACCAATTAAATAGTCAAATACTCTTTTTCCATTTTTATAATCTTCTACTAAGTTTGTGTTTTCTTTGAGTACTTCTAATACTATGTTTCTAATTTCTTCTTCATTAGTTATTTGCATAATATTATCTTCTTTAATAATATCACTAGGTAACTTAGAAGTAGTTAAGCTTTTATTTATAACATCTTTAGCTTGTTTTATGGATATACTTTTTTTGTCTACTAGTAATATTATATTCCTTAACTCTTCTGGGGTTATTTTAATTTTATCTATTTCTAGGCATAATTTATTTATATTTCCCATAAGAATATTTAGTAAATAATTACTTACTTCTACAGGGTTTACACAACCCTCTATACATTTATCAAAATAGTTGGATATTTTAATATCTCTTACTATTGTATTTGCGTCTTTTTCAGATAAACCATATTCATTTACATATTTATAACTTCTGTCGAATGCTAAAACAGGGATTTCTTTTGAAGTATTTTCTATAAATTCTTTTGTTATTTCTATTCTTGGGATGTTAGATTCATTATAATACTTATAATCTACTGCCTCTTTTTTGTCTCTCATTGAATAAGTTGCCATTGTTTTTTCATCAAATCTTCTTGTTTCCATAGAGATGGTACCACCATTATTTAGTATGTTTGTCTGTCTTTCTACTTCTGCTTCGATTGCAAGTTTAACGTTTGCAAATGATGATATGTTTTTCATTTCTACCTTAGTTCCAAATGTTATGCTTCCTTCTTTCATAAGGGATACATTAACATCACATCTAACTTGTCCAAGATCATTTCTAGCATCACTTACTTCACAGTACTGGATAATTCCTTTATATGTTTCTAGAAAACTTATAACTTCTTCTACTGAATTCATACATGGTTCGGTTACTGTTTCTAGTAAAGGAACTCCACATCTGTTGTAATCTAGTAGTGAATATGTATCATAGTGATCTAAGCTTGCTGTATCTTCTTCTAAATGTACGTCATGAATAAGTATTTTTTTACTTCCTTTAGAAGTATTTATCATTACATATCCGTTTTCACCGATTGGGTGGTTATACTGAGTTATTTGATATCCTTTAGGTAGATCGGGATAAAAATAATTTTTTCTATCAAATGCTAGATATTTTGGTATCTTACATTTTAAAGCAAGAGCTACTTTTAAAGCATTTTTTACTCCGTTAATATTTACAGTAGGTAGAATTCCAGGGTATCCTAGATCTACTACTGATACATTAGAGTTAGGGTTTATGGAGTAACTATTTTCTGCTTGTGAAAAGTTTTTGCTTTTTGTTTTTAACTCTACGTGTACTTCGAGTCCAATTACTACCTTATACATTATCCCTACCTCCTTTAGATATTGTGTCTTTTAATCCTAGTGTACTCTCTATTTTATGTGCTATATTTAGTACTACATCGTCTTCTTTTGCTCTACCTGTTATATTAATAGAGATAGGCATATTGTTAATGAATCCAGAAGGAATTGTAATTGAAGGATATCCTCCGAAATTACCAATTATTAAGTGGTTATCTTGTATTAAGTATTCCATAGATAGGTTATCTGTTGATTCATTAATTAAAGGGGCTATACCACTTCCATTAGGAAGAATCATACCATCATATGTTTTAAATAATTTATTTATTTTATCCGTAATTAGTCTTCTTATTCTAGTAGCGTTTAAAAATAATTTTTCTTGGTTTTCTTTTTGGAGGATATAACTTCCTAATACAAATCTTCTTTTAATTAATTCACTAAATCCATTTGTTCTTGTGTTAAACATTATTTCTTCAAAAGATGATCCTTCTTTTCTATTTCCAAAGCTTATTCCATTTAGATTGGCATTATTGCTGGTAGATTCTGCACATGATATTGCCATGTATGCAGGGTATAAGGCTTCTAGAAGGCTTTTATCAATGCTTACTTCTTCGACTTCTATTCCAATACTTTTAACCTTATTAATGACTTCAGTAAATTTATCTAAGTTTTCTTTTACTATGTTACTTGAATTTTTGTAGAGATTTTTATCACATACTTCTTTTATATAAAATAGTTTTCTTCCTTTAACGTCATTATCAAGTGTTTGTGCATATTTTTTATTGTCATCGGGAAGAGATGTCATATCTCTTTTATCATGACCTTTAATTACATCAATAACATAGGCACAGTCTTTTACATTTCTGGCGAAGACTCCGATATGATCTAGACTAGAGGCAAAAGCAAATAGTCCATATCTAGAAATCCTCCCGTAAGTTGGTTTGAAACCTACTACTGCACCATATCCAGCAGGTTTTCTTATAGAGTCTCCGGTATCAGAACCTATACTAAAAGGGACAATACCTAAAGCTACACTTGCACACGATCCGGCACTAGAACCTCCGATTAATCTATTTTTATCCCATGGATTTCTAACTATTCCGGTGTGACCAGTAGTACCGGTTCCTCCCATGGCAAGTTCGTCTAAAACTGTTTTTCCCATTAATTGTGCTCCACTTTGTTGCAGTTTTTTATAAACTGTAGCATCATATATGGGAATATAGTTTTTTAGTATGTTTGAAGATGCAGTAGTTAAAATTCCTTTAGTAGATATATTGTCTTTTAGAGCATATGGGATACCAGATAGAATACTCGTGTTTTCTTCTTCTTTATAATTATCATCTAGTATGGTGACAAATGAATTGTATTCTTCTTGAAATTTTTTAGCTTTTTTTATACTTTCTTCGAATAATTCTTTACTGGTAATATTTCCGTTATCTAAATTATTTCTTATTGTATCTATATTCTTATCTGTCATTATTCCACCACCTTAGGTACCTTAATCATATCATATTCATAACTTGGAGCATTTACAAGTATATCTTTATTATCTAATTTATCACAAACTACATCCTCTCTAAGAGAGCACTTGATAGGAAATGGGTAAAACATAGGCTCTACTTTTGTGATATCTGGAATATTGTTAATTAATTCCATTTGTTTTAATATTACATCAAACTCTTTACTTAATATTTCGTATTCGTTATCATTCATATCAAATAAAAGTTTGGATGCTAAATTTTTAAGTTCTTTTTTGTCCATATAACACCTCTTCTTACTAATTATACACCAAAATATATTTAAAAAGCAACTCTAACTATTAAGTTCAAAGAATTTATTAACTACTTGACTACTTATTCTTTTGGTGACATTGCTTGTATAGCCATCTCCATAGCTAACATCTGGACTGACTACTACTATACTCATTTTGGGATTATCACTTGGGGAGTATCCTACAAAGGAAGTGGTAATTGTTTCAGTGTCTACTACTTTATCTCCATCTGTATCTATAAAACTTTGACTGGTTCCGGTTTTTCCTGCGGAATTGTTGTAATATCCCATATAACCGTATCCTAATCCCTGCATTACTACGTCATTGAAGCCTTCTTTTACCCTGTTTATATATTTGTCTTCTACATCTACATGTCCTAAAATAGTTGTTTCAGCAGTATAGATTTTATCTCCAAACTTTTCACCATTACTAGATGGTTTATATACCTCCTTAAGTAAATGGGGTTTTATTCTAATACCTGAGTTTGCCATAGTGTTAATATATTGTGATAGTTGGATTGGGGTATATGTATCATACTGTCCAATTGAAAAGTCTAATAGGTGTCCTGGAAGAGTACTACTACCACGGTATCCTAATGATTCTACAGGGAGATCTATTTCAGTTTTAATTCCTAGTCCAAATGATTCATACATATTTCTATATTTATTAAATGCGTCTTCATCTATTTTAAGGGCTTCATTATATCTATAATTGGCTCCTCCTACTCTCATGGCTATTTGATATTGATATGAGTTAGAAGAATTTTGAAGGGCATAAATGTCATTAATACTACCCATATTTGTCCAAGAGCATTTTGCAGGAGTATCCTTAATTTTTATACATTCATCATATAAAACTGTACCAATATCAATTGCTCCATATTTATAGCCTACTAGCATAGAGGCTCCTTTAACGACACTACCGGGAGTGACTGGAAGGGTTACGACTCCAGGGGTATAATCTACTACTTCTAAACTGCCATCGTCTTTTGTTCTTACCTGTTTTCCTGCCATTGCTAGGATTTCTCCGGTTGATGGTTCACTAATTACTGCGAAAGAACGATTATAGTACATAGTATTTGCTTCCCATTTTGTATTAAGTACTTCTGTTTTAAGTACTTCTTCTAGATAACTTTGGAGATTTATATCTATTGTTAATACTATGTCATTTCCTCTTTTTCCTTCTTTTGATAATTCATAACTATTATCTCTATTTACTTTATATATGGCTTTTTCTCCTTTGAGATAGTCTTCGTATTGTTGTTCTAAATAACTTATACCTACTCTATCATCCATGCTATAGCCTTTTTTTAGATAGTAGTCGGTAAGTTCTTTGGGAATACCTTGGCTATTTGATGAAACACTTCCTAATATTGATTTAAAGACGTCATTACATAGATATACTCTTTCCCAATCTAGTTTTGTGTTAAAGCCTTTTAGGGCATCTATATTTTCTGATATATAAGCATATTCTTCTTCTGTTACATCTTTATTTTTTATTATTTTTTCTTCATAAGAATAGCCTTTATTCATTAAATAGTAGATATAAGCAACTTTTTTATCATTTTCTGAATATATACTTAAATCTTCATCAGTTATTCTTTCAAATATTAATTCTTTTATTTTGGCATCTGATAGTTTTCTGGTTTTATTTAGTTCCCATTCTTCATCTGTTATTTTTTCTTTAGCGGCTTCTAGATTATTTAAATACCAGTAATTTTTAAAATTATATGTAGAGAGTTTGCTGTAATCTACATCAATTATAGCTCCGATTGTGAGAGCTAGTTCCATTTCTTGTTTAATTGTTACATTATTCATTTTCTTATAATAAATGGTTTTAACAGCTTTGTTGTCTACGAGTAAATTATAGTTGCGATCATATATTCTTCCTCGCGGAGCACTAGTGGATGTTACAGTTCTTTCTGTGGCACTTACTAGTTTTTCACTATATTTTTCGTTTTCAAATACTTGTAAATAGAATAATCTACATATAATTAAGACAAATAAAATTATTATTAATATTATTATTGTATTATATCTTTTTTCTATTATTTCATTAAGATTTCTGTTACTTGCAAGTTTGTTACCATTAAATCCTTTATAGTTTTTTTTCTTTCTTACATTTTTTACTTTTCTAACTTTGTTTATGTATTTCTTTGCCATAGTGCACCTCATCTAATATTATTATATCATAATTAATATATTTTATCATATATTTTAGTGGTGATAATAGTGAATATTTATTTACTTAAGGAGTATATTAATAGACTTAGGAGAGAAGAAGTTGTTAATTTTGCTTTAAAACAGGGTATAACTCTTGAAGATAATGAGGTAGATGTTATATATAATCATATTAAAAAAGATTATAAGACTTTTATATATGATAATCCCAGAGTGATACTGGATGAGATAAAAAAAGAGGTTAAACCTCTCACTTATTCAAAAATTGAAACATTATACGAGCAATTTAAACATTATTTACCTTAGTTTGTATTTTTTATTCATTTCTCTTTCTACATCTCTTTGTTTAATTGTCTCTCTCTTATCATAAGTTTTTTTCCCTTTACAAAGTCCAAGAGATATCTTGGCTTTATTTTTTTGGAAATAAACTTTTAAGGGAATTAGAGTATAGCCTTCAAGAGTGATTAAATTATTTAATTTATTAATTTCTTTTTTATGCATAAGTAGTTTTCTTGTTCTGGTTTCTTCATGGTTAAATCTATTTCCCTCTTTGTATGCAGATATGTGCATATTAATTAAGTATAATTCTCCATTTCTAATAATTGCATAACTATCTTTAATATTTGCTTTGCCTTCTCTAATTGATTTTACTTCTGTTCCTGTTAGAACAATTCCTACTTCATAAACGTCTGAAATAGTATAATCAAAGTTTGCTTTTCTGTTTAGAATTTCCATAATGCACCTCTCTATCTATGCAGGATCTTTTACAATAATGCTATCATCTAAGTTAGTTACTACCTTTTTGTAGTGGTTAAATACTTCCTTATAATTAGGTAAGTATTTTGAAATATCTGGGTTACTAAATGGTACAACTTTGAAATTATTGTAATTATACCCATTATGATAAGTGAAAATTAACTGATTTTCTGTGCTTTCTACTTTTAAACTAGAACCGTTTTTATCTACTGTTTTAGTAATTTTTGCACTGCCTAATAGCCCAACCATTTTATTATAATAATCACTAATTTCTTGGGCTGATATAAAGTTTCCTAGTGAATAGTATACAAGGGTATCATTAATATAGGTAACTGGCATAATTACATGGGGATGAGCTCCGATTATTATGTCTACTCCGAGAGATGATAAGTAATTTGCCATGTCTTTTTGATATTCTGTTGGTACATGGGTATATTCAACTCCCCAGTGCATGGCTACTATTAATAAGTCTACTTTATCTCTTACTTTTTCTATATCTTCTTTTACTGTTTCTTTATATGCTTGATACTTTTTATCATATTCTGGATTTGATACATTGTCAATGTCAGTTGGCCAAACATTAACTAAATATTCTTTACCTGTGGGAACACTTATACCATTTGTACCATAGGTATAACTAAGCATTGTATAAGTTATATTATTTTTCTTCATTATTTTTACTTTGTTTCTTTCTTCATTACTTGTGTAACTTCCTGCATAAAGAACATCATTTGTGTTAGACCAATAATTACAAGAGTTTTCTATACTTTTTCCGTTAGTGGAATAATATCTATCCATGGTATGGTTTGATGCTAAACTTACAAGGTTAAATCCTGCATCAATCATTGCGTCTCCAGCTTCATATGGGGATAGAAATTGAGGATAACTTGATAAGCCTAATTCTGCTCCCCCGAGAATGGTTTCTTGGTTATAATAAGCAAGGTCATAATTACTTACAATATCTTTAATATAACTAACCATTGGTTTAAAATCATATCCATTATTTCCAGCATTTTTTCTAGCTTCATTGTATACTCCATTATGAATTAGATGGTCTCCGACCATGGCAAGGGTTAGTTCATATACTTTAGTTTTATCTTTTTTAGGGTTATTTTTAGTTTCTGCTATTTTGTCATCGGGTTTACTATTTTTAGAATCGTCATTAGTAATTAAACTGATTCCATATATAATACCAATTACAAGGAAAGAAATAATTAATAAGAATATAATTAAATTTCCTACTTTTAATTTTTTCTTTACGTTTTTCTTGGTTTTTTTCTTTTTGTTATTTCTCATTTTTTACCTCTCTACCATCATAAATAATAAAATCAATCATACTTGTTTCTTTACTCGCTTTTATTACTTTTACTTTTAGGGAATCACCATATGAGAATTTATTATTTTTCTTTCTTCCTATTAAGCTCATGGTGTTTTCATCATATATATAATAGTCTTTAGGAAGGTCTTCGGTTCTTATAAGTCCTTCTACAGTGTTTGCTAATTCTACGAATAGTCCGAATTGAGTTACACCGCTAATTACAGCATTATAAACTTCCCCAATATGGTCTTCCATGTATTCTGCTTTTTTCATTTTGTCAACATCTCTTTCGCAGTCTATTGAATCCTGCTCCCTTTTACTTGTCATATTTGAAATTTCTTCTAGGTTATTCTCCCAATAGGTAATTACTTCTTCGCTATAGTTCTCAGTATAATCCTTGATTAATCTATGTAAAGTTAAATCTGGGTATCTTCTTATTGGAGATGTAAAATGAGAATATGTTTTACTGCCTAATCCAAAATGTCCAATATTTATATTGCTGTATTTTGCTTTTGCCATGGATCTTATTACCAAAGTTGTAAAAACGTCTCCGAAATCTTTATTTTTTAATGCAGTTAATAATTTTTGGTAATCATATGGTCGTATTTTTTCACTATTTGCTTTAAAGTTAATTCCTTTAAGAGCAAGAATACTTCTCAAAACGTTAAGTTTCTCCATTGTAGGTACATCATGTACTCTGTAAATACATGGAAGTTGCATATCCGTAATATAACTACTTACTGTTTCATTGGCTACGATCATAAAGTTTTCTATTAGTTTTTCTCCAGTTTTCTGCTCTCTTAATTTTATTTCTACTGGATGGCATTTTTCGTCTACGATAATTTTAGCCTCTGGTTTATCAAAGTCTAAATAACCTCGAGAAATCATTTTCTTTCTAAGTATGTTTGATAATTCATTCATAGTTTTTAAGTCTTCTACAAATGGTTTATAGTCTTCGTGTACAATTCCTTTTTCTAGAATGTCATTTACTTTATTATATGTCATTTGGATATTACTTTTAATTACAGATTTATATATTTCTCTATTTACTACATTACCATTTGTATCTATTTCCATTGTACATGATAAAGCAAGTCTATCTACTTTAGGGTTAAGTGAACATATTCCATTTGATAATTTATGGGGAAGCATTGGTACTACTCTATCTACTAAATAGACACTTGTACCACGAAAATATGCTTCTTTATCTATTTCACTACCTTTTTTAACATAATGGGAAACGTCTGCGATATGGACTCCGAGAATGTAATTGCCGTTTTTTAATTTTTCAATTGAAACAGCGTCATCTATATCTTTTGTATCATCACCATCTATAGTAAAAATTACTTTATCTCTTAAATCTTTTCTGCCCTTCATATCCTTTTCGTCTACTTTATCAGGGATGTCTTCTAATTCTTGTAATACTTCTTTAGGGAAATATGGCCTAAAGTCATATTCATACACAAAAGATAATATATCAACTCCAACATCGTTTTTGTGGCCAATTACTTCAATAATACTTCCTTCGTAGTTATTGCTTGGATTTCTTTTTATAACTACTTTTGAGCCTTCAACAACGTTATTAACTTTTCCTCCGGTTATTAATATATTTCCGTATTTTCTGTTATCACATTTAGCATAACATTTATTATTTTCATAGAATATTTGTCCAATAATTCTTTTTTCATCTTTTCTAATTATTCTAACTACTCTTCCTTCGTTACGGTATAGATTAGTCATCTCTATTAGAACAATGTCATCATTACCAGCACCGTTAATATTACTCTCACTAATATATACGTCATTGTTTCTTCCTTCTACTGTTACAAAGCCATAACCTTTAGGATTGATAATCATATGTCCTTGTAAAAAGTGTGTATTTTCTAACAATATATATTTTTTCTTTTTTTCACTATAGTAAACTAACCCTTCTTTTATAAGATCTGTTAAACATTTTTGAAGTGATTCTAACTCACTAATTTCTGTAAGTCCAAGTTTATCATTAATTTCTATTAAAGTTAAGCTTGGGTTATTTTTATCATTTAATACTTGTAAAATTTTTTCTTTCATCACATTAGCAACTCCTATCTAAAAAGGCTTAATTAATAAGCCTTACATAAATGAAATAAACATACATAGGACAAAGAATAAAAGTCCTAATATAAATGTAGCTCTACTAATAAATAGTTCTGCTCCTCTTTCTTTACGATTAGAAAATAATTCTGAATCGCTAGTTGTCTCTATTATACTAGCAGATGCAGCTTTACCACTTTGAAGTAAAACTATTGCTATTAATAAAATTGATATAATTACTACTATTGTTTCCATATTCTCTTCCTCCTGAAAATATTTTAACACATCTTGACTTTATAATCAATAGTCTATAGAACAAAAGTTTTTAAAAATTTAATATATGTCCTAATCTTTCACGTATTTTTCATTTGTTTAATACTTCTTTTTCACATCGATGATTTATTATTTACTTGTAGGGCGGTTTTGGGCTATTGTATAACCAGCAATTACTACGCTTCTACACAATAATATGGACAGTTTAGTTAACCATTTACCCCTAAACATAATAAAAGTTATATTGTATTCCCTACTCCTTTAATACATATGCTAAACTGTCCTAACTTATTTTTCCATTTCTTTTACATTTGAGGCATTTAAATTTAGTGCTTAGATGTTTTTAATACTTTATTTACTATTTCTTGATATAAATGGTAATTTTTCATATCTGTGTAATTAACACAATGATTAGAGATATAATAAAAAATAGCATATAAGTATTTTTCGTTTCTGTATCTTTTATAATCTGTGTAGCCATCTTTGTTAACGTCTCAGTTTATAAAAGTATTACAATTGATTTTAAGAACTATATCACATATTAGCTTATCATCCTTTAGGAATTCTTTAATTAACTCTGAGTTGTGTATTTCTACAGTGTAATTATAATCAAAATCTATCCCTAAAAGAACACATAAAATATTAGCTAAAATCTTAGGTTCCTCATGATAGCGAGTAAAAATAAATAAGTATTAGAAAATGAAAGATTAATGGAATATATTGCCTATTGTTATATTAGTTATTCTAAATGTAGGGATTTTATATAGAAAAAGAATAATTAAGTTAGGCAATAAAGTTAGTATACGGAACTTTGTTCCGTTTTTAAATACATAAATTTAATACTGGTTTTAGTTTTGGACTCCAGAATGGATACGAAAAAAGACCACTGTTAAGCAGTAGTCTGGAAGAATAGTATCCTATTCTAAAAATTTATTTGTTAGATCCACTAATTTGATTTTGTCCTAAACGCACTAATCTTTTAGTTATTTCTCCACCAACTGAACCATTAGCTCTGCTAGTAGCATCTGGACCAAGATTTACACCAAATTCGTTAGCTATTTCATATTTCATTCTTTCGATAGCTTGCTTTGCACCAGGAACTGTTAATTTACTATTATTTGTGTTATTCATTTAACTCACCTCCTACAAACATAGGATGTGTTTTTTATTAATTTTCATACTATATTTGTAGTGGTAATTTTTGCTAAATGTTTATATCTAGATAATTTTTATTAATTGTTATTTTTTTTGTATTGTTAATAGCTTCTTCTACTAGAAGTTTATAATCTAATTTTTCTTCTTCAAAGAGTACTTTATCTTCTTTTGGATTTATTACTGGATGTTTAGGTAAAAATATGGTACAACAATCTTCGTATGGTAAAATACTTGTATCATAAGTTCCAATTTTTTTTGCTATATCTATAATTTCTAATTTATCATAACACGCAAGTGGTCTTATTACGGGAATATCTACAACTCGATTTATAACATTCATGCTAGTTAGAGTTTGACTTGCGACTTGTCCAATAGATTCACCATTTACTAGGATAAGAGCATTTCTTTTATCCATTATTTTTTTGCTTATTCTATACATCATTCTTCTCATGATGGTTATCATATAATTAGGATCACAGTTTTTATATATTTCTTCTTGAATATGGGTAAAATTAACGACATGTAATATAATATTTCCTTGATAACCTGCTAATTTAGAGGTTAATTTTTTTACTTTGTTTAATGCTTGCTCACTTGTATGTGGTGGTGACTCAAAGTAAATACATTCTAGTTTTACTCCTCTTTTCATAGCGAGGTATCCTGCTACTGGAGAATCAATTCCTCCAGAGAGCATTAGTAAACCTTTACCTGCAACACCAAGTGGATAACCACCACTACCCATTACCTCTTTATCATAAATATAGGTATAATTATCTCTGATTTCTATTTTTAATATAAAATCAGGAGTATGGATATTAACTTTTTTACCTTCAATATTTTTTAAAATTAACCATCCAATTAAATTATTAAATTCCATACTAGGAATAGGAAATTCTTTATAACTTCTTTTTGTTTCAACTTTAAATGTTGCAAAATCGTTTTTTTGGCATACTTCTAATGCCAATTTTTTGATTTCTTCAATATTAGTATTAACTTTATAGACGATAGCTATACTATGGATACCAAAAACTTTTTTTAGCATTTCTACTATTTTTTCTATATCTTCATCTGTTTCAATAAACATTCTTACTCTATTTTTGCTTATTTTTACATTGAATCCTTCTAAAAGATTTTTTATGTTTTCGTATAATAGATTAATAAATAGATTTCTATTGCCATCTTTTGTAGTTAATTCTCCGTATTTAATTAATATAACTTTATTCATTGTTTTCCTCCTTAATGCTTTCCATAAATGTGTCTACCATATTTTTAGGAATTATTTCCATAAGTTCTTCTCTACTAGCTTCTTTTATTTTATTTATGGTTTTAAATTTTTTTAATAGTTTTGTTTTTCTAACTTCCCCAATACCGGGAGTATTATCTAAAATACTTCCAAGAGATGATTTACTTCTGATATTGCGATGATAACTGATAGTATAGTTATGTACTTCGTCTTGCATTCTTGTAAGAAGTAAAAATAGATCACTTCCCTTATCAATTTTTATTTCTCTAATTGGATTATCTCCGAGTAGTGTATTTGTGTTGTGTTTATCATCTTTTTTAAGACCACATACGGGAATATTCATTTTGAGTTCTTCTAAAACTTTTCTAGCAACATTAATCTGTCCAATACCACCATCAACAATTATTAAATCTGGGGGATCTAAATGGTCTTTTAATACACGAAAATATCTACGATAGATGACTTCTTGCATTGTAAAGTAGTCATCATTTTTGTCATTAGTTATTTTGTACTTACGATATTCATTTTTACATGGTTTACCATCAATAAAAACTACCATTCCGGAAACGTTGAAACTACCAAATAAATTAGAATTATCAAACAATTCTATTCTACTTAATTTTGGAAGATTAAGTAATTTTTTTAGTGTGTTCATTCCCTCAATTCTTTTTGTATCATCCTTTTTGATTATTGATATTTGTTCGTTAAAGTAATTTTCGGCATTTGTTTTTGCTAGCTTAAGGATATTTTTTTTCATTCCTTTTTTAGGCACCAAAAAATTTATACCAAGTGCTTCTTTATATAAAGAAACATCTATAATATCAGATATGAATACTTCTTTTGGAGGCAGATGTTTACTGTAAAAGTCTGTGATATAACCTCCGACTTCTTCGGAAATGGTGTCCACTAGAGGGAATATTATATTCTTACTGTCAAGAAGTTTTCCTCCCCTTATAAATAGAATACTTATGGAAATGTAATTTCCATCTGAATAATGGTTTATGACATCAATATCATAGTTTGCATCTAATTCTACTTTTTGTTTTTCTAAAGTGATATTTATATATTCTAACATTTCTTTGTACTCTAATGCTTTTTCAAAATACATTTTGTCTGATGATTCTTTCATTTTCTCTTTTAATTTATCTGTTATAATTGTGTCATTTCCATTAAAAAAAGATATTATGTCATCTTTCATTTTTTTAATTACTTCATCGTCTATTTTATTATTACAGTAGCCTAAGCATTGTCCAATATGATAATACAAGCATTCTTTTTTACCATAGGTTTTGCATTTACGAAGGGGATATATTCTGTTTATTATTTCTACTACTTTTCGGGCTGCACTAACATTTGGATATGGACCATATAATCTTCGGTTTTTACTTTTTTTTATGTGAGGATTTCTAACTATTAATAATCTTGGTACTTTATCATTTGTAAGTTCTATATAAGGATATGTTTTGTCATCACGAAGTAAGATGTTATATTTGGGATTATATTTTTTTATTAAGTTTATTTCTAAAAGAAGTGCCTCAAGTTCTGATGATGTTAATATGTATTCAAAATCATATATATCATTTACAAGCATCATTGTTTTACCTGTATGACTACTGTGAAAATATGAGGTTAATCTGTTTTTTAAATTTTTACTTTTACCAACATATATAATGTAGCCATTTATATCTTTCATTAAATAGCAACCTGGGGTATGTGGAACAAGGGCAAGTTTTTCCTTTATCATAATATCACCTATTTTTCTCTAATGTTTTTTTCTTTATTTTTGAATTTTCTATCATAGAAATAGAACAATTTTCATTATTTAGTAAGCACCTTCTTCCTAAAACCTCCTTTCTGGGTATTTCTAATAACTGAAGTGATTTATTAAATTCTAAGAATCCATCTCCGATTTGTTCTATATTTGGTAGATATAGATTTTGAAGATACTTATTATTAACTAGGCATCTATTTCCTATTATTCTCACTTTTTCAAGGGTTAATTCATTTAACAGTATTGCGTTAGTTAGAAATCCATCTCCAGCTTCTTCCAGATTTGGAAGTTCTAGTTTGTTTATATTTAAAGAAGAGCGTAAGAATTCATTTCCTATTTTTAATAAATCTGGGGTAATAAATTTTCTTATAACTTTATTGTTGGTCATAAACCAAGAACCAATATATTTTAATTTATGGGCTATAAAGAATTCTAAAGTATTATTGTTGAATAAGAAATTATCGGGAATATTTTCTATATTTTCTAATTTTAGTGAAGTTATTACATTATATTTATCAATATTTAAATAAATTTTTTCATCATGATGTCCCTGTATTGAAATAATCTTATCACCATCACATTTTTTTATCTCAATTAATTTTATATTGGGAATTATCTTTGTAAAACTATCTTTATTACCGTTTAAATCTATAATTTTTTTATCTACTAATGATATTATAAAATAATCTACTACTAAATATTTGCTTTTATCTAGTTTTATAATTTTATTGTCTTTTATTATTACATTATCATGACAGTAATAAGTACCATTTGTAGCGTAATTATATCTATAAAACTTACCATCTACTGCTCGTACGTAGTTTGGTAGACTAAAATCAATATTTTTATATTTTTGCACAAGACCATAAGTTATTTCGAAAGCTTGTGTTAAACCTACTACTATATTATCTAGGTTATTTGAAAAAGTAGCATCTGGTCTAGGGGCACTTTCATTATATCTATTTTTTATAGATAGACAGTTAGTTCCATCTTTCTTAAATTGAATGCTTATAACGGAAGTTCCATATTTATCTTGTCTAGAGGGATTTTTAAATTCTTCTCTGCGTAATTTTTCAGCATCTTCATGGACTGCGAAGAAAACTCTACATTCTTTTAATCTTTGACTACGGAAGGTACACAGTTCTTCGTTTTTTGCATAATATCTCTGGTACATCATTATCTCTTCATTAGTTTTACATTCTTTTAAACTATATCCAGCCTGACTCATTAATTGTTCTGGAGTTTTACCCAAAGTATTACATTTTTGTTCTTCAAGTTTTATGAGCCCCAGTATATAGTTATTAAATTCATTTAGTTTATGATTATTAATAATATCATCAAATAAGATATGGCTTGTATTAAAATTATCTAAAAGTATTTTACATAATAGGCCTTCTATTTCTAAAATTGTAGAAAAGTTATCCCTACAATAACGGGCCATTTTTTCTCCATATTTTCTTTTAATAATCTTTAAATCTTTACTCATATAATCCCCCATAAGTACATTTTAACATAAAATATATTTTTAATCAATTCTTTCAGTGTATTTAAGATATAAAGAAAAAACCTATGTATTATTACACATAAGTCTTTCTTGCGAACTTTCTCATATTATTCATATTATTTGTTTTATATTTTTCTAATTCAATAGGTTTATTTTCACGTAAGCTCTCTTTAACATCAATAATCCTTTGATTGCTAGAACCTCTAAAAATTACATCTGTATTATTACACATAAGTCTTTCTTGCGAACTTTCTCATATTATTCATATTATTTGTTTTATATTTTTCTAATTCAATAGGTTTATTTTCACGTAAGCTCTCTTTAACATCAATAATCCTTTGATTGCTAGAACCTCTAAAAATTACATCAAAACTTTTTTTATCTATCATAAATTCACCGTCTACTAGAACGTCAATATTTTGTAATAATTCTTTTATTAGAGGCTCTTTATCTATTCTTTTTAATAGATCATCAAATAGAAATCCTGTATAACACCATACATTTAAGTTAATGCTTTTAGCATATTTACATATATCTAAAACGGGTTCTACTTGATATAAAGGATCACCTCCAGATAAAGTAATACCATCTTGATGTTCTAACCTTGATAATTCTTCCTTTATAGTATCAGTGTCTACTAAAAAACCTCCGGAAAAACTATGTGTTTCTGGATTATGGCACATAGGACATTTATGACCACAGCCTTGTGTCCATATTACTGTCCTTATGCCTTCTCCATCAACAATACTGTCATAATCTAAATCTCTTGCTAACCTAATTTCCATTATTTACAAAGACCACAGGGAATTATACCATCAGTACCGTGTTTTACTCTATCTCTTTCTTCTGCTCTTTTACCATTATTAAACCTATCAGTTGTTCCTACTAAATATCCAGTAATTCTTCTTATTCTTTCAAAACCAATACCTTCCCCAACTGTTTTACATTCTTTAACTTCTTCTCTCATTTTGAGCTCCTCCTAATTCTTTTAATTTTTCAACGCTAACTCCCTCACCGGCATGTCTACCACATCCAGGACAAACATCACCAATTATACCTACATAACCGCATACTGGATCTCTATCTACAGGATGGTTAATAGCACCATAACCGAAGTTTGCTTCCTTCATAAGTCTTACGATTTTCTCAAAGGCATCTACATTTTTAGTAGTATCTCCATCTAATTCAATATAACTTATATGTCCTGCATTAGTCCATTCGTGATAAGGTCCTTCAATTTTTATTTTTTTAGCAATGCTAATATTGTAATATACAGGAACATGGAAAGAATTTGTATAATATTCTCTATCTGTTACGCCTTTAATTCTTCCATAAATTGCTTTATCTATATTTACAAACCTTCCAGATAATCCTTCTGCAGGAGTTGCTAGGCAGGTAAAATTTAAATTATATTCTTTTGAGTATTCATCACATTTACTTCTCATGAATTTTATAATTTTATGTCCTAATTTATTAGTTTCTTCACTCTCTCCATGGTGTTTACCTGTTAAAGCTTTTAAACATTCTGCAAGTCCAATGAATCCAATAGATAAGGTTCCATGTTTAAGTACTTTTCTTAATCTATCATTAGGTTTTAATTTCTCACTATCAATCCAGTTACCTTGTCCTAGAAGAAATGGGAAATTATATAGTTTTTTACTACACTGGATATCAAACCTTTCTAATAATTGATCTTTAACTAAATCCATTAGTTCTTCTAGTTCTTTGAAAAATCCATCAATGTCTGCTTTATCTCTTTCTTTAAGAGCTATACCGTGTTTTATTCCAAGTCTTGGTAGATTAATTGAAGTAAAGGATAAATTTCCTCTTCCTGGGGTTATAGCTTTAGATTCATCTATTACATTGGCAAGTACTCTAGTTCTACATCCCATATAACCTACTTCAGTTCTGTAATCTCCTTCTTTGTAATACTCCTTATTAAAACTTGAATCAAGGAAGGAAAAATTAGGGAATAGTCTTTTAGCAGATACTTCACAAGATAGTCTAAATAAGTCATAGTTAGGGTCTTCTTTATTATAATTTACACCCTCTTTTACTTTGAAAATAGAAATTGGGAATATAGGTGTTTCGTTTTTACCTAATCCTGCTTCAACTGAAAGTAAGTAGTTTTTCATTACCATTCTTCCTTCTGGAGATGTATCTGTACCGAAGTTTACAGAAGAAAATGGCACTTGTGCTCCTGCTCTTGAATGCATAGTGTTTAAATTATGGACAAAAGCTTCCATTGCTTGATAAGTTCTTCTATCTGTTTTCATATAAGCTATATCATATGCTTTATGAAATACTTTTAATAAAACATCGCTGTCTTTAGCATAACCATCTAATAATCCTTTATCAAACTCTATACTAGATAGTTTATCTATATCTTTAGCTATTTTATCCATATTAATAAAATTTTCAAAACCTGCAAAATCTAATAGTTCTGATATTGCTTGTTTGTATTGTTTTTTAAATGTTTTTAGGACTCCGGGAGCCATATAATAATCAAATGCAGGAATACTTTGTCCGCCATGTTGATCATTTTGGTTTGCCTGAATAGCTATCGCTGCTAAGGCTGAATAACTCATAATGTCTTGAGGTTCTCTTAAATAACCGTGCCCTGTTGAAAAACCATTTTTGAATAATTTTTCTAAATCTATTTGTGTGCATGTTGTTGTGCCCATTGGCATAAAATCCATATCATGGATATGTATATCTCCATTTTCATGTGCATCAGCAAACTTTTTCTTCATGAAATAGGTTTTAGATAATTCTTTACCAATTGTACTTCCTAATTGAAGCATTGTTCCCATTGAAGAGTTTCCATCAATATTTGCGTTTTCTCTTTTGGTATTATCTTCTGTTGAACTTTTATATACTAATCCTTCAAATATTTTTGATATTTTATGTAACCTTTTATCCTCTAAAAAGGCTTGTCTTGATTGACTTCTTCTTTCTCTATATTCAGAAAAAGATTTATATACATCCATGTATTCATATTTTTGTAATGCGACTTCTATCATATCCTGGATAGTTTCTATTTTAATCTTTTCTTCATCCTTATATTCTTTTTCTATATTTTTAATTACAGCTTGATATATCTTTTGAATGTCTTTTTCTGTATATCTTGCTTCTTCATTTTCATTTACGATACTATCAAAACCTTTTTTAATAGCAACTGCTATTTTAGTACCATCAAAATCAACTTTTTTGCCATTTCTTTTAATTACTTTTAATGTGTTTACAGCTTCTTCTGTATTTACCATTTTCTTACTCCTCCTATCATTTACAATCTAATTATACCTTAGTAGTTTTTATATGTCAATAGTTTTTTGTTCGTTTTTAATTTTTTTGAATTTTTTTATTTTTGAATTTTGCAGTACTATTGTTTTTTACTATTTTTTAATTTTGTTTTTTGAATATTTTCCCTATTTTACGGCATTTTTATTTTTTTAGTTATCTGTTTTTTGCAGTTTTTGCTTTTTTGAAAAAATTCTTTTTTGATGTTTTTAATTTTTTTGAATTTTTTTATTTTTAAAGCGTTCGTGTTAATAAACGTTACTTTTGTGTTAATATTTTTTTTAATTATAGACAAAATAAGACATAAAATGACTTAACTATTAGTTAAATAATTAAGTCTTAGTTTGTATTTTTAATTTAAGAAAAAATCCTAAAATTTTACTTTAGGATTTTCTTTTTCTTTTTCATCTATTTTGAAGAATTCATACTTGGTAAATTTAAACATGCTTGCTACAATGTTTGATGGGAACATTTCAACAATGTTATTATACTGAAGAACTGTATCATTATAAAATGATCTTGCATAACTGATTTTGTCTTCTGTATCTTTTAGATCTTCTTGCATTGTTTTAAAATTTTCATTTGCTTTTAAATCTGGATAAGATTCTGCTAGAGCGAATAATTTATTTAATGCTCCAGTTAATTTATTGTTAGCATCTATTTCTTCATTAATTGTACCTGCTGAATTTAATTTGTTGCGGGCTTCTATTACTTCCTTTAAAGTAGAATTTTCATGTTTAGCATATCCTTTTACGGTTTCTACTAAATTAGGTATTAAATCAACTCTTCTTTTAAGTTGGACATCTATTTGTGAAAATTGATCTTTTACTTTATTTCTTGCATTAACAAGCTTATTATAAATACCTATTGCATAAAAAATTATAAATAATATGACCGCTATAACAACAATTAAAACAATATTCATACTCTCCTCCTTAATATTATTTTACTAAATTATATAAAAAAAGTCCATAGTTTTTAATAAATATGTATTAATTTTATTATATGTACAATACTACTTATGGGTGATAAAATGGATATTGATGTAAGAAGTTATATAATTAATAATTTTAAAGGTGATAGTGAAGATGTTATTGGAGATAATATTGATAAGGTTGTAAGTAGCAGAGAGGATGAGCCACTAATTGGTCTTGGGGTTTTGTTTGAAATACTTTGGGATAATAGTGATAAGAGTAAACGCTCAGAAATGGTTAAGAGAATAAAACAAGGTATGGGTTAAATCATATCTTGTTTTATTAAGTAAAGTTCGAAGGCATTCTTTTTACTTACTGCTCCTCTTTTTATTTTTATATCTAACTCTGCTAAGTTATAAAGTCTATTTAGTAATTCATTTTCCGTGTAACTATAAGCATTTCTAAGACACATTTTTACCCTATTTGGGTTAGTAAAACCTAAGATTTTGGAAATTTCTTCGTTTGTCTTACCAAGGTTTGCTAATCTTTTTACTTGATACAAACTACGAAATTGACTTGCTAGAATGGGTATTAACATTACTTCATCATAACCATGTTTTATAAATTCTTTATACAATTTTAAACTTTTTTCAATATCTTTGTTTAAAACAGAATTTGTAAAAGAGAAAATATTGTCTTCAAAATTATTTGAGGTTATTTTATCTATATCACTCTTAGTTATTACCTTATCATTTAATTTTAATAACATTAATTTATTTATTTCATTATAAATATCATTAGGGTTACTTCCTACTTTAGATATTAAATATTTTATGTCATAGTTATTCATCTTATAATTTTCTTTTTTTAAGATATCATTAATATATTTTGTTAAGTCGAAATTATCTTCCGTTATTATGCAGTCTTTTTCTGAGAAGTATTTATATATCTTTTTACGTTTATCTGGAGTCTTATCATATAAAAATATTAAATAATTATTAGGATTAGGTCTATTTAAATAAGTTAGTAATTTATCCATATCTTTAATATCGTCTTTAAATATACTTTCATTTTCTACTACTATTACTTTTTTAGGACTAAACATACTACTCATACTTGCTTCTTCAATAATATCTCCAATAGTGGTAGTTTTTTCATTATCGTATTTTATAAGATCATATTCATCAATTTTAGAAATTAAATTTTTTAGAAGAAGTTTAGTTACTTCCTTAGACTGACTATATATTAAATAATTATTTTTCATTTATTTTTCTCTTCTCACATTTATAACCATCAGATGTATATAATTTTTTTATTTCTTTGAAAGTATTTGTGACATTGGTTTCCCTTTTAATAGACATTAAAGTGTTATCGCTGTCAAAATATTTTAGTCCGTCTGCGTCTTTGATATATTTATTTTGTTTTTGGTTATTAGTTTTAAAGTCTTGATATTCTACTTTGGTATCAAAAATATACTTAACCATATTATCAATATAAATTATTTCATCTTTTTTATTAAAGTAAATAACAACGTCAGCATTTACTTTAGATAATTCTTTTATTTCATAATCTTTACTACACTCTAATATATAATTATCTTTATTTTCTAAATATACATATATATATATAAATAGTAGAACGAATAATAAAGCAAGAACTGATTTTAATGTGCCTGCTGAATCTTTGTTTTGTTTTTTCTTTTTTGGGGCAGGTTTTTTAACACATACATATTCAAGTTTATTTAATAGATTGTTATCTACTTTCATTTCGTTATTAGATATTAGTTCTATTTTATTATATTTTTCAATATCAAGTATTTGGTAATCATATAATTTTTTGTTTTTGTTTAAGACAAGTATTAAATCATTTATCATGTTTGAAATATCTTTTTTTGTATCAATAATTACAATACTATTTTCTTTGAAATGAATACTACCATAGTACAAGGTATTATTAAAATTATCCTTGTCAGAAAATATTGCATATATATTTCCATATTTTAAATCTTTGAAACAGCAGAATAATACTACTTCCCTATCCTTTACTTTTAGATCAAAGTCTCTATTTGATACCTTTATTATTTTACCATACATGACACTCCTCCTTTATTAATATATTAACTATTTTAAGATAATCCAATTTTAACATATTTTTTTATATACATCAAGACTTTAATATTAATAAATTTAAAAATTAAACATTAACCACTCTGGTTTAAATATCATTAATATTCCAATTATTACAAGTAAAATTCCTCCGACTAATTTAGATATTTTACCATATTTTGTACTAACTGCCGTTAATCTAAGGGTAGTCATTGCTACTATAAATACTATTAAATCATCTAAAAAGAAACATAATAAATATAAAGCAATATATATACCTTGCTCAAATATAGTTAAATTATTTACATTGAGTATTTCTATAAATATTATAGGAAGTCCTGCGGAACAAGCGAGCTCTATGATATTAACAGAGACTGCTAGAGTTATTACCCCAAATAGAGCTAATAAGAAGTTTTTTTCTGAAGTGAATTTTTTTATTTTAGTAAATATTTTATTTCTTTGGTTATCGTTTGTTACAGTGCACCCTGATGTTTTTCTATTTTTGAAATAGCTAACTAGGTTAATGCTTCCTCCGATTAAAGCTACGAGAGCTATTAGGAGGCGAAAATATATGATACTACTTAAAAGACTTGCAACATTTAACCATGCTATCATAAATAATAAATATGTTAGGGTACTAGCTACTAGAAATGATATTCCTAGAGTCCACATTCTTTTCTTGTTTTTCATTCCCATTAACATACTTATTAAAAATAGTAAGACCCACATAGCACAGGGGTTAAACCCATCTAATAGACCTATTACAATTGTGATTAGAGGTAAGGTTAGGTTTTTAGTCTCTACTTTGCCTATTAAAGGAATATCAAATGTATAATTTTCATAATTTTTCATATACTCTTCTAGAGTTATATTATCTTTATTTTCCTTTATTTGACCAGTTTCTTTGATACCAAGGTAGTTTGCTACGACATCTTCGTATCCATATTCTTCAAAATAGGATATTGCTCCGAGAAAGTTTTTCTTACTACTTTCTTCGCTATAACCATTATATGTTTTTGTACCAATAATTGTAAAAGGGACTCCTGATACTTTAACATTTAATAGTTTAGATATTTCTTCTAATTTTTTACTATTATCTTCTTCGCTAATTTCATACATATAAACTTTTATTTTTTTACTATCTTCTTCTAATTTAGTTAATAATTCTTTTTCTTTTTGACAGTGTTTACATGTGTATGAATGGAAGAAATAGATATTTACTAAATCACTATTTGCATATGTGTAAGAGGTAATCATAAAGAAGGATAATAATATAAATAATATTTTATTAATGTACTTCACAATTTCACATCTCTCTATATTTTTCTATAGTACTAATTAATTTTTTTTCTGATACTTCTCCTACTAGTCTTTCTAATTCTCTATCATCTTTATCTAAGAAGATGGTAACTGGTAAGGTTTTGCCAATAGCAAATTTTTCTCTTAAGTCATAATCAATATCATAGTCGTAATCATTAGTTTCTATGTTATATTTTTTTTCTATATTATTCCATACTTTTTTCATTACTAAGCATCCAGGGCACCAAATGGCAGTAAATTTAATTATTTTCATAACTCCTCCTTATTTTAATAATAACTTATTATAACATTTATCAAATATTTCCAAGGCTTTATCTACTTCTTCCATAGTGGTTCGGTATGATAAACTTATTCTTAGAGATGTAGATGATATATCTCTATCTTTGGTTAGAGCATATACACTATTAGAGATACTATCAGAACTAGAGCAAGCACTTTTAGTAGATATATATACTTTATTTTCGTCAAGAGCATGTATAAATGTTTCTGGTTTAATGTTTTTTAGGCTAAAATTAATTGTATATGGAATAGAGTTTTTGGTACTGTTTATATGGACATTTTCATATTTACTTAAGGCAGATATTATTTTTTTATTTAGTTTTTCGACGTAATTATAATTAGTTTTTATATTAGGAATAATTAACTCTAAAGCTTTCATTAGGGATACTATTAAAGGTAAGGCAGGAGTACCACTTCTGTATATAGTGGTACTTTTTCCCCCATGAATAAGGGGTTCTATTACGATGTTTTCTTTCTTTATAAGCATTCCTATTCCTTTTAGTCCAAATATTTTATGGGCTGATATACTTGCTAAATCTATATTAGTAAAATCTATATTGACTTTACCTACTGCTTGTGTACAATCTACATGGAAATAGCATTTCGGATATTCTTTTAAAAGTTTTCCTATTTCATCTATATTTTGTTTTAACCCTATTTCACTATCTACTAAACAAATACTTACTAATATAGTATCATCTGTTAGTAGTGTTTTTAAGTGATCTATATCTACAAGTCCTTCATCAGTTATTTTTACAAAGTCAACTTCATAACCATCATTAGATAGATAATTTAAGGGTCCGATTACACTTGAGTGTTCTAAAAAGGTGGTTATTATGTGTTTTCCTCTATTTTTGTATTTACTACATACTCCTTTAATTGCTAGGTTGTTTGATTCACTAGAACCAGATGTATAGATTATATCTTTGGGAGATATTTTTAATAAATCTGCGATTTTTTCTGTGGCATAGTCTTCAAGTTGTTTTGATTTTATACCTAAGCTATGTAGGGAATTGCTATTACCAGGATATTCTATACATACTTTGTTAAAAGTATCTAATACTCTTTTATCTACAGGAGTAGTAGCGTTATAATCTAAATATATCATATTATATTCTCCTTTTTGAATTAATTATAAATGTATTTTAACAGTTAATACCTTTAATTTTTAGTTCTTCTTTTTCATCATCATCATCTATCTTTTTAACTTTATTTATACTTTTTTTCTCTAATATTAACCATAATGGGTTAGATATAAATATTGATGAATAAACTCCGGAAATGAAACCTACTAGTAAGGCAATGTTAAAATTAATTATTTCTGTAGCCCCGAATATTACTAAGCATACAACAGGCATAATTGTAGTCATTGTGGTCATAATACTTCTGAATAATGTTAATCTAACACTATCATTGACTAAATCATCTAGATCAGAATCCTTTTTAATGTTGCCCATATATTTTCTCTTGTAGTTTTCTCTTATCATATCAAAGGTTACAATTGTATCATTTATAGAGTATCCAATTATTGTTAGGATGGCTGCTATGAATATTGAATTTACTTCTAATCTGAATATTGAGAAGAAGCAGATGGTGATTATTACGTCATGTAATAAAGCTATTATACCACTTATTGCATAGTTGAATTTAAATCTAAAGCTTATGTATAAGCATATACCTATACTAGATAGAATTAGGGAAATTACAGCGTTTTTAACTAGTTCTTTTTTTACAACATTACTAACTACATATATATCAGTATCTACATTGTATTTATCATGCAGTTTTGATGTTAATTCTTTAATATCATCTTTAGTTAAAATATTATCTATAGTTATGTTAGTGACTTCTTTATCTGTACTACTTTTAATTATATTATAATTACTATCTTTAAGGTCTTTATTAATATCTTTGATTATAGAATTATCTAATGTATTTACAGTTACCTCAGTTCCTCCGGAAAAGTCTACTGCTAAATTTAATTTTCTAAAACCAAAGAATATTGCTCCGGTTAGTATTATAATAATAGTTAAAGCAAACATTTTATTTTTAATTTTGACAAAATCAAGTTTTTTGTATGGTATTATTATGTCTTTGCTTTTAACGATTTTCTTTTTATTTACTCTTATGAATAGGCCTGGTTTATCATCGAAGAATCCAGTATTTACGAAGTATTTTAAAACTAGTCTTACAAGTACAAGCATTACGAATAGAGTAACTAAGATACTAATTATTAATAGTGTTGCATATCCTTTTACTGAGCTTTGTCCAAATATAAATAAGATTATAGCTACGATTATGGTAGTTAAATTGGCATCTATTATACTTTTAAGTGAGGTTTTATTACCTTCTTCAAATGATTTTTTTAGGCTGTTTCCTATTTTTAGTCTATCTTTTATTCTTTCAAAACTAATTACACAAGCGTCTACTGCCATACCTATTCCTAAAAGCATTGCGGCAATACCTGGAAGGGTTAAAACTCCATTTATTAAATAGAATAATAAGAAAGTTAATAGTGCATATACGATAACTCCGATACCTGCGATTAAACCTGCGAAATGATATACTAAAACCATTAATGCTATAACAGTTATTATACCAATAATTCCCGCTAAAAAGGTTTTATTTAATGAGTTTTCTCCGAATGATGCTTCTACTGTTCTTGATGATAATTCAGTAAGTTTAGTAGGAAGAGAACCTAGGTTAATGTTTTCAGCAAGAGTTTCTGCCTCTTCTTTTGTAAAGTTTCCTTGAATTATTACATCAGATGAGAAAGCTTGTTCTACTCTTGCAGCACTTTTACATCTTGATTCTGCTGTACCACATTTGTCTTTTTCTTTTGAATAACTGTCTTTATTTTCGTCATAATCTAGCCATATGACAATTACGTTATTCATTTTCTTTGATATGTCTCCGGTTACTTTAGAGAATGTATCTGTATCTTTGATACTAAGACTAACTGCAGGTTTTCCATAACTATCCATAGTTACTTTGGCACTACCTTTTAGTACACTACTAGTCATAAGCAAATTGTCTGCAGAATCTCTAAAGGATAGTACATACATTGAACTTATTTTTTCTCTTGCTTCTTTTTGGGAAGTTACACCCGCTAATCTTATTCTTATTCTGTTTTCGCCTTCGATTGATATTTCTGGTTCGCTAACTCCGAGACTGTCTACCCTTTTTAGGATAGATTTATAAGTGTTATAGACCATATCACTATCTAGTTTTTCGCCTTCGAATGCTTCTACTTCATATAATACTTCAAAGCCTCCTTGTAAGTCTAATCCATAGTTTATATGTTTTAATAGTTTTACGCATCCAAAACAACATATAACTGCTACTAGAAGGCTTACTATTATTCCTATTATTGTCTTTTTCATTGTTTTATTCCTTCCTATAATAGTATTTTATCTTCATTTTTTATTTTATTTTTTATATATTTATCTACGTTTGTTATATTTACATAAATTATATCACTAACCATATCTGAAAGTGTTAAATTATGGGCATTTTTCCACTTATGTGTGCTTAAATACTGCCATATATCATTATGACTTATATATAAATAGTTATCATTTTGAATAAGTCTTTTTTTTACTTTTAAACAAGGAAGTAATCTATGATATAATTCTTCTAAACTATTATACTCCTCCATAAATACCTCCATTATTTTAGTTTATTGTTAATATAATCTACTAATTTATCTAACTCTACTACTTCTTGTTTCATAGTGTCTCTATCTCTTACTGTTACTGTATTATTGTTTATGGTTTCATCGTCTACAGTTATACAGAAAGGGGTTCCAATTACGTCTTGACGACGATATCTTTTACCAATTGATGCTGATTCATCATATGTAGTCATGAATGATTTTGATAAGTCTTTGCTTATTTTCATAGCAAGGTCACTATGGTATTTTTTAACAAGGGGTAGTACACATACTTTGTATGGGGCAAGAAGTGGGTTTAATTTTAATACTTCTCTATAACTACCATCTTCTAACTGTTCTTCTTTATAGCTATCACATAGTACTGCTAGAGTTAATCTATCACATCCTACTGAAGACTCTACTACATATGGTATGTATTTACTGTTATCTACTGGATCTAGGTATTCAAAGCTAACCTTTGAGTATTCTTCATGACGTGATAAGTCATAGTTGGTACGGTTATGTGTCCCCCATAATTCACCCCATCCGAATGGGAATTTATATTCAATATCACATGCTTCTTTAGCATAATGAGCTAATTTTTCGTGATCTTTAAATCTTAAGTTTTCTGGGGATACCCCAAGTGATTTAACAAAATCCATTGCATAATTTTTATAATAGTTATAGAAGTTTGAATCTTCACCCTCTTTACAGAATTGTTGGTGTTCCATTTGTTCAAATTCTATAGTTCTAAAGGTAAAGTTACCTGGGGTTATTTCGTTACGAAATGCTTTTCCTATTTGTCCTATTCCAAACGGTACTTTTGTTCTCATAGTTCTAAGGACATTTAAATAGTTTACGAACTCTCCTTGAGCTGTCTCTGGTCTTAGGTATACTAAACCATTTGGGTCTTCTTTGATGACTCCTCGATGAGTTTCAAACATAAGACCAAACTCTCTTATATCTGTAAAGTCTAGACTACCACATTTTGGGCATTTTATTTTGTTTGCTTTAATATATTCAACCATTTCTTTATCTGTTAGTGTATCTGGGTTGATGTCACAGTCTGATTCTTCGATTAGTTTATCTGCACGATATCTACTTTTACATCCTTTACAATCTATTAGGGGATCAGAAAAGCTAGTAGTGTGACCAGAAGCTTCCCATACTCTTGGGTGCATTAGTATATCAGCGTCTATTTCATAACTGTTATCAGATTCTTGAATGAATTTTTTACGCCATAGGTCTTTTAGGTTGTTTTTAAGGCGGACTCCAAGGGGTCCATAATCCCATGTATTTGCAAGACCTCCATATATTTCACTTCCTTGAAATATGTATCCATATGTTTTACAGTAATTTACTAATTTATCCATAGTTAATTTATTATTATCCATTTATATCACATCCTTTATATATTTTATAACTTCACTTGTGTTATTAGCAATCTTGTATATACTTTCTATATTACTAGAGAATTTACTTTTTTCTAGTTTTTTTATAATGTTTAATAAATCATCATAATAATGATTATCATTATATATTATAAGGGGTTTATTTATGTTATATGTTCTTTTTATATCCACTGCTGTTAATAGTTCTTGGTATGTCCCTATTCCTCCGGGAAGAAATAGCCATATATCTGAGTCATTTAACATGTTTAGGGTTCTTTCGGGAATATTTTTAACAGGAATATTATGTACTTTATCTAAATTTATATTATAGATAGGGATATTATAAGCATATATTTCTCTATTATTTTCTTTATATAGATTATAAAGTACTCCCATACAGCCATGGTAATCACATCCGAAGACTAGGTCTATATTATTTTCTATTAAGTATTTTCCAATTGTAAGGGTATCTTTTTTATAGTGAGAGTCTACTTCATCTTTGGAAGTTGTTGCGACAAATATTTTCATAAATTCCTCCTTAACGACTCTTTTTCGAGGTTAGTTCTTCTGTATTAAAATTTAATAACAATTCATCTTGTTTTCTTTGTTCTATTTCTATTAGCTGATATTTTAAATTATCTATAATTATTCCTAATTTTTTAAGGGTTAATTTTTGATAAGTGTTTCCTAAATATTTTACATAGTTGTTAATTATTTTTATTCTTAATTTTTCGGCTTCAATTATACTTTTTTCAATAGCGGATGTTCCATCATCTTCATCACTATTTTCCACTCTTTTTAAAATGTTTAGTATTTTTAGTTCGATTTTCTTTTTTATTAGTTTTTCACTAAAATCAGGAGACAAAAAGTTGATTTTGTTTACTTCAATAGTTCCCTTGCCTTTTACTTTAGGTTTTACATTATAACTATCATCATATTTTAAATTAATTGATATTTTACTAGTGATACCATCTTTGCATAGGTTATAACTATTTTTCTTCATACTCTCCTCCTTGTAGTAGGTCTGGTCTTTTTCTTTTTGTTATTTCTAGTGCTTCTTTTTTTCGATATTCTTCTATTTTTTTATGGTCTCCGCTTAAGAGTACTTCTGGTACTTTTAGGCCTTCAAAATCACGTGGTTTAGTGTAAGTTGGATAGTCAAGTAAGTTTTGGGTAAATGAATCATTTTGGTAAGATGATTCTGTTATGACTCCTTTTAGGAGTCTTACTATGCTATCTGTTATAGCCATAGCGGGTATTTCTCCTCCGGTTAATATAAAGTCTCCGATACTTATTTCATAATCTACGTAATTTCTTATTCTTTCATCGAAGCCTTCATAATGACCGCATACAATGATTAAGTGTTTAAATTCTTTAAATTTATATGCTGCACTTTGTTTATAGACTTCTCCGGTTGGACACATAAGTAATACTTTAGTATCTTCTTGTTTTAAGTCTTTAATAGCGTCCACTATTGGCTGACACATAAGAACCATGCCAGAACCTCCACCATATGGAGTATCATCTACTTGATTATTGTTTTTTTTACTATAACTTCTAAAGTCTACTACATTTATTTGGACAATATTTTTTTGTATAGCCCTTTTAATAATAGATTCATTTAGAAATCCTGTAAACATATTTGGAAATAATGTTAATATATCTATTTTCATTCTACTAATCCCCCGATGTTATCTACTTGTAAATAACCTTCTTCTAAACACACTTTTTTTATTATATCAAAATTATATGGAATGTAAAAGTCTTTTTCTTTATTTGTTACTAGTAATAGGTTATTTTTGTTATATCTTACTATTTTTTTTACTCTACCAACTTCTTTGGATGAGATATAGACTTTTAAATTTATTATGTCTTCATCTAAATATTGGTTTTTATCTAATTGTACATCTTCTTTATTTACAAAGATATATTTTCCTTTATATAAAAGTGCTTTGTCTATATCATCTATGTCTTCAAAAGTTAGCATTTCGAATATTTTATGATGTCTATATCTAATTGATTTATGTTTTTCTTTATTCTCTCCGATATAGTAATTCATGTTTTCTTTAAATACTTTATCTTTATAAGGAAAGTCTGAGAGAATTCTAACCTCTCCTTTTAAGCCATGAGTATTAACTATTTTACCTATTATTACATATTTCATTTATTAAATACCTCATACATAAGAATTGCCCCCGCGACGGCAGCATTTAAACTTTCACAATCTTTATGCATTTTTATATATAGGTGTTCGTCGCATAAGTTACTCACTTCTTCACTCATACCACTTCCTTCATTACCAATAATAATAGCTATTTTTCCTTTAAAGGTGACATTTCTTATATCTACTCCCCCTTGGACTTTAGTCCCTAATACGAGATAGTCTTTTTGTTTTAGACTATTTATAACTTTAGGTAAGTCATTTCTAATTAAGATGTTACTGTGGCATATCATTCCTTGAGCAGATCTTACTACTTTGGAATTATATAAGTCTACAGAACTTCCTCCTAGAATAATTGTATCTACATTAAAGGCTTTCGAGGTTCTTATTATGGTTCCTAAATTGCCAGGGTCTTGAATAGATTCTAGTATTATAACATTATTTCCAATGTTTTCTTCTTTTCTTTTTTTAACAAGAGCGATTATATCTGGGCATGATGTTGTAGTAGCTAATTTTTTCATTACTTTAAGGCTTACGGTAGTTACTAAGACAGTGGAAGGGTATGATATTCCTTCCAGAACAAATATTTCCGTAACTAGATTTTCTTTAAGAGCTTCTTCTACTAGATGGTAACCTTCTGCTAGATATTCTTCGCTTTCACTTTGATATTTTTTTTCTTTTAATTTTATTATTTTTTTTATATGATTATTTTCTAAAGAACTTATTAACATACAACCACTCCTTTATAGCAAGATAATTATAACAAATTTCCAAATAATAGTAAAGATAAATGTTTTATTTATTTCCCTTAAATATTTGTTTAAATATATTAGTACCCTTTTGTTTTTTTAAATCTTTATTTATCTTCTTACGGTAGTTATCTAGATAATTTATTAAGTTACCACTGAAAGGAAACATAAAGCTTGTCCTTTCTTTCATTTTAATTCTAGCGTCTTTTATATCTCTTTTTAATTCTTCATATCTAACTATTATGCTATTGTTGTGAGCGTATTTTTTAACACGAACTAATATCTTTGAAGAATATACGAAGTCTATAATAATTGTAGAGAAGAACATTCCTAAAACAAAGCAGAATTCTATGTGGTTTGAAAACCAATCTAGGTAAATCATTACTTTGCCCGCTACAAAGAAATAGTATATAGCGGCAATTAGGGTCCATATTAATGAAAATAGTGGGCATATTATTCCTTTAAAGTTTAACCAGTTGGAACTGTAATCCCATAGTTTTATTCCAAAGCCCCTTATGAATATGAGACCTCCAATTAATTCTATTACTGTCATAGATACTCCCATAAGAAGTATGCACCATATGGGGTTTTCAAAAGATGAGGCTATTTCTGAATATATAAGGGTCATGGTGCATAAGCCAAAACCATATATAGGTAAATATGGTCCCATTAGAAAGCCGGGGTTAATCCACTTGCCTCCTACTACTCTACGATATATTAGTTCGAGAAAGTAACCGAATATACTTCCAATAAAGAATATAAAAAGATATTTTAAAAATACTGTCATCAAAACCACTCCTAACTTATTTTCTTATTTTAAATTTAAGTAATTGAATATCTTCTTCTATAGTGTTATATTCTATGATAACTACTGCTGTAGTCTCTTCACTTAAACTTTGCATATTCTCATTAAGTTCTACTTCAGATAAGGCACTATATACTTTTTTATAACCATCATAAGCGGCATTTTTTATTTTAAAGTTACTGATGCTATAATCTTTATCTAAAGAAATATCATTATAATATACATAATCTTCGTTATCATAAATATTATTTTCATCGGAATAAATTAGGTTTGCGGGCTCACTACCAAATAATAACTTATAATATCCTTTATATATATTTAGATCCATATATGTTTTATCTCCACTAGAATAGTAGGAAATATCCTGAATATTTTTTAAGTTTAAGTAATCAAATACAAACCTTTGTTTGTTTTCATCAGTTAGTAAATTATTATTATAATTTATTTTATCAGAATCTTTTTCATCTTTACCTACAAGTATTTTACTAAAACATGGGGCGATATTATTTAAATAATCTTCTAACTGTTTTTTTTCATAAGTAGTTACTTCTTTATTTATTATCTCATCAGTATTAGATTTGTAGGTTCTATAATAATATACATATAAAGAAAATAGAATTGTAATTAATATTAGAATAATTAGTACTATTGTAGGAACTACTAGTTTACTATCTTTCTTACTCATATCTTACATACCTCCGTTTAAAATAAATATACCACAAAAAATAATTAATGTAAAGAAAAAAGAGGGAAAAATTTTCCCTCAGATCTATATTAAACGCAAGTCTGCGACTTACGGTCTTACGTAAGCATATTTAAGTTTTTTACTCTACACTATTAATATATGTTTGTATACATTTATTATGCTTATTATTTATCATTCTATACTATTTTATGTTTAATTGTTGGAAATGTTACTATAAATGATTAAATTAATGTTATTTCAATGATGTTTTCCTTATCTTATGGATTGCACGTTTCTATGCTGTAGTTATCTTCATTTAATTTAACCATAATACTTCCCTTTAGGTCTGTTCTATAGATAGTACTACTTTTTAAAGTATCTAATACTTCCTCTTTGGGATGACCATATCTATTGTTTTCGCCTACACTAATTAAGCTATAATCTGGATTTATTTTGTTTATAAACTGCTTACTTGATGAGGTGTTAGAACCATGGTGTCCTACTTTTAAGAAGTTAATATTACTTAGATTATATTTTTCTAAGATGTCTGTTTCTTTATCTATTCCTGCATCCCCCATAAAAAGAAATTTATAATTATAGTAGTTTAAATATATTACACTTGAATTGTCGTTTTCATTATCATACTTTTTTGTATTTAAAAATTGTAATTTATAGCTATCTATATTTAATTCATTAATGCATGAATAATATTTAATTTTCCTTTTATCTAATACTTTGATTAATTCTTTTTCTAAACTATTTTCTGCCCCACAGTTAAGTATTACTTTATCTACCTTAAAGTTATTAACTAAGTCAGTAGCCTCGCCCATATGGTCATAATCACCATGGGTTAAGATTAGATAATCCAGTTTGGAGACTCCTTTTCCTTTTAAGTAAGGAATTGTTTTACTTTTGGCAATAGAATATTCTTTGCTTCTCTTCGCCCATGACTCTTTTTCATATTTAACGACTCCACCGGTATCTATTAATATGTTTGCTTTGTTATGTTCCATTTGGATAAAAATGCTGTCTCCTTGTCCTACGTCTAGAAAGGTTATTTCTGCGTTATTATTTAAATACATTATATTTTTGTGAATAGTTAGCATAATAATAAATAGATAGATATATTTTATTTTATAGATTGTAAGTATTATAAGAATATAATAGAGGATAATTATATAGATATTAATATTTGATAGGGTTATATATCCGAGGTTATGGGAGGATATTAATAGGGTTAATTTTTCCATTAGTATTATAAAGATATATAATATGCTATCTAAAAAGGGGAATATAAATGTAAGTAGTGATAGTGGGAATACTATTAGGCTTACATATGGTATATATACTAGGTTTAATAATATACCAAGGATATTTACAGCGTTAAAGTTATAGATACATATGGGAAGGGCTACCATAAAGCATATAAAAGATGTATAGAGGCTTTTTAGGATGTTATTTTTTATAAGAGATATTTTTTTACTTAATAGAATTAGGCTAGCACTTGTTATGTATGAGAACTGGAATGATACGTTAAATAAATAGAATGGATCTATTAGTAATATGATAATAAGCACTAAGAGTAAGATATCTTTGTTTTCTAGTTTTAGGTTGAATATTTTATTTATGGCAAAGAGGATGAACATGATGGTGGCTCTTATTATTGAGGCTTGGAAGGCTGCTAGAAAGAGATATAATAATAGGAATAGTATTACAATGGTGTAGTTTATTTTAGTGCTATAGGATATTCTTTTTAAGAAATATAGAAGGAAGCCTGCGAACAAACTTACATGCATGCCTGATATAGCAAATAAGTGTGATATTCCATTATTTTGGTATGAGGTAGTTATTTCCTCTTCCAGGAGGCTTTTATCTCCGAGAATAAAGGTTTTTATATAGCTTTTTGATTTGGAAATTTTAGAGATTCTAGTAGTTATTTTATTTTTTAAATGATAAAGTATGCTATCATTGTTTATAGTCTTAACTATTTTGTCTGCTGATGCTAGATAATAGATATGTTTATTATATAAATATTTTTTATAATTAAATCCTCCAAAGATAGTGTTTTCTGAAGGTGCTTCTAGCTTTCCTTTTACAAT
Source organism: uncultured Bacilli bacterium (assembly GCA_934096315.1). Classification (GTDB taxonomy): domain Bacteria; phylum Bacillota_I; class Bacilli_A; order RF39; family UBA660; genus UMGS2068. The sequence goes on from CAKOLT010000003.1 coordinate 66,807, forward strand.
AATAGAGTCTCCAAGAGAAAGGTTTGATGCAAAATATTTCTTTTCATCAATATTTTTTAGATAGTAGTTTATGATTAGGGTTTCTTTTGATTTAAGATTGATTGTAAGTTTGTCTCCATCTATTTTATAACTTGTTACCTTACCAGTAAATTCTGTTTCAGTTATGTTATATATACTTTCTCTTGGAATTAAGTAAATGTTTAAAAGAGATACACCCACTATAAATAGTGCTAATAACTTGTAAAAATGTCTATACCGTAATATTTTCTTTAATCTTCTCAAATAATTTTTCTCCAATACCGCTTACGTTTAATATATCTTCGATTTTCTTAAAGTTGCCATTTTCTTCTCTGTATGCGATTATTGCTTTAGCTTTAGATTCTCCAATACCTGATACAGTGGTTAATTCTTCTACATCTGCAGTATTAATATTTACTTTACTTGAAGTCTGTTTATTACCACTTTCTTCTTTGGTTGTGCTTTCATTAGAAGATGGAGTTATACAAGCGTCATTTTTAATACTTAACTCTTTTGAGTTATCTATATCAGTTTTTAGTACTTGGTTACTACTAATGGCATTTGCTATTTCTTCATTGGTATATATGATTATGACCATTTCATCAGTAACCTTTTTTGCAAGATTGATGTAACTGGTGTTAGCATTAGTACTTAGACCTCCGGCTAAATTTACTACGTCAATTACTCTAGTATTATCAGTAACTTCGTATACACCACTTTTAGTTACTGCACCTTTTATATCTACGTAGTATGTCTTAGCCTCTAACTGTGTTTCTTTCTCTTCTTGGGGGGAATTTTCTTCTAAAGTATTGTGAGCATTTATATTATTACTTATTTCTTTTGATTTAGTTAAAGATATTTTTAAAAATATAAATGCTATTATTATGATAATTAGTAAGAAGAGTCCGATGGCATACTTGTACTTAAGTAAAATCTTTTTCATTTTTTCACCTCCTCACTATAATATCTCCAAAGTGAGGCCAAAAATTCCCCCCTGTGTCTGAATTATTACCATAGATTATACGATTATTACCAAAAAAGGTGTCAAGTAAGTGTAAAGTAAGGAGTTTTTGACAAAAAAAGACTATACCTCTTACTTGGTATAGATCTTTATAAAATTAGATTAAATTTAACTTAATAGCATTTATTTCTGATAGGCTTGCTCCGGTTACTTCTGATATATCTTTCTCTGGATATCCTTTTTTAAGTAAGTTTTTTGTTATTTCATCCTTTTTCTTTTTTTCGCCACGTTCTTCGCCAATAGTGATTCCACGTTTCTCGCCACGTTTCTCACCTTTGTACAAGACCTCAGACTCTGTAAATGCTAGCTCTCTCTTATGTTCTTCTTCTGCTGATATAATACCTAAATATTCATCATTTTTATTCTTTTCTTTTATTATTTTTATAATTTTATCAATATTCACTTTCTTTATACCTCCTTTCATCAATAATTCTCTTATCTTTTCTAAATTAGTAAATCCAAACATAGCTCCTAAATAGACTCTTTTGTCATGGTGCTCTGTGATGCTGTCGTTGGTATAATTATATACCATCTTTTTACATTTTGCAACATCTACGTTTAAATTAACCATATTTTTTAAAAGTGGTTCTTTTGTAGATATATTTTCTTTGATGTATATAGATATTACATATCTAGTAAACAAGTTAACATTAAAGAATTTAGTATTGCTACCAGACAACATTAGGCTGTTGAAAATAAAATACATTGGCAACTAGATTTTACGTTTCGTCAAGATAATAATACTGCCATGAATAAGAAAGCATTACTAAACTTAGAAATAATACATAAATTTGTATTAGCTGTATTAAGCAGAGCAAAATCTAGATATAAGTTAAGTTTGAAAAAAATAAGAAAGCATTTATCAAATAATTTTGAAAGCTTTTTGCCTGAATTATTTTGCTATTTAATGCTTAACTAAGGATCGGTTTTTTGCTAAAAAAATCGTTTAAAGTCTTTAATTATCTGGTATTTAAACGATTTAAAAATAAATTTATATTTTTATCCTGAAGAAGAAAATAAAAAAAAATTAAAATTAATCTTTAATTCTAATCTTTTTCTTATTATTCTTATTAATAATTCTATCTAACTTAACGGCAACCTTATCATATTCCTTATATACAAGAGGCACTATAATATTACCCTCTAGATCTATTGCACCATAATAGAACTCTAATTTAAACATTTTACTTACTACTTTACACACTATATATAGATTATCTTCATATTCGTATATACCTTGATATGATGGTTTAACTCTAACTATGTTATTAGCATCTCTAAGACCAACATTATTTTGAAATAGTTCTTCATTAGAGCCATCATCTTTGGAAGTAAAAGTTGATATTCTATTACTTCTTATCATAACTTCTTCATTGATAACCTCAAGCATCCATGGTAGATCTCCGAGAGTTATATTATTAGTGATACGAAAATAATAAGTAAGTGGTCTAGGGTCCACGATAAGTTTATACTTCTTCCCAGTATATACCTCTCTATAACAGCCGTTTTCTTCTACTTTAAAGGCATGTTTAATTGGGGTTTCTTCCCCTTTAAAAGGTATGCACGCAATTAATAGATTATTAATATTCATTTTATAATCTCCTTCCCATAATTAGTATTATTACAGCAATTTGATTTAAATATCTATAATTACACATAAAACTCATTCCAAACTCATATGTTGCAATAACTTTATCTACAAAGGATACTACCCAGCTTTCTACTGACCTTGGAATATATATGGGCATTAAAGGAAACATATGAGATATTATTATATCTTTTTCAGTATCATTTAATTCGAATAATGTGCTTGCATTCTCTAAGGCAATCTTAGGATGCATAAATATGTTTCGATGTTTCTCTTTATTAGTAGCCCCTATATCTATAAAGTAGTCATGGAGCATGGCACCCTTACAAACACTTTTATAGTCTAATTTTAAGAATTTTGCAATCTTATAAGAGAAGTATGCTACCCTCTTTGAATGAAGCATTCTAGATATTCCATGATGCCTGCATTCATCTAAGATTAGATATTCTTTATTAGTAATAATATCTTCAATAATATTATCAAACTCTCTATTTTTTTTCATTAACATAATTAACACTTCTTTCACAATATAATATATTGATATTAAAAAATGGATAACAAAGTTATCCTATTTTTCCATCATGTTTAGAAGATTTATTTTAAACATATCTTTTTGAGCATGAGATTTTGATACCATAACTCCTTTATAAGTAGTTAACTCTTTTTGATGCCCTTCATTTAAAATATCTTCTGGAGTTATTGTATCTAGCATAACTATATTTTGCTTTTTATATACGGAATAATGAAGAACAATATCTCCATGGACTTTGGAGAACATAGCATCCGTAGGTAATTTAAGTTCGTATTTATCTACTGCATTTTTAGTGTTTTTAGAAACCATAACTCCCTTAAATTCTCCCTCACGAAGTGCTGGATAATATTCAAATATAAGCTTTTTATAAGCAAGCATATTATATTTTTTTACTGCTCTTTCTTTCTTCCTAAATTCGTTTTCGTTTAAATACTCCATAACATAAGAATTTTTCATCTTAATCCCCCCTTAATATATTATCAACCAAACGCATTATAATTATAGCACATTTTAAAACATTTGTCAAATTTTAATGATAAAATTTATTATTTCTGAAAAAGATATACCCCATATATTCATTAGTATAGCGGACATACATAGGAATGGACCAAAGGGAATTAAGCTATCTTTATTAGATATTAGTACGTATATTGCAATAGGAAAAGCAATAAATGTTGCCATAAATATAGTTAATATAGCTATTGGATACCCAAGTACTAAGCCAAATAGAAATAGGAGTTTTATGTCTCCTCCTCCGAGAGATTCTTTTTGAAATAGATGATCTCCGAGAAGTTTTATAACATACATTGTAAGAAATGAAATACAGCCGTATCCTATTTTCTCAAATGTATGAAATAGTCCTACATCTAAAATATTAACTATAATAATTAAAATTACGGATACTATTAATACTTCATCTAATATAATCATATACTCTATATCACTAATTATTACTATAATTAATGCTGATATAAATATGAGAGATATTAAAGCAGTATAACTAAAGCCAAATACATGATAGTTAACTACGTAAAGTACTCCTGTAATAATTTCTATTACTGGATAACTTAGGGAAAGTGTTTTTTTACATTTTCTGCACCTACCCCTTTGAATAATATAAGATAGTACTGGTATTAATTCATACCATTTTAGTTTATGATTACAATAATCGCAGTGGGAAGAAGGAAATATTATGGATTCTTGTCTTGATAATCTAGTAGCTACTACATAAAAGAAAGACCCCATAACACTTCCTAATATAAAATATAGTATTATAAATATGTACTCCATAACATCCCCCTATACAATATCCTTATATATACTAAACATAGGTAGGACAACGGCAAGGAGAATTATTCCTACAATAACTGCTAAAAGGATAATCATAATTGGTTCTATTAGACTTTTTAGTCTTGTAATAATATTTGTTTGTTCTTCTCCATAATACTGTGATACTTGTTCTAGCATTGGTCCTAACTTACCTGTTTTTTCTCCAGTTAGAAGCATTTCATAAGCAGGAACGGGGAACGCCCATTGTCCTTTGAATGCTGGGGCTAGACCTGATCCATTACTTAAATTTACTACAGCTTTTTGTATCATTCCTTTATATATCTCATTATTACTAACTTTACCTAGTATCTCCATACTATCTGTTATAAATACATCATACTTTAGTAAAGAAGCAAAAGTACTAGTAAATACTACTAATTCATTATATATTATTATATCTTTAACAACAGGTATATGCATTAGTATATATTGTACTCCTAATCTAAATGATGGTATATTTTTATATAGAATACTTAAGAATAGAATACATGCTAATATACCAGATAGTATAACAAACTTATATTCTACTACGAAATCACTAAAGGCTACTACTGCTTTAGTAATAGCAGGGAGTTCGCTATTTAATTGTCCATACATTGAAGTGAATTCTGGTACTATATACATAATTACAAATGCTAATATACATATTGCAAATATTAATATAACTGTAGGGTATGTTAAAGCACTCATTATTTGCTTTCTATTAGAGTCTTTTCTTTTATAATATACTGTCATTTCATCAAGGACTTCTGTTAGGTTACCAGTAAGTTCACTTGTTTGTGTCATGTTAATAAGCATTCTAGGAAATACTTTTCCGCTATTAGCTAAACACTTACTAAAGGTTACACCCTTGTTTAATTCATATACTATTTTAGAGAATATTCTTTTATTTTTTTTCTTTCTAGTTTGTCTACTTAAGATACCCATGGACTCTGTAAGAGGTATACCAGACTTTATATATGTTGAAAGTTGTGTTAAAAAGAATACTAATTCACTAGTTTTCATTTGTCTTCCAGTGTTTGTGAGTTTTAGGCTAGAAGCTAGTTTATCTTCTTTAATCTTTATTATTTGATATCCTTCACTTAATAAGTAATTAGTAGCATCATCTAGGCTGGAAGCATCACAATAATCATTTACTATCTTACCTTCAGAGTTTTTTACTTTATAAACAAATCTTTTAACAGTTTCATTAGTATTAGTAACTGCTACTACTTCTTCAGCATTATGAGTCTTATTAAGACCGTTATTTACCATATTATTTCCATTCATAACTTTATACCCTTTCTACTTGTAATAATATTGTACCATATTTTATTACATTTGATAAGAGTTTTTATTAAATTTATATAAATTAATTATGTTCCACTTCTTTTACTTATGGTGTAGGGGTCATCCATAGTGCCTGAGCCTCCGGTTATTATTACGTCTGGTTTAAGGTAGAAGACTGGGCGCACAGACCGACCATACCACGCGCCGTTGCCGAGGACGTTGCCCGTCGTGTGGACATGGAACGCATTGCCAGTGTTGGACGAATTCGGCGACAATAGCCACTGATCATTTGATATTCTTAACCAATTTGTTCCATTACAATTCCTATATGAATTAAAATTAGTTCCAGTAGCACACGTCTCTCCTGCGGCATATCCATAATCTGATGGATACATTACTGTTACTTTTCCATCCCAGTAATATGGCCTAACATTATTATATCTCCCATTATTATAACCTGTCGTTGTTCTTTCATATGTATACATTGTCTCCGGAGTTATTTGATTAGAATTATGTCCTGC
>CAKOLT010000004.1 GCA_934096315.1 uncultured Bacilli bacterium
TGCTAAAAAAATCGTTTAAAGCCTTTAATTATCTGGCATTTAAACGATTTAAAAATAAATTTATATTTTTATCCTGTCAATATTTATAACATTAAACAAACTATATATAATCACATACTAATTTTTAACTCTAACCTTTTTTGAAGAAATAGATAAAAGCTCTTTATCATTCACCCCAAAAGACTTTTTTGCATATTTAGATTTCATAAGCTTCAAAAAGAACTTATCAAAAAATTCCAGTCTCTCCAGATAAAACTTTTCAAGTGTAACCATACTACTTAAATCCATACTAGTTAAAGAATTTAATAAAACATTATAACTATTTTTAACACTATCAATAAATAAATACAAAAAATCAAACTCATAACTATCCAAATTATCAAAGTCTATACTATTTAAAAAACCTCTACTAGTAATAACAGTCATAACAATCTTTTTATCAACAAATTTAATAATCCTCTCCTCAAGCATTTGTGATATAGACTTAAACTCACCACAATCAGTCATAAAAACTCTCATAACTTTAGGAAAATGACTAACTATCTTTTTTCTCTCCTCGAAAGAAGACAAAGATAACTTTTTAAACATTACATCAAGACAAAAAGTAGGATCATATATCTTAAGATCATGATAATATCTATTAACAAGATTCCTAATTATTCTCTCAGATTCAGAATATAACTCAGGAAAATTATTATACATAAATCTTTTTGCATTAATTACCCCATAAAGATTAGCATCTATCTCAAAATAATAACTATCATGAAAATTATTATAATCATTCGGATAAGTCCTATGCATTAAATCTTCAATAGAAATAATAAAACCCTCATAACAATTCTTAGAAAAAGAACGCTGCATCCCATGTCTAAGTTCATGATAACAACTACTAACTAAATTTAATACCCCAATACTTTCATTATCACAAGAAATAATATAATCTTCAAAAATAACACTCTTACCAAATGAATCATTATAACCACCAGTAGTAATAGGTAAAAACAAATCACTCCCTAACTTCTTAGAACCACTTAAAACATGTATAAAATACTGTCTAAAATATTCCATATTAGTTTGTGATATAAGTATTTGTTTAACTCCCGTTACTTCCATTTGTTCCCTTAATATCTGCCTAATAATCCTTTTAATATCGCTTCTATCCATAATATTCCTTTCTGTTAGGTACATATATTACCACAAAACAAACCAAATAACAAGTAAAACTAAAAATAAAAAGGAGTTAAACTCCTTAATATTATTTTTCTATAGTATCCCAACAATTTTTCCAGTCACTACCATCACCACTTGCACCAGTTCTAACTAATAAATTAAATGTAGCAGTTACTATAGTAATTACTAGAAAAGTTGCCACTGCATATAATAATCTTTTAATAAACATCTTTTGAGCAGCCTTAATTTCGTCTTCTTTACTAGCTATTACAGCTTTACCAAAATCAATTGTACCCAAAATTATTAAGACAATAGGTATACCAAACTGAAAAATAGGAATTATACCAAATTTAATTAATCTTATAATAGGTTCTAAATCATAACAAGAACTATCTAAAAAAAACATATTAATCCTCCTTCACTTACTAATATAATATAATATTTTATACTAAAAGTCAATATTTTTTTTCTTTTTATTCATTATACTTACACAAAACTACTTTCTATTATGCATAACAGCATACTTATATGCACTAGAAACCATGTCCTCTAAATCATGTGTAGCTACCCAATTAAGCTTCTCTCTTGCATATTTATTATCTGCATAACAAACAGCAATATCCCCATCTCTTCTACCAGTAATTTTATAAGGAACAGAAATATTATTAACCTTCATAAATGTATTAACTATTTCAAGTACACTATAACCTATTCCTGTACCAAGATTAAACACATCAATACCCTTATTATTATTAATATATTCTATAGCCTTAATATGACCTCTAGCTAAATCAACAACATGGATATAATCTCTAACTCCTGTACCGTCGCAAGTATCATAATCATCCCCAAAAATACTAAGTATAGGTAACTCTCCAGTAGCAACCTTTGTAACATAAGGCATAAGATTATTAGGAATACCCATAGGATCTTCCCCAATTAAAAAACTCTCATGTGACCCAACTGGATTAAAATACCTAAGAATAACTATCCTAAAATCATTATCAGAAACATATAAATCCTTAAGAATACCCTCAATATATAATTTAGTAGCCCCATAAGGATTAGTCACAGATAACTTAGCACTCTCCTTAATAGGAAGTTCTTCAGGAACTCCATATACAGTAGCAGAAGAAGAAAACACAATTTTCTTACATCCAAACTCACTCATAACCTCAAAAAGAGTCAAACTAGAATCCAAATTATTTCTATAATACATAAGAGGTTTAGAAACAGATTCCCCTACAGCCTTTAAACCAGCAAAATGAATTACACCATCAATATCATTTTCTTCAAATATCTTTCTCATAGCAGTCTTATCACATACATCATCCACATACATTTTAATCTTTTTACCAGTAATTTTCTCTATTCTGTCACGTACCTCTAGTTTAGAATTACATAAATTGTCAACTACCACTACATCATAACCATTATTAAGTAGTTCAACACATGTATGACTACCAATATACCCTGTACCCCCAGTTACTAATATTTTCATACCATCACCTTCTTTCTTTTATTTTTTTATATTAGTCTCTTTAATAATATATATAGGTCTTTTCTTAGTCTCTAAGTAAGTCTTAGCTAAATATTCCCCAATAATTCCAATAGCAAATAGTTCTATACCTCCCACTAAAAAGATAATACAAACTAAACTAGGCCATCCTGAAGTAGGATCTCCAAAAACTAAAGTTTTAACAATAATTACAATAATCATAATAAATGCAATTAAGCAAAATAATAATCCCACTAATGCTGCTAAAGTAAGAGGAACAGTCGTAAAGGCAACAATACCCTCAATAGCATAAGCAAATAGTTTAAAAAACGACCACTTAGTTTCTCCAGCAATTCTTGAAACATTTTCATACTCAAGCCACTTAGTATTAAAACCAACGAAACTAAATAAACCCTTAGAATATCTATTATATTCTTTTAAATCAACAATAGCATCTACCATTTGCCTAGTCATAAGCCTATAATCTCTAGCCCCATCAACCATTTCTACCTTACTCATCTTATTAATTATTTTATAAAAAATACGAGCAAAAAAACTTCTAATCGGAGGCTCACCTTTCCTAGTAACCCTTCTAAGTCCTACAGAATCATATCCCTCTTCCTTAATAATCTTAAGCATATCAGGAAGAATACTAGGAGGATCTTGTAAATCAGCATCCATAATAGTTACATAATCCCCAGTAGAAAGTTCTAACCCTGCATACATAGCAGATTCTTTCCCAAAATTACGAGAAAAATTAATATATTTACATCTACTATCTTCCTTACTAAACTTTTTTATAATGGAAAGTGTATTATCCTTAGACCCATCATTAACAAATATAAACTCAAAATCTTCTTTCATTGTTTTACTTACTTTATCAATCTCATCATAGAATAAAGGCAATGCCTCTTCCTCATTATAACAAGGAACTACAATACTAATCTTTTTCATCTAAACTACCAAACCTCTCTATAATAAAATCAACTATCCTAACTGATGCATGACCATCCCCATAAGGATTAGAAGCCTTGCTCATGCGAAGATACTCATCCTTATTTATCAAAAGCTCTTTTACATTATTATAAACACTATCTACACTAGTACCCACCAATTTTAAAGTACCAGCTTCTACTCCCTCAGGTCTCTCTGTAGTATCTCGTAAAACTAGTACAGGTTTACCTAAACTAGGAGCCTCTTCTTGCACACCACCACTATCAGTAAGAATTAGATAAGACTTATTCTGAAAATTATGAAAATCAAAAACATCAAGTGGTTCTATTAACTTAACTCTAGAAACATTTTTAAATTCTTCATTAGCTATCTCTCTAATTACAGGATTTAAATGAACTGGATAAACAACTTTAACATCCGGAAATTCCTCTACTATTTTTTTAACTGCCGTAAATATCCTTTTCATAGCATCTCCTATATTTTCTCTTCTATGAGCTGTCAATAGAATCATCCTAGAATCTCCAATCCAATCAAATACCTCATTTGAATATGTCTCTTTAACAGTATATTTCATTGCATCAATAACAGTATTACCTGTAACAAAAATATTCTCTTCTTTTTTACCCTCTTTTAATAAATTATCTTTACTTAACTTAGTAGGAGCAAAATTCATATCCGCTAAACAACTAACCATCTGCCTATTCATCTCTTCTGGAAAAGGGGAATATTTATCATAAGTTCTAAGTCCAGCCTCAACATGACCAATAGAAATTTTATTATAAAAAGCTGCTAAAGCTCCTGAAAGAGTGGTAGTAGTATCACCATGCACAAGCACAATATCAGGCTTAACCTCATGGACAACCTCTTCAAGCCCATTCAAAGCTCTTGTAGTAATCTCTCCCAAAGTTTGTCTTTCTTTCATTATATTTAAATCATAATCAGGTTTAATATTAAATGCAGTAAGAACCTGATCTAACATCTCCCTATGTTGTCCAGTTACACACACAGTGCACTTAATTAAATCCTTTCTTTTCTTTAACTCCAAAATAATCGGAGCCATCTTAATAGCTTCTGCCCTTGTACCAAAAATTGTCATTACTTTAATCATTACTATCACCTACTAAAAATATTAAAGTTCTACATAAAAATAGAGAAAATAAATATATTTATTATATAATAAAGATAACACTAATAATTCAAAATGTCAAACATAATATATACAATAACAATAAAAAGAACATCAAGTAAATATTTAAAAAGAATATATATCTAGTCTACTTGACAGTTAAAACAATGACTATAATGGAAAGTCCCTTGATATATATCACTTTTTAAATTATACTAAACAAGTATAGTGAATAAAAGAAAAAAATAAGTAAAAAATATATATAGAATAAGGAGTGAATAAAAATGTCTTTAATAAAATGCCCAGAATGCAAAAATAACATAAGTGACCAAGCAGAAACATGCCCTAAATGTGGTTACGAATTAAAAAAACAAAAAACAACAAATAATACAACCAAAACAAAACAAAACTTTAATAACAAATACTTACTAATAGGTATAGTCCTAGTAGTCGTCGTAATATATTTTCTAAATACTACAAGTACCAACAATAATAATAATGAGCAGAATCCCCAAACACCACAGACTCCTCAAACACCAGAAGTAAATAGTGGATTCATCCAATATAATGACACAAATCTAAAAGTAAAATATGAAATACCAAGCAATTACAAAACATTTGTAGACACAAACGGTCTAAGTTATGTAGGTAAAAACATAGATAATGACGGTGCTCTAATTCCATATATAGTACTTGGATGGAGTGCAAACTACAGTAATCCCGTACAATTCTTAAACGCATTTACAGACGAACTAAGAACCATATATAACGATGTAACAATAACCGTAAACATTTTATCAAACACAATTGGATCCTATTACGTTTATGGTATACAATATAAATATACATCAAGTGGTCACATTGTAATAGATAATAGATATGCAACCACCATAAATGGAAAAATATTTATGATAGGTACAAAAGAAGAAAATGTAAATACAAATGAAATAAACGAAATAGTAAGAGTAATGTTTAATACATTACAAGGAGGTAATTAATTATGGCTTTAATAAAATGTAAAAAATGTGGAGAATCAATATCATCAAGTGCTAAAACATGTCCACATTGTGGATACAAAAATGAAATAAGTACATGCCCAGAATGTGGAAAAAAAGTAAAAGAAACAGACATCAACTGTCCAGAATGCGGTTTTCCTCTCCAAAAGAAAAAAACACAAAACATAATAAATGAAAACTTAGATAAAATTACCGGAGCTAAAAGCCAAAGTTATGTAACATTCAAAGATTTATTTAAAAATACATTTAAAAAACACACAGAAGAAGAACTTGATGACATATTTGTATGTGGATCTAAAAAAACAACACCCGATGTAAAAAGCATTAACCCTAGAAATGCTAGTACCTGGGTTTACTTTAGAATTTTCGTATTTTTCCTAGTAACATATATTGCAACAAGAATCGGATACATATACTATGGAAATCTTAATTTCCTACCTGCAATGATTATATTAGGAGCCTTTGCAGTTCCCGTAACTATATTAATATTCTTTTTTGAAATAAATTTATTCAAAAACATTCCATTTTACAAAGTTATAAAATACTTCATTCTAGGAGGAGCTTTATCACTTCTTCTTGCCATACTATATTTTGATATAATTACTGTAGAACAACTCGATTATAAAGGTGCCATAATGGTTGGATTTATTGAAGAAGCTGCCAAAGCAGTTATAGTAGCCTTATTCTTATTTAAAAGTAAAAAAAGCAAATACATACTAAATGGATTATTAATAGGAGCTGCCGTAGGAGCAGGATTCGCAGCATTTGAAACAGCAGGTTATATATTAAAATTTGGCTTAACTGGAGGAGATGCAGCCATGTTACAAGTTATAAAACTACGTGGTTTCTTAGCTCCAGGAGGACACGTTGCCTGGGCCGCAATAGAAGGAGCTGCCCTTATGTATGTTAAAGGTTTTGATAAACTAAATAAAAGTCATCTAAACGATAAAAGATTTTTACTAGTATGTCTAATTTCCGTAATTGGACACGGAATATGGGATATGCCAATTAATTTACCATACTACATAGTACAAATCGGATTAACTATTGCAGCATGGTTAGTAATAATTTACTTCATTAATTTAGGACTTAAACAAATTGATGACGCAAAAAAGTTAGAAAAGAATAATTAAAAGACAAAAAAGTAATTGTAATGTTTATTAAAACAAACAATCAATTACTTTTTTTATTATTTCTTTAACTCTATTTCTTCTTGTATCATACTAACAAAGTCATTCAAAGCAAGTGTTTCTGTATCATTACTTCCATGTTTACGAAAACTAATTAAACCATCATTCTTTTCCTTATCCCCAATAATCAAAGTATAAGGATATTTCTTAGTCTGACTTTCTCTCATTTTATATGACAACTTCTCATCTCTATCATCAAGACTAACTCTAATATCATACTTCTCCAAAGTATTTTTAATTTCATTAGAATACTCTAAATGATATTCATTATTAACAGGTATTATATTAACTTGTACCGGAGACAACCACAAAGGAAATGCCCCACCATAATGCTCAATAAGAATACCCATAAATCTCTCAATAGAACCATAAATAACTCTATGAAGCATAACAGGTCTCTTCTTAGAACCATCTTTATCTACATATGTTAAATCAAACCTCTCAGGTAAATTAAAATCTAACTGAATAGTACCACATTGCCATACTCTTCCTAAAGAATCCTTAATATGAAAATCTAATTTTGGACCATAAAAAGCCCCATCACCAGGATTAATCTTACAATCATGACCAGCATTATGACATGCAGAACTAAGTGCTCTTTCAGCCTTATCCCAAATCTCTAAATCACCAATAAACTTAGAATCTGGACGTGTTGATAACTCAATATCATAAGTTAAATTAAACACTTTATAAATCCTATCAATAAAATTAATAAGTCTTATAACCTCTTGTTCTATTTGCTCTTCCATCATAAAAATATGAGCATCATCCTGTGTAAAAGTTCTAACTCTAAAAAGACCATTTAAAGCTCCACTAGCTTCATGTCTATGCACTTGACCAAGCTCCCCAATACGAAGTGGTAAATCCTTATAAGAATGTAAAGAATTCTTATAAACAAGCATACCTCCAGGACAATTCATAGGTTTAATAGCAAACGTTTTATCATCAATCTCAGAAGTATACATATTCTCTCTATAATTATACCAATGTCCAGATTTTTCCCATAATTCCTTACTTAACATTATTGGACTCTTAATAAACTTATATCCCTCTTTACTATGCTCCTTATACCAGAAGTCCTCAAGTTCATGTCTCATAATCATTCCATTTGGTAAAAAGAAAGGAAATCCTGGACCATAATCACTAATCATAAATAAATCAAGTTCTCTACCTAATTTTTTATGATCTCTTTTCTTTGCCTCCTCAAGAAAATTTAAATAATTATTTAAGTCCTCTTCTGTAGTAAAACAAATACCATAAATTCTCTGAAGCATTTTATTATTAGAGTCACCCTTCCAATAAGCACCAGACACTTTTAGTAATTTAAAATATTTAATAAGTTTAACATTATCAACATGCGGACCACGACATAAATCAGTAAAATCCCCTTGAGAATAACAACTTATAACATTACTATCTTCATCCATTCTAGAAATTAAATCAATTTTATAATTGTCATCCTTAAACATCTCAAGAGCCTCAGCCTTAGATATCTCATGTCTAACTATTCTCTTACCATCCTTACTAATTTTCTTCATTTCTTTTTCAATCTTAGGTAAATCCTCTTCCTTTATAACCTTGTCTCCAAGATCAATATCATAATAAAATCCATTCTCAATTACTGGACCAACCCAAAACTTAGCTTCAGGATACAAATGTTTAACTGCCTGAGCAAGCAAATGAGCCGCACTATGATTTAAAGTATTAAGTTCTTTGTCTTCTTTAATATTAACCATTATATCTCCTCCTTCTATTTATAATCATAAAAAAAGATCAAATATAGTCAAGGAGAGATAACCTCGGTACCATCCTTATTTGATCTTAATTTAATTAACGACTGTAAGCCGGCTTACTATTAATAAGCACTCAGAGGTAGTAATTACATAAAATTATTATTAGTTTCCACCAAACACTAACTCTCTATTAACTCTCTTATATAACCATGTCCTCATCTTAGATTTATATAAAAATTTAAAAACAAAATTGGTGACCCGTACGGGATTTGAACCCATGAATGCATGCGTGAAAGGCATGTGTGTTAAACCACTTCACCAACGGGCCATTAACACAAATACAAAATGGTGGGCCTGGGGGGACTTGAACCTCCGACCTCACGCTTATCAGGCGTGCGCTCTAACCACCTGAGCTACAAGCCCATTTTGCACATCGCTCGTTAATTATAGCATATTATATGAGGTAATGCAATAGTTTTTTCACATTTTTTATAATTTTTAATCATTTTTGTTATAAAAATTCCTAAATATTAAAAAAATCTACTAAATTTATATAATATATAAATAGACTGTCATAAATAAATCAACAGCCTATTATACATTATCTCTCAATCATATGCACATTATCTAAAAGAACACCAGTTCCCTCAGCAACACACGTAAGTGGACTTTCCGCAACAAAGACAGGAACTTTTAACTCTTGTGCTAAAAGTAAATTAAAACCATCTACTAAAGAACCTCCACCAGTAATAACAATACCTTTATCAATAATATCAGCAGCAAGTTCTGGAGGAGTTTGCTCTAAAATACCCTTAATTGCATGAATAATAGTATAAACACTCTCTCTTAAACCTTCCTCAACCTCATCACTTGTAAGCGTAATAGTATGCGGAAGACCAGTAACTAAATCTCTACCTCTAACTTCCATCTTTTCATTCCTATTACCAGGAAAAACAGTACCAATATTTATCTTAATATCCTCTGCTGTCCTCTCTCCCACAAGTAGTTTATACTTATCCTTTATATATTTAACAATATCATTATCAAAAGCATTCCCTGCAATTCTAATAGAAGTACTATTAACAATACCTCCCAATGATAAAATAGCAATATCTGTAGTTCCACCACCAATATCAATAACCATATTGCCACTTGGTTTAGAAATATCCATACCAGCTCCTACTGCAGCAACCTTAGGTTCTTCCTCTAAGAAAACTTTCTTAGCCCCAGTTCTCTCAGCAGCTTCTTTAATAGCATTCTTCTCAACCTGAGTTATATTAGAGGGACAACAAATAAGTATCCTAGGTCTACAAAAGAAACTTTTACCATTTACCTTTTTGATAAAATAATTAAGCATAACCTCCGTTGTTTCAAAATCTGCAATAACACCATCCTTCATAGGCTTAATTGCTTTAACTTTCCCCGGAGTTCTACCAAGCATCTCATGAGCCTCTGTTCCAACAGCAAGAGGTTTCTTCGTTTCAGAATCAATTGCCACAACACTAGGTTCATTAAGTACAATACCTTGTCCTTTTATATATATAAGTACATTAGCAGTCCCCAAATCTATTCCAATATCTTTATTAAACATATTAAACATACATCTCACCAACCTTTTTAAACTATTTTACCACAAATTACCTATTTTGAATAGCATTTTCTACCCTTTTTCCAAAAATTTCTGTCTTGTAGACTCTCCCCCACGTATATGTCTAATTAGAGTATGATATCTAAGTACCTTATTCACCTCTTCATAAACAGAAGCATCAATATTAAAAAGTCTATCATTTAAATCCTTATGTACAGTACTCTTACTAACCCCAAAAATATTAGCAATCTGTCTAATAGTATCTCCAGTATTTAAAATATAGTTACTCTCATCAAGCACTCTTTTAATTATTCTCTTATCCATATCTTCTCCTTAGTACATAATATTATGAAAAAAGCAGGTAAATACCTACAAATCCTTTAAATTTTTATTAAAGTATTCATTAGGATTAACAACCATACCTTGATGACTTAGCTCAAAATGAAGACCATTATCAACATCATTATATATGCTACTTTTTCCACTCTTCGCAATTACTTGCCCTTGCATTACTGTATCATCTTTTTTTACATTAACGTCTCCTAAACCTTGATAAACACTTATAATATCATTATTATGTCTAATTTCCACAGTAGTACCTAGTATCTCATTTTCTTCTACCTTAGTAACAGTACCATCTAAAATACTAACAACATCAAAAGCATTGTCACATCGATAATCAATACCTGAATTTTGCATATATGTATTACCATAATAAATAATTGCATCCTCTTGTCCCTTACTCTCAGCCTTATAATCATAATAATCCTTATACACACTTACTGTATTATCCATATAAGGCTTAATTATCTCTATATCATTTGCAATAACAGGAATATAATTATCCTGAGGTTTAACTACTGAGTCATCAACATAATCATTAACACTCTTATCCTTAAGAATAGAATTTTTAATAATATCATTAACCATAAATAAAGAAACTACAAATAAAACAAAAGCCAAAACATAAATACCTGAAGTAGCCACTAACCTAAATCTTTTTTTAATCATTTTTTTCACCTCTAATATAAGTATCAACAAAAAAATAAATAATATACATATTTTATATTTTTTTTATACTTACTCCCGTATAATAGTGAAATAAAATATCTTTATAATTATAACCTTCCAAAGCCATTCCAAGTGCACCATACTGACTCATACCAACACCATGACCATAACCACTAGTATTTATGATTACATTACTACCAACTCTTTCAAAATTAAAATCAAGAGATCTTAATCCAAGTTTATTATAAACATCCATTGCTTTAAAAGAAACATCATTAATCTTTAAACTAATAACTCTACCACTACTACTTTTAACAACATCACTTACATTAAATGAATCACTATAACTAATACCAAGTTTCTCATAAAAATTAACTAAACTAATAGATATGCTATTTTTAAATGCCGTAGATACTTTACTATCCCAAACACTTTCCACACTCTTTAAATAAGGAAGAGAAAAAGAAAAAACAACATCAGCATTTTCCGTATATCCATTACTTGTAGAAAAAAACAAAGCATCAACAACTTCCCCATTATACTCTAAATATTCCCCCAAAGTATCATTTACACAAGAAACAAGTTTATTAATATTTTTAACATAATCACCTCCCCATGCTTCTTTCAAATAATCTCTATCCAAATAAACCTGATTCATAATAGAATCAACAACATCAAACTCATTGTCTTTATTATATTCCATTCTTTTAAGAACATAACTTCTCGCCGCAACAGCCTGTGCCTTAAGAGCCTCAGGTTCAAAATAAACAGGCATTTCCCCTGCAAGGACCCCAACAATATATTCCTCAAGAGATATATTATCAATTCTTCCAAGCCCTACTCTCTTAACTCTAACAGAAAGACTATTAACATAATCTAGTCTAATTTCTTTAACAACATAATTATTAGAATAATAAACAATAACAAAAGGAAGAAAAAATATAATAATTACAAATAAAAATAACTTTTTCATAAATAAATTATATAACCAAATTCTAAAAAATAATGTCAAAAAAAGTATGCCATAAGCATACATTAACTAAGTGCGGTTAAAAAATCATAAAGAAAATTAGTAAATAAATAAGAAGTACAAAATACAAGTATCATATAAAATATCCTACTTTGCATATATCTATTTTTCTTAAATATAACATTTAAATTAACCCCATCATAAAGCCACACAACAAGAGGAATAACCAGTAAATAAAGAACAAACTTAACCATTTTCTATATCCCTAATTTTATTATTCCTATTAATATATTTATTAACATTAGAAAATGGTGTATTAATGAAACTAACAACAATCTCTTTAAGTAAATTATCCTCAATATCTTCAGATAATGCTATAACATTTGCATCATTATGACTCCTACATAACAAAGCTTCACTAACATTACAAACTTTAGCACAATAAACACCTTTAACCTTATTAAGAGCTATACTCATACCAATACCAGTACCACAAATAGCAATACCCATCTGTACATCCCCATTAACAATACCTTTTCCTAGTTTTAAAGCATAATCAGGAAAATCAACCGGATCATCAGTCTTTGTTCCATAATCAACAACTTCATGACCAATATTAGTTAAAAACTTTTCA
Organism: uncultured Bacilli bacterium; assembly: GCA_934096315.1. Classification (GTDB taxonomy): domain Bacteria; phylum Bacillota_I; class Bacilli_A; order RF39; family UBA660; genus UMGS2068. The sequence goes on from CAKOLT010000004.1 coordinate 12,891, forward strand.
AGTACTATTTTACTCTTAAGTCCCCTGTGATCATTAGTTATACCTATTTTCATTATATCAACTCTCTTTCTAATAAAATTATAGCATAATAGCAAAATTAAGTAAACAAAAAAGCAAACAAAGCGTTTACTTACATATAACAAAATTATGCTTCTTTTTTATCAAAACCATATTTCTTATTAAATTTATCCACTTGTCCTTTTCTTCCACCAGTAGTTTGTTTACCTGTATAAAAAGGATGACAATTGCTACAAACTTCAACGTGTATTTTATCTTTAGTAGAATTAGTCTTAAAAGTATTTCCACACGCACATGTAACTGTAGACTCTACATATTTTGGATGAATATTAGCCTTCATTTCTTTCTCTCCTTCCGCCATGACACAAGTCATAGTAATAAATACTTCAAATATTATATCAAGAATTTTTAATTTTTTCAACTATTATTTGAAAAATTTTATTATAATCCTCTATTTTTATGCACTTATCATTAATATTTTTATAATTATCCTTAATAAAACTAACATCCACATAAATAAAACCATTACTTTTAACCATATCAGCAAGTTCTAAATTAACATAATTAACAATATCTTCCTTACCCTTAATATTATTATAAAATCCCGTTACAAAAACAAGTTTATGATTATATCTATTAATTAGTCCAAGTAAAGTTTCCATATCATCAAGCATTTCATGAATATATCCAAAAATATCCCCCTTATCCATAAGAAGACGAGAATAAAGTTCATTATTACCTATAGATAAAGTAATAATATCAGATCTCTTTAAAGCTTGATTTATATAAACCTCACCCTTAACATCATAAACATAATCATTATACTTAATCATCCTAATAAGATCAGTAATCCTATAAGAATAATCCACAAACAAATTATTAAATTTTTCTAACTTTTTCTCATTCTTTAAATAATCACTAATCATATTATCATAACCCGTATGAAAACTATTATCACAAAAACTTTTCCCAAGACCGTCTCCAAGAGATAAATAGTAATATTCTTCTTTTTCTGTAACAAAGTAGACAATATAACAAGACAAAAAAAGAACTAATACAAATAAAATCTTCTTCATACTAAATTATATTTATATTATTTCTATTTTAGCACCCACATTACTAAGTTTAGATACAATATCCTCATACCCTCTTAAAATAAAATGTATATTATCAAGGGTAGTAACACCCTCTGCAATAAGACCACAAATAAGAAGTGAAGCTCCCCCCCTTAAATCAGTAGCAGTTACATCTCTACCATACAAAGGAGTAGGTCCTTTAACAATAGCAAATTCATTATTAATAACCTCTATATTAGCTCCCATTCTAACAGTATCCGCAATATTTTGAAATCTATTTTCATATATAGTCTCATAAACCATACTAAATCCTTCACATTGTGTTAAAAAAGGAATCATTATCTGCTGAAGATCAGTAGGAAATCCAGGATAAACAAGCGTCTTAATATTAATATGTTTATAATTAGAAGTTTTCTTTATTAAAACATAATCAACTCCAATTTCCATATTAACTCCAGACTCTTTTAATTTAGAAGTAAGTGACTCAACATGACTAGGAATAATCTTAGATATTCTTAAATTTTCTCCAAGAAGAGCCCCAATAACTATATAAGTACCAGCCTCTATTCTATCAGGAATAACCTCATGAAATCCACCATGTAAATAATTAACTCCCCTAATTTTAATTACACCAGTACCCGCACCCCTTATTTTAGCCCCCATATTATTAAGAAATGTAGCAACATTTACAATCTCAGGTTCCATCGCAGCATTTTCAATTGTGGTAGTTCCTTTTGCTTTAACCGCTGCTAGCATAATATTAATTGTAGCCCCAACACTAGGAACATCTAAATAAATTTTTGCTCCCTTTAACTCTTTAGCTTCAATGTGAAAGAAATCACCTTCAGGAGTAATCTTAGCACCAAGTTGTTTAAATCCCTTTAAATGTAAATCAATAGGTCTTTCTCCAATAGAACATCCCCCTGGAAAATATATACAAGCTTTTTTAAACTTACCAAGTAAAGCTCCCATAAAATAATAAGAAGCTCTAAGTTTTTTAGAAAGTTCCGAAGGAATAACATCATTAACAATATTTTCTGAATTAACAGTTACTGTACAACCATTTCTAGTAACATCAGCCTTTAAATAAGTAAGAATATTCTCCAAATCATCAATATCTGAAATATTAGGAACATTATTAATACTAACAACCTCATCACAAAGTATCGAAGCTGGAATTAGTGCTACAGCACTATTTTTAGCACCACTAACCACAATCTCTCCTGATAATTTTTGTCCTCCTATAATCTTAAATTTAGACATATCCCTACCTCCTACAATATTTTATGAACATTAATTTTTTTTGTTAACAATTTAAAAAGGCATCTAAACTAACCATGCCCATAAACCCTTACGCCATTATTCTATCACAAAAAAAAGACAATTGCAAGTAATATCTGTTTGGTAAATTTTTTTTCAAATATGAAGTATTGCACTTGAATTATAAATATAAGAGTAATATCTAAAATAGCAGTATTTTCAAAATAAACACACAGATATTTTCAATTAGAAACTCACAATATACAAAAAGAAAAAAATAGAAATATATATATACCTAAATTTAAAATATTTAACATAAAACTCTTACGAACTAATAAATTATATTTTCTACTTTTTCTTTGAATAACTATATCTCGGGCTACAATAATTATATAATTTATCCCTTATCTATATCAGTTCTTCCACTTATCCTATTATCACTATCCTTAATCCAAAGATAATATTTTTTATATTCAAAGTAAGAAGTCACCACCTTATTATTATCAATTTTACTCCAACATAAAGAATCTACACTCGGAACACTTTTAGTAGTTTTTAAACAGTATTCTGTCGAATTTCCAAAAGTTGTTATTACAAGTTTACCATTTTCTTTAATCACACTATCTACTTTAGCAGTCATATCTTCATTAGGCTTAGCATAATACTGATTATTATTATCATCAGGTATAATATTTTTAGCAGCAATAAAACTAAATACTATCAAAATAAAGACACCCCCTAGGACAATAAATGTACTACTATTATTTTTCATTTTTAACCTCCCTGTAATCCTTAAACAATTTCGTATATACTGGTTTTATTAACTCCCCTAAGACAAACATTATAAGACATATTCCTATAGTTACTAAAATATAACTAATTTTTATATTAGGTACAATAAAATATTTACTTAATGGCGTAACTAATACTAAGACTTGAATTATTAATATTGAAAATACTCCCAATGTAAGTTTTTTATTTGAAAAGATATCCCTATTTAATACCGATTTCTTTATATTCTTGCAAGAGAATGCAAATAATAATTCATGAGTTACTAAATAGATAAATAATAATGATCCTGCCGTACTAACATCCACTGTACGTACAAAATAAATAAATATTGTAAGCATTACTACTGATTTTAAAATGGCTCCAATTACAATTCTAGATACTAATAAAGGAGTAAAAAAGCTTTCATTATATTTATTAGCAAGAGTATTCTCCATTTGATCATCAGTTTTCTTTTCAAATGCTAACATAATAGCAGGTATACTATCAGTTACTAAGTTTATCCATAATAATTGAAGAGTTGTAAACATTTCCATATTTAATACCATTGATATAAATACAAGAAACACTTCTACAATATTACCCGCCAGTAAATAAAGAATTATCTTCTTAATATTAGCAGTTATTCTCCTACCTTCTTCAACACCATCAACTATTGTAGAAAAACTATCATCTACTAATATACAGTCAGCAACTTTTTTTACAACTTCAGTCCCCGTCACTCCCATACCTATTCCAATATCAGCTTTTTGAATAGCAGGTGCATCATTTACTCCATCACCAGTCATAGCAACCACGTAACCATTACTTTGAAGAGCATCCACTATCCTAAGTTTAGTACTCGGAGATATTCTAGCATAAACATTATACTTTTTAACAGCCTCTCTTAATTCATCATCAGTCATCTTATCTACTACCTTACCAGTTGTAGCACCCTCATCATTATCAATAATACCAACACTTTTAGCTATAGCTCTCGCCGTATTTATACTATCTCCCGTTATCATAACAATCTTTATTCCAGAATTTTTACATGTATTAATAGCATTTGGTACAGATGTTCTTGGAGGATCCATCATACCTATTAACCCTAAAAATATCATATTTTTTTCAGGATTATTTACATTACCATTTTTATAAGCTAAAGCTAAAATTCGAAGTGATTTTTCTGATTCCTCCTCTTCAATCTTAAATATTTTCTCTTTATAATGAGAAGTCATATCATATAACTTATTATCTTCTAAATAATAAGTACAGCTTGATAAAACAGAATCTAAACTTCCTTTAGTAAATGAATACTCTTTATCATTTATCATGTTTACAGTACTCATCATTTTTCTATCTGAATCAAAAGGATATTCCTTTACTCTTGGAATATTTATTAATAAACCTTTCTCCTCAAGATACTTATATATTGCTACCTCAGTTTCATCTCCAAGATATTTATCATTATTTTTAGTAACATTTTGACAACAAGATAAACAATAATTATATAAATTTATATTTTCTACATGATCCTTTTCAGTATATAATTTATTATTCACATAAATACTTTTTACTTGCATTTTATTTTCAGTTATAGTTCCCGTTTTATCCGAGCAGATTATATCAGTAGAGCCCAGTGTTTCCACAGAAGACATTTTTCTTATAATAACATTTCTTTTAGCCATCTCTGACATACCAAGAGACAAGATTATAGTTATTACCGAAGACATTCCCTCCGGAATAGCAGCGACTGCTAAAGAAATAGATAACATTAAAATATCAAAGAAATCATTCTTTTTAAGAAGACCTACTATCATCATCACAATTATAATTGCTATTACAATATAGGTTAATACTTTACTTATCTGGTTAATTTTCTTTTGAAGAGGGGTTAAATCATTTTTATTATTCATAAGACTAGCCCCTATCTTACCTAATTCAGTATTCATTGCAGTTGAACATACTATTACAAAAGCATGTCCATTTGTTACATTACAGCCAGCATAAACCATATTCCCTCTTTCGTATAATTCCCTTTCATCAGTTATATCACTGTTATCTTTCTTAATACTTTTTGATTCTCCAGTTAAAGTAGATTCATTTACCTCAAAAGCATCTGATGATATTATTCTAGCATCCGCAGATACATAATCACCAGCCTCTAACTCAATAATGTCTCCTGGAACTATTTTTTTTACATCTATTGTTTCCTTCTTACCGTCTCTTATAACATTATTATTAGTTATAAACATTTTATTTAATTCTTCAATTGCTTTATCAGCCTTCTTTTCTTCAATAAAACTCAATGTAGCATTTATAACTACAATTATTAAAATTATAACTGAGTCAGCATACGATTCTTTTTGAATATAAGATATTACTGCAGAAAAAAGAGAAGCAAAAATTAAAAGTAATATCATTAAATCATTAAACTGACTTAAAAATATTAGAACATTTGGTTTTTTCTTTCGCTCTGCTAATTTATTTTCCCCATATTCTCCTAACCTCTTACTAGCTTCAGCCTCACTTAAACCATTAATATTAGAATTTAATTCTTTATATAACTGTTTAACTGTTTTATTATAATAATTCTCTTTCATCCTCTTCTCCTTTATATTAAATATGAAATTATAAACATTACTACCATAATTACAAGTATCATAATTAACAATACTTTAGCAATATTTATTAAAATCTGTTGATATGACTTTAGTATTCTTGTCCCACAATTACGACAATATCTATCACTATCCCTAACTATTTTTTTACAATTATTACACTCTCTCATTACAGTAACCTCTCTTTTAATACATATATTATTTCTAATGAACTTAAACTAGAACTTTCTCCATGTAAATAATAATCATGAATAGCTTCTGCAATAATCTCATCATAATTTAAACCATCCTCTATCAAATGACTAGCATAACCAGAGATGTTTTTAGCAAAATCCAAAGGTAAAATACTCGTATTATACTTTTTATTATAATTATATAGAGAATCCTCTACCAAAGACTTAGAATATGTACCCTCTTTTAATATACTTAATATATTTTGATAACTACTAATATTATCCTTTGTTATTAAAGTTACATCCTCTATATTATTTTGCCTTAACAAACTTACAAATGTTATATAGTGACCTAATTCATGGGCTATTAATGATTCATAATTAGCATCATTTGGATACCAGTTTTCTTTTAAACCCTTATTTAAAATGTCTTTATTTAAAAAATAATAACTATTTAAAAGTACCTCTGTCTTATTAACTTTGTTATAATAATTTATATCCAAGTTACCATTAACAAACGTATTTGTAGGATTAAAATATGCTATATAATTTTCATTACTACCAGCATTTGTTATTGATATATTAGTTAAATAACCATAAATACTAGGAAACAATTGATATGTTATATCTATTACTTCCTTTATCTTACCAGCTGTCTCCTCATCAACATCACATAAACTAACACTTGGTATGTTATAGTTTTTACTTATTTCTTTTTCAATAATTGATACACTATAGTTTTTTCTACACTGCCAAGATTGCTTTATCATATCTGTCTTTATTAAACCTATTGCTTCTTCTTTAGTATTTACTTTTATATTCGAATATTTATTATTAGTATTCATAACAGATATTTTATAACCATATTTTAGGCTATATATTTCCTTTTTTAAGTAAGCATATGGTCTAAACATATCCTTTCCACTTACTAATGTCATTAAAACGAAACTTATTATAACAGTAGAAGTTAGTGTAAATAATGATCCAATATTATTACCTTTATATTTTAATTTATTATTTTTAAATGATAAATAGCCATGTGGAGTTAGCTCTCCACAAACAGGACAAAAGTTATCATCTACTTCTATTTCTTCATTACACTTTATACATTTCATTACATGCTCCTCTTACTTTATTTAATTATATCATATTTTTGTCGTATTTGTTTGTATTTTTTTAATGTTTTTACTTTTAATGGGAAAATTATATTAGGTGTTAAATATGAATTTTCAAAAATTAGTTGAAATAAGAGAAGATTTAAATCTTAAACAAAAAGATATAGCAAATATTTTAAATACTACACAACAACTTTATTCCTTATGGGAAAATGGAGTTAAAATTATTCCACTCAAACATTTAAATACTTTATGTAACTACTATGATTTTAGTATGGACTATGTCCTTGGACTCTCTAACATTAAAAAATATAATACTGTTAATAAGTTTATAGATAAAGAATTAATAGGTAAAAGATTAAAAGAATTTAGAAAAGAAAAGAATATTACGCAAGAAGAACTTGCTAATATTCTTAATACTACACATTCTACAATTAGTGCATATGAAAATGGTAAAACTACCATTCTTACAGCATTTGCATACGAAATTTGTAAAAGATATAATATTTCTATAGATTATCTATGCGGTAGAATTAACAAAAACTAGGCTCTTACCTAGTTTCTTTAGAAAAATAATTATTTTAGTCTTAACAAACATTTAAAGATCAACTTTCACATTACCTTTTTTTTCATCTTCTAATTTAAATAGATTTTTTCTTTCAAAGGCAAATATTTTAGCAACTATATTTGAAGGCACAGACTCAACTGAATTATTGTATAAAGTTACAGCATCATTATAACTTGTCCTAGCAGAACTTAATTTATTTTCTATCTCATTTAAATTATTCTGTAAACTTAAAAACTGACCATTAGCCTTTAAATCAGGATAAGCTTCTGCAAGCATCATTATATTATTAAACTTTTTATCAATTTTTTCTGTTTCTTCAACACTAAATTCATGATTTCTATAATCAGATCTTAAACATGTAAGTTCTTCTAATGTACTAGATTCATGTTTAGCATAACCTTTAACGCATTCAACTATATTAGGAATTAGATCAAACCTTTGGTTAAGTAAAACATCAATATGCGATGCCCTTTCCTTAACTTTATTGTTCTTCCTTACAAAATTGTTATAGCACGCCAATATCATTCCTGATATAACGACTACAATTAATAATAATATATTTATTAACATTTCCTTCACCTACCTTGTCTCAATAGTTATTTTATTTACATAACCATCACTATCATAATCAATTGATATTTCATATTTTTGAAATCCAGAACCAGTATAATTGTCATTTAAACTATTTTTAATTTCTTTTATTTTGTCTGAATCAGTACCATATGATACTCCATCAAAAATTACTTCAATTAAATGTCCATTATTTTGTTTATTATTTTTTATAATTTTATCAACTTCCCATCCAGTAGCAGTCCCACTTTGTGTTCCTTGATATGTTTCAAAAGAAAAATTAAAACTACTTTTTTTACTTTCTTGTTCTATCATCTCCATTTCCTGTCTCATCTCTTCTTGTTTCTTTAAAATTTCTTCTTGTTTTCTTTTCGCTTCATCATTTGTTTTATTTATTTCTTCCATTATTGCATCTTTCTTCTCTTTTAAATCACATCCTACTCTATATACCAAAGTAGATAAAGACGATGCAAAAATAATTATTAATAAATAAAGAATAATTTTTCTATCTCCGCCATCCTTATTTGCATCACTTTTCTTATTATCATTTTTTTCCTTTTTTTCATTTTCATTTCCCTGTAAAGATATTTCATCATTAGTAAGTTCATTAATATCAATCTCAAATAACTCACTTAATGCTCTTAATTTATCAATATCAGGTTTCGTTTGTCCAAGTTCCCACTTTGAAACAGTTTGCCTTGTAACATCAAGTTTTTCCGCTAATTGTTCTTGCGATAACATCGCTTTTTTTCTAAGTATTATTAGTTTTTCATCAAACTTCATATAAACTCCTTCTCCTTTTTAAATTTTGATTATAATTTACCATTTTACCACATAAAAGTCAAACAACTTATGTTGGAATTTTGTAAACAATACTTAACATTTAATGTAACCTTCTGCTTCCATTATAAGTAACATACACTTCAGTAAATAAAATACTGTATTATATCTTAAACTAATTTTATCATATTGCATTATTTTTTACAACAAAATCAATTTTTTTATATCACTTTACACAATAACTAAAAACTTGTAAATAAAAAAAATGAATCTAAAAATCCATTTCTTCATACTTACTAATTCTTATACAAACTAAAAATAGTTAACAATCCCAAGTAATATAAGCAAACTACCCCCAAAAATAGTAGAATACCTTCCAAATTTATAATTCAAATAATCACCAATATAGAGTCCTAATAAAGTAAAAAGAAAACTAGATATTGAAAAAACAATCGGAGAAACAAATAATCCTAACCCAAAACCACTAATACCAAATCCAACTGTTAAACTATCAATACTAACAGATAATCCAAAAAGAAAGAAAGAAACAAAAGAAATAACAAACTTATCTTTAACATCCCTATTATCAGAAAAAATCATAGAGAATCCTATTATACAAAATATAACTAAAGTAATAAGTTCCATAGACTGAGAAATAGAATCACTAACAATTCCTCCAATAAAAAAACCTAACAAAGGCATAAAAAAATGAAAAAGACCAACAACCACCGCAAGTAATAATTTATCTTTATTACAAATACCAATAGTACCATACATTAATGATAAAGAAAATGCATCCATACTTAGGCTAATACCTATTAAAACTATTAAAAAAAAAGTATTCATAAACTCACCTACTACATGATATGTTTAAAAATACTTATCAATAACATCTTTCAAAAAAAACTTATAATCATTCTTTTTATTATCATTTACTTCAAGCATACAAAAGCTTGGAAATAACACACACCAAAAATTATCACCTTTAGCTTCTCCAATAGAAACAACCAAAGACTCATACTCCCCAGCCTTATACTTAACACCATCAAATTCTTTTTCAGGAAAATAATTATAACCAAACTTGACATCATAATTCATATTATAATTATTCTCTATAAAAATATTATTAATATTTTCATTAATATTATCTAAATTAGAAGAAATAATACTTCTAGCAGTATCAACATCATTTACTTCCTCAAAAAGACTAAAAAGATTATTTTCAAGATAATTTTTAACTTTCTGTTTCATCAGAATATCTTCATAAACATTACTATTAGGAATAACCCTAAGTCTAATTGCACTATCAGGAATAATCACTGAACTAGCGTTAACATTTTCATAAACAAGAAAAACAGTAACTATCATAACCAAAATAAAAATTAATCTTCTCAAAAAAATCACCCTTTCCATACATTACATAATGGGTGATTAATCATATTTTTATACAGATTTATTATAAATAAAAACAAATCTATCTTTACCACTATAATCTTTTAGTAAAGAAACATCACAATTTAAATATTTTTTAGCAAGTAAAACTACACTCTCACCTTGCTCATATCCAATCTCAAAAGCAATTAAATAATTATCATTTAAATTTTTCGCACAAGAAGATAATATTTTATCATAAAACACAAGACCATCTTCCCCTCCATAAAGTGCTAAAGCAGGCTCATTATTCTTAACTATATCCATAATAGGCTCATTATTTCTAATATATGGAGGGTTACTTATAATAACATCAAATTTCAAATCAATATTATCAAGCATATCATTACATATAAAATTAATCTCGGCATTATTCAAAGAGGCATTCTTTTTAGCAACATTAATTGCATCCAAAGAAATATCAATACCCACTACCAAAGAATTAACCTCTTTTTTAAGTACTACTGCAATATTGCCACTACCAGTACCCAAATCCACAATACTAACCTGTTTATCTCCAAATTTATCTTTTATAAACTTAATAGTATACCAAACTAATAATTCCGTTTCAAATCTAGGAATAAGTACATTATTATTAACATTAAATATATAACCATAAAAATCTGTATTGCCTACAATATATTGAGGAGGCTCTCCCTTTTTAAGCCTTTCAAGACCTTGTTTTAAATCATCACCATTTAAATATTTTTCTAAATATTTAACATATTCATTATCCAACCTACTCACTCTTACTCTCTAATAATCTTTTCTGATTTTCATTAATAAGCTCATCAATAATAATACCAAGTTCCCCATCCATAATTCTATCTAAATTCATTGAAGTAAACCCAATTCTATGATCCGTAACCCTATTTTGTGGATAATTATATGTTCTTATCTTCTCACTTCTATCTCCAGTTCCAATTTTATTACGCCTTTCTGCCCCTTCTTCCGCTTCCTTTTCTCTAAGTTTCAAATCATATAATCTCGTTTTAAGAATTTTAAAAGCCTTCTCCTTATTCTTTATTTGACTTCTCTCTGTTTGTGAATAAACAATTATACCTGTTGGTATATGAGTAAGCCTAACTGCACTATCAGTAGTATTTACTCCTTGACCACCACAACCACTACTACGAGTAATATCAATTCTAACATCATTCTCATCAAGTTCATAATCAAACTCTTCCGCTTCAGGCATAACGAGAACAGTAGCTGTTGAAGTATGGACTCTTCCCTGACTTTCAGTAGCAGGCACCCTTTGTACTCTATGAGAACCACTTTCGTACTTAAGCTTAGAATAAACACTATCTCCCTTAATCATAAACTCCAAATTAGAAAAACCACCTGCCGTACCATCTGTACTATTTAAAACATCAATGCTCCAGCCCTCATTATTTGCATATTTACTATACATATCAAATAAATTACCTGCAAAAATATTAGCTTCATCTCCTCCAGCAGCCCCACGAATTTCTACAATAACATTTTTTTCATCATTAGGATCATGTGGAAGAAGCATAATTTCAAGATTACTACTAATATCACTTAATTCCCCTTGTAATTTACCCAACTCTTCTTTAGCAAAACTAGCCATCTCTTCATCATGAAGCATTTCCTTACAACTATCAATATCTTCCTTTACACTTTTATACTTATTATATACTAAAACTATTTTTTCAAGTCTAGACTGTTCCTTAGACAATTCCGTCATTTTCTTAATATTAGAAAGTGTTGAAGGATCCGAAAGTTCTAAAGTAATTTCATCATATCTCTTAACAATTGTATTTAATCTGTCTATCATCAAATCATCCCTCTCATTAATTAGTAATATTATATCATACTTTTTAACTTTTTCAAAAAATATATGCTATAATAAATAAAAAGAGGCTAAAATATGAAAAAAAGAATAATTTTACACGTCGATGTAAACAACGCATTTTTATCATGGACTGGAATAGAATTATTAAAAAACGGATATAAAAAAGATATAAGAAAAAGATGTGCAATAATTGCAGGAGACGAAAATCAAAGAAGAGGAATCGTCTTAGCTAAAAGTACACCCTGCAAGAAATATAATGTAATAACTGGCGAACCAATAAAATCTGCAAGAAAAAAATGTCCATATTTAGAAATTTACAGTCCAAATTATTCAGTATACAAAAAATACTCAAATAAAATGTACGAATATTTACTTACCTACTCAGACAAAGTAGAAAGATATTCCATAGATGAATGCTTTATTGATTATACAGAAAGTATTCTTCTATTTGGTAATCCCGTTACGACAGCATATAAAATTAAAGAAGAAATTAAAAATAAATTTGGATTCACTGTAAATGTTGGTATTGGAACAAATAAATTAACTGCAAAAATGGCATCAGACTTTGAAAAACCAGATAAAGTACATACATTATTTGAAAACGAAATCGAAACAAAAATGTGGCCTCTTCCAGTATCAGACCTTTTTATGATAGGAAAACAAACTGCAAAAAAACTTGAAGAAAAAAACATAAAAACAATATATGAATTAGCCCACATAAACAAAGAATTTTTAGTAAAAGAATTTAAAAAAACCGCCCTCCTTATGTGGAACTATGCAAATGGTATAGATACATCCCCAGTAGAAAGTATACATAAAGAAGCAAAAAGTATATCTTCTTCAACAGTTTTACCATATAACTATGGCAACATAAAAGAAATAAATCAAGTACTTTATCAATTAACTACAGAAGTCGGAATAAAACTACGAGACAAAAACAAATACGCTACTGTCGTCTCCATTTGGATTAAATACCCAAACTTTAACAAAGTTAGTAAACAAGTAAAACTAAATACTCCTATTAACACAGATAAAGACATATACGAACATGCTAAAGAATTATTTCTAAAGTCATGGAATAATGAAAACATAAGAGCAATTTGTGTATCTGTAGGTAACCTAGTTAACAATAAAAAAATACAACTAACTATATTTAAACAAAACGAAAAAAAAGAAAAAAACATCCAAGAAACAATAGACAAAATTAACAAGAAATATGGAAAAAACACAATAACTTATGCAAAAAAATAAAAAATATTATGATATAATAAGTAAGAAAGAAGGCAAAAAAATGAATGAGAAAATAATAAATGAATTAGCAGAAACAACAGGCATTAAAATATCAAGCATTAAAAACACATTAAAACTATTAGAAGAAGACAACACAATACCGTTTATTGCCCGTTATAGAAAAGAAAAAACTGGAAATTTAAATGAGGAACAAATAAGATTAATAAGTGAAAAATACGAATATGAATTATCACTTCAAAAAAGAAAAGAAGATGTAATAAGATTAATTGAAGAAAAAGAAATGTTAACTGAAGAATTAAAAAATAGCATTTTATCATGTAAAAAATTAGTAGAAGTAGAAGATTTATATAGACCATATAAAGAAAAAAAGAAAACAAAAGGTAGTATAGCAATCAAATACGGGTTAGAACCATTAGCTAAAATAATAATGAGTTTTAACCCTAACATACAAATACAAAAAATTGCAGAAAAATATTTAAATGATGAAGTAAAAACGCCTGATGACGCCATTACCGGAGCAAAATACATAATTTCTGAATGGATAAGTGACAATGCATATTATCGAAAATGGATAAGAAATTACATACAAAATAAAGGATACATAGAAACTAAAATCAAAAAAAATTCAAACGACGAAAAGAAAATCTATGAAATGTACTATGATTTTAAAGAACAAGTCAAATATATAAAACCTCATAGAATATTAGCTATAAATCGTGGAGAAAAAGAAAACATACTATCAGTTAATATCGAAATAGATAAAGAACCAATTAAAAACTTTTTAGAAAGTAAAATTATTAAAAACTCTCTTTCAGAATCAAGTAGTTATGTAAAAGAAGCAATCGAAGATAGTCTAAAAAGACTAATACTACCCAGTATAGAAAGAGAAATAAGAACAGAACTAACAAAAGTTGGAGAAGATAGTGCCATCACTAACTTTTCTAAGAACTTAGAAAAACTTTTATTAACTCCTCCGATAAAAGATAAAACGGTACTAGGCTTTGATCCAGCATTCAGAACAGGATGTAAACTTGCAGTTCTAGATAAAACAGGAAAAAAACTTGAAGTAGATGTAATATATCCACATGAACCACACAACAAATATGAAGAATCTAAAAAAACTCTATTAAATTTAATTAACAAATATAATATAGATATAATAGCAATTGGAAATGGCACCGCATCTCGCGAATCCGAAAAATTTGTATCAAAAGTAATTAACGAAGAAAAATTAAAAGTAGAATATATAATTGTATCAGAAGCTGGAGCCAGTGTATATTCTGCAAGTAAATTAGCTATAGAAGAATTTCCTGATTTAACTGTAGAAAAAAGAAGTGCTATATCAATTGGTAGAAGATTACAAGATCCATTAGCAGAACTGGTAAAAATAACTCCCGAAAGTATCGGTGTAGGACAATATCAACACGATGTATCACAAAAAAAATTAAGTGAATCACTTGACTTTATTGTATCAAAAACTGTAAATAACGTCGGAGTAAATATTAATACAGCATCTCCATCACTGTTAAAATACATCTCAGGTATCACAAAAAGAAACATTGATAAATTAATTGAATACAGAAATAAAGTAGGAAAAATTAATTCAAGAAAAGAATTAGAAGAACAAAAAATACTAACAGATAAAACATATAAACAAGCAATAGGATTCCTAAGAATAAATGACGGAATAAATGTATTAGATGAAACAGCAGTACATCCCGAAAGTTACAACATTGCACTAGAATTATTAGACAGTTTAAACTTAACAATAAAAGATATAGGAAACGAAAAACTAATTAATGCGTTAAATCATATTGACTTAGAAAAATATAAAGACATATTAAATACAGATATTTATACTTTAAAAGACATAGTAGAAGCATTACAAAAACCAAACAGAGATCCAAGAGATGATATGCCAAAACCAATATTAAAAAGTAATATTCTAGATATTAAAGATCTTACCGTAGGTATGAAATTACAAGGTACTGTAAGAAATGTAATAGATTTTGGAGTCTTCGTAGATATAGGATTACATGAAAACGGATTAATACATATAACAAAATTATCTAATAAATATATTAAACACCCAAGTGAAATACTAAATGTCGGAGATATCATAGATTGCTATGTACTTGAAATTAATGAGGATAAAAGAAAGGTAAGTTTGTCTTTAATTGAACCAAACTTGATTAAAAGTTAAAATTAATTGAAAAAAATCAAAAAAACTATTGACAAAGTAAGCATTTTAAGATAAAATTTAAATTGCCTACTTGATGCGGATGTAGTTTAATGGTAGAACTTCAGCCTTCCAAGCTGACCACGGGAGTTCGATTCTCCTCATCCGCTCCAATTGAAATTAAACCCCCATTTTACGGGGGTTTTTAAAATAAAAAATACGTTTAGGTACATTTTAGGTACAGATTTTCAAAAAAATAAAAAGAACAGAGCAAGTATTTGGTTACTTGTTCTTTAATTCATTATACATCTTTTTAGTTCCACCATATTGTAATAGGGACTAATTTAAAAATATAAAAAGTCCACTTCTAACAAAAAAAATCCAACTACAAGTGGACAATTAAGTAATCAAATGAGAAAAAATATGCAATTTCAGGAGAAAATATCTCCTAAAAAAAGTAAAAAAGAGGAAAAAGACAACTAGTCCAATTCCTCTTTTATTTTAATATAATTTAATGTTATCCCAGTTTATAGTTCCATTTTGAAAGTTTAAATTTACTTGTCTTTGTACCTCATTGTAATTAGAACCTAATGCATTCTTTCTGTTGTCGCCATTACCGAAGTCTCCTCTAATAGTCTTTCTAACTAAATCTAATATGTCAATACTTGGTTCTGATTTTGGTGATAAAATCTCATTTACTCTTGCTTGTACTTCTGCATATCTATTTCCTAGTCTATCTTTTCTTTCTTGTCCATTACCCCATAAACCTTGGATAACTTCTTGTGCCAATTCGTCAGTACTTTTTTCAATATTTTTAGTAAATAAATCCTTATCTAAATATGACGTAGGGTCAATTCTAACACCATCTTTCCATACTTCAAAATGTAAATGTCCACCATAAGCATTACCACTATCAGACATGTAGCCAATTCTTTGTCCTTTTTTAACATAGTCACCATTTTTTACGAGCAAACCTTTTTGCATGTGAGCATATAAGGTTGCATAACCATTGCCATGGTCTATTTTTACAAAATTACCATAACTCGCATTTCCACTACTGCCTTTCATATTGCCATAACCATCTTGTAACATAACTATCATGCCGTCTGAATGTGCTACTACATAATCAAGTGTATATCCTCCACCAACTATATCATTTGCATGATGTCCACTATGATATCCTTGTGTAATTTCGCAGTTTCCCTTTTCTAATATTCTACATTTCATTAATATCACTACCTTTCTTATCATTCTTAGCAAAGTAAAAAGTCATAATCATCATTACCATTGGTACAAACTGCTCTGATGTCACTTTATCAGTAAACCAACCTACTACCAATGCTATAATCATTATAATTGTCATTATACTTTTTAAATCAATCAATTTTGCAACTTTTTTTAACACTTCATCTTTCATTATAATTTACCTTCTCTCTTTAATTTTTCCCATTTATCATGAACATAACTATTTCCTCCTTGCCTACAGTAATAGTCATATAATTCATAACTTCTAATTTTTTGTTCTGTAGATATTGTCATTCTGTCAGCTAATTCCATAAGATTTATTAGATCAGTTTTTATACTAGACAGATTATTTTTTGAAGTTTCTTCTTTTAGTTCTTTTATCTCCACTTTTATTGGCTCTAATTGATTATCTATTACTTTAGATAGTCCTTTTATAATACCTTTCTTTAGATAGACTACAGAACCTATTAAAGCCACTACAAAGGCTAGTCCTTTTGCTATCTCTCCTAATGTTATATTTTCCACCATTACTCAACCTCTTCCATTTCTTCTTCTATATATGTTTCATTTAACTTACTATCATCAAAATTGTCCGCTAAAAATATAATTGAGGCATAATAAGGAATGTGTTCTATCTCTCCATCTTTTTTATAAACGTCGTTAGCACTCCTTATTTGTTTGTTTGTGTCAGCAATTAATATTTTTTTGTTTCCATACGTTCTAATTTCCATTCGTACACCTCCTAACTAACAGTCCAGCCCTTGCTAGTAGCAATTGCTATTTCATTCTCAGTCAATTTTGCAATGTTGGTTGTTCCTAATACTAAATTTTGAGGAAATACACTCGCACTTGCTATATCATATAGACTATTTATAACATTCATTAAACTGTCATGAGTTAATTTTGTACAACTCATTAAATTTAAAGTATAACTATTATACGCAGAACTAACTTTACTAAAGCCTTTACCATAATTTTTTAGACCGCCAAAGTTTGTTAAATTATTCGTGTGAGAAAATATACTTCTAAGATCTGTTGCAGAATCAAAGTTTAATTGTGAAATACTCACTATTCCTGATGAATAATTAAACATACCCCTTGCATCTTGCAATTTTGAAAAATTATATTGTGGAATTTCGATTTCTTTTTCTATATAACTAAATGCACTATATGCTTTAGTCACATTCGAGGTATCTACACTGGGTAATTCGCTTAATCCATAGTAAGAAAACATATAATTCATATTTGTTGGGTCTTCCAATTGTACATTTCGTATTTTTTTAATACATTTAATCCATCCAGAAGTTAAATAACTATTATATGGATAAGATACTGTTTTATTTCCTACTCCTATTGTACTAGTAAAATAATCATCCAAACTTATAATTGAGACTTGTACATTAACTTCATTATATCCATCTAAGTTATCATTTTCAGCCTTATAAGTTCCGTTAGAAGAAATAATTTTACTTGCCGTATTAGGAATATACCCATTCACCTTTACCTTAGATAAACCAGTATAACCAGTATCAGGTATTATTTCTTGTGTTTCTCTAGTAGGTACTACTTCTTTCTCTTGAGTAATTGGATCTACATATATAACTGAATTACTAAGCGAACCGCTCAATAATCCTTTGGTACTTAAATTACCACTAAGT
Organism: uncultured Bacilli bacterium; assembly: GCA_934096315.1. Lineage (GTDB taxonomy): Bacteria > Bacillota_I > Bacilli_A > RF39 > UBA660 > UMGS2068. The sequence goes on from CAKOLT010000004.1 coordinate 31,426, forward strand.
TTTTGCTTTTCTTTAATCATAAATCAGCACCCTCAGGATAAAGAGTTAATTTTTTTGCTCCTTCTTCATCATAACCAACGATTGTTGAATCACCATTTAATTCTATCTCATACCAGTATTCAATAGGTTTGTTTGCCATTTCACCTATTTTCATATCTTCTCCTGATATGTCTATATCCACGCTAGTAGAACCTACTGTTGGTGTAAATTCTTTTTGCAAAATTGGAGACTTGTCCAATTCCTTTTTTCTGTAAACAGAAAACTTAACCTTGTCTCCATTTTTAAACGTATATTTTTCCTCTCCATTATCAATAGAGAATTCTATTAGTAATCTATCTCCTCTATTGATATGAATTTCTTTATTTATTACTTCCATTTTATTCCTTCCTTTCTACTCTGTCGATTCATTACCCATACCACCACCACCGCTACTAACCTCAACTTTTATCCATATAAAACAAGTAATATATGGTGGCACATTTGCCTTATCGAAATCTTCTTGAGAATATCCACCCTTACCAACAACTAACCTATCTGCAAAAGACGAAGAACCTACTTGCATACCATAACCAGATGTTACACATTGCAAAAGACTATCTTTTGTACCACCTGTTTTTTTAACAGTATTAAAATCAGTATCATCTGGATCCACACAGACCAGCATTTTACCCTTACCGTACAATTCCCAAGTACCGCCAAATCTAACACTAGGATTTTCATCTCTTGTAGTTAAAAATAAATCACCAACTTGATAATTTGCTATAGGATTTTCATTCAAATATGCATTACCATACACATAAACTTCATTGTCTCCTATAAAAATAGTCTCTCGTCCTTTTTCTAGATGTACAATTTCTTTAGCAATAACAAACTTGTCTTCAAAAGAAATCTCGAATTGATACTCTTCTTCATAATCATATAAAACTCCTAATGATAAATCAGTTACCTTAAATGTATTATCTGTGATAGTAGGAGTTATGTTCCCGCCATCAGTCCAATTCATCTCTCCTGATTTCCTGTACTTGAAACTAGCGGTAAGTGAATTAGTTATAGTATCAGTAAATGATCCATTATAATAAGCACCATCACAATTTAGAATAGCCTCATTTGAAGTTCCCTCTGGTCTAGTAATTGATATGGTATTAATATGCAGTTTAATATAATCAATCATATCCAATTCAACATTTATCGAACTAGAATATCCTCTAGTGTCAAAGGCGGATACTGTTACCTTATTTGACCCAATACTTGCGAATGTATCTTCTTGTAAATTAGAAACCTGTCCATCATTTAAATTGATAGAATAAGTTTTTATAGCAGAACCATTTTTAGCAGTCGCACTTATAGTTACTTTAGGTTTAGATATGTACTTTATAAACTTAGTATTACTACTCGTAATCTCCGTAACACTTGTATTAGTATCAACTATAGTTGCATTTACATCAGGTCTACATGCACTCTCTTTAGTGTATAAATTAAATGTAGTAGACTTTGTATCACCTATCTGTGTATCACCACTATATGTTGTACAATAAATAGTTCCTTGTATTTCTTTGGTATTAGGTATTAAAGCATATATAGAATCTTCTATTTCATTTGTCTTAAATTGTACTGTAGTTTCACTTGTCTTTGTAGCAATAGTACCAGTTAAGGTGCCAATATTATAAGTTAGCGTACTAGTAAATGATGATGATTTTTTATCTATACTAATGATTGCAGTATCTCCAATATATGGACTACTACAAGCAATTTCACTTGCTCTTGGAATTGTTGGTAACGTAATTGTTTGACTAACACTACCAATTGGATAATAATTGCTTAATCTACCGTCGAAACTAAATGCTATTTCTATATTCTTAGAACCATCATTATTGTGATAAACTCTCACAGTGTTTGACACTATATTCTTGTAGCCATCACTTCCTAAATTATAAGAACCGGTATAACTTTTACCGGTTCCATTAATTACTAAGTTTGCCAGTGATTCTGAATTAAAGGGATAATAAGTCGAATTATTCCTCTTAACATATCCAGTTGCAGTTACATCACTATAATTTTCTGCAATATTTTGTGAAATAGAATATTCTACAAGTAAATTAAACCCTCCACTTGGAGTGCCTATATTCCCATTAAAACTACCCATGTTACACCTCCAAATCTTCCAATACTTCTATAAGCTCTTTTAAGTGGAATATTTTTGTTCCTTTTTTACCATTTTTAGTGGATTTTATAAATTTTAAATACCCTATTTGTGCCGTTCCAGTGACTATTAACTTATCTATACCTGACCCCTTGTTATTAAAGATTGCATTTAATTTTTCATAATTGTATACTTTAATTCCAGTATTATCTAACAATGAGTTATTGGGATCTGTTGATGTTCCTACTGATAAACCTCTTGTGCTAAAGCTAAAATTCATATCAGTAATCTTGCCTTCAAGTGTTTGAATAGTACCATCCTGTGTATCCAATGTCTTCTGAATATTTTTCATTGTAATATCAAAGTTATTTACAGTTTGAGTGACTTTTGATTGTTGCTCTTGTAACGTACCAATACTTCTTCCTTGTTCGTCAACAAGTTCGGTTGTATTTGTCATTGTAGTATCTAACTTATCAACATCTTTTCTTATTTCAGTAACTGTTCCACTTAGTATAGTAAGATTTTCACCAACTTGATTCGCCTTTGTATCATCAGTATACTTAGTAGCAATTGTCCAATCATTCTCTTCGAATGTTTCATCCCCTGCTTTAGTAGTTTGACACCTATATAATTCTTCATCCTTAATCCATAAATCTCCACAATCATATGGTGGTGTAGGTTCTACAACAAAAACACGTCTTTTACTGTCTGCTGTATCTTTAGCACTATTTGCTATTGCTAGAGCCTTCGTAACATCTGTATCAGTAATTTTTATCCAACTATAAACATCATTATCAAATGAATATCTATAGGCATAGCCAGTCTCCTTATCATAATAAAGGTCTCCTAGGTGATTATTTTTTTCTGAATCAGTAGTCCATTCACTAGCAGGTTCATTATTTTCGGTAGGAACTCCAGAATAAAACCAGGTAGTGATGTTTCCATCTACCTGGTCTTGAAGTTCTTTTAAATTTTTTGCTGTTGCAATAACAAAGCCATTTAATTCACTTTCTACTTTAGTAAGTCCTGTTTTTTGTAACTCATAACTCTCTTTTAATGTTAAAATATCATTAAGATTATACTTCCTTTCTAAGTCTTCTGGTGTTCGCAATTTATTTATATCTCTTTTATTTATCATTTAGCATACACCCTACCATTTCTTACTTTGAAACCAAGTTCTTTTAATTCTTTAGTTTTTTCTTCGACAGAAATATCTTTAGAATTGATAATATTAATTAATTCTTTATCGTAAGCAGTAAACCCTACTGTTTTAAGCATAACCTTTTTATCATAAGAAGAAGTATTAATACTATTAACATACTTAACTATTTGGTCATCATACTGTTTAAAACTATTATATTCCATTTTAATAAGCATTGCCTTTTGTGGAATTGTTAAATTTAAATTATTAATATATTTAATTACTTTATTTTTTCTAGAATTAGGAACAGTTTTTCCATTAGTATAATAATCACTTTCAAACTTCTCAGAATTAAACTTTATAAATTCATCAATATTTATTTTTGCATTTAGTACAGTATCAATTATTTTTTCACTTGAATAATATTTTCCGTACAAATATCCTTTATACTTATCATTTAATCCAGAATCAATAACTAAATCAGCAATCTCTTTATGTTTAATATCGCTTTCCTTATCCTCATCTCCACGAATAACACCAATTTTTACTTTTGCTTTAAAATATTTATTTTTATCAGTATCACTCATATTCAATTTATTTATTTCTTCTTTTTCGTCATCCTTTACTTTAGTCCACTCCGACTTACTATTCAAATAATATTCCTGGTCTGAAACCTTACCATAGTTTTCATATGAAATTACATCTTTATAATCATTTATGGCACTTTTTGATAATTCGTTGATTTGTTTTTGAATTTCCTTAGTTTGATTATACTTGTCACTATCCTTTAAAGATGAGCTTTGTATTTCTCTCTTTTTAGCATATAATTTACTAATTTCACTTTTAACTGAATTAACATATTTATTTTTTAACTTATCTTCATCTGTAGCATTAGAACTGTTAGATTTTTTAGTAAGTTCTTCGCTTAAACTATAGAAATCAGAAATATTTTGATTTTTAAGATTGCTATCTACGGTAAATTTATCTTTAACTGGGGCTAATAATTTTCCAGCGAAATTATCGCTACCACTCTCAGCCTCTTGAGTTAGATAAGGTAATGTATAGTCTCCTATTGCTCCAGCATATTGGTCTAGTACATAATTTATTTTATATGGGCTTATATTAAGTTTCTTGCCAAGCCATATACTAATACTATCTGTTGTTTCATCATACTGTTCTGCATTAGGCAAGTTTTGAAGCCTTGTAGGAACTAAATCACCACCGTACCATGTCTCATTATTAATTGCTTGTATCATTGGAGATAATAAATTACTTTCGCTAGGGTCAGATGGTAATACATTGTTTTTTAAAAGGTCTATAAAACCATCTATATCCATTTCTTTACCACTATTTTTATCTATGATATTTTGGAAGAATTTTTGAAGAACACTAACTACTCTACCTTTAGGTATTCTAATAAATTTTCCATCTCCATATTTACCAATTATATAATAATTGTTTTTAACATAATCAGATAACTCTTCATAGTCATCATCATCAGCCCAAAGCATTCCCATAAGAAGTGCTGGTGTAAGTCCTGCTATCGTCCATCTTACCGCTAATTTAGTAATTCCTTTTATGCCCTCAGCTCGTGCCTCTTGGACATTTCTAACTTGTTTTGTAGTACCTTGTACTCCAGCATTCAAAAAGGTAACACCATTTCTATCAAGCGTTTTGGTTATATCCCCACCACGTTTAAAGTTAGTAGTTATTTCTGAAGCATTATACATAGCAGTTTCTATACTATCCCCTGCTTCGATGGAAGCCATAAATTCAGCAAGTCTTGGAGCCATTTCTATAATCTCATTCATTTCACTTATCTTTTTTAATGGAAGTATTTTGTCTAAAATGCTAGGTGCTATATTAGTTCCAGTATTATAATTAAAATATGTCTCATAAGAACCACCATTAGCAATATATAATTGTTTATATAGTCCATTATTTTTTATTTGCATAATTGCTTCTGATAAATTTTTAGCAAACAATTCGGGATGTTTACTGTTTATAGTTCCATCTTGAATATCCTTTAAAGGGTTAGTTATCATAAATAGTGGATTATATTCAGTAAGCAATCCTCTTCTAATATTGTTTAACTTATTTAACCATTTTACTGTATATATATTACTTGGCTTTAATGCCTCATATATTTCATCAGATATTTCAAATGTGATTTTCTCACCCTTATCAAAAACAGTTAGAGTTGCTGGACTATTTTTACTACTTTTAGTTAATAACTCATCACTATTTATCTCTTCCACAATATTATCGACACTTTCTTTATTTCTTATTTGTTCTGTTTCAATACTATTTAATAATTCAAGACCAAAATTGTTCCTTAGAGCAGAATTAACAGTTTGCATAGTTCTAAGTGCCATTGCCTCTTTTAATGGAATTATATTTTCATTACCACCTTTTGCCTTTTTAATAGGGGTATTTACTCTTGCCTTTTTTCCCAGTAAAAAGTCCATATGAGCTCTAGTTTTCGCCTGTTCTCTAATAACAGGTACATAATGTGGATATTTATTATTATAATATTCCATGCTATCTTTTGATAATACTCCATATTTAACAAGCATTTTTAAATTGGAATTATTATAGTCATAAATTTCATCAGCCCAAGCTTCAAACTCAGGATATTTAGTTTCGTATTCATTAACTATCTTTTCTGACATTTTAGAAGTCATACTATCCCCAAATACTGCTTTATTTGCTTCATTAAATCTACTTTCTAAATTCATCCTATCAACATTGTGTTTATGATAAATATATTTACTAAAATCATCTAGTAAACCACTGTTTTCAATGGGCTCAAATATTTCGTATAATCCTTTCCCTACTTTATTACCATCTTCATCTAAACGACCATTGCCTATTATCTGATTAGCAATTCCATTAGCAAGTAAGGAATAATCATATTTAGAGCTTAACTCCTTATTTTTAACCTTTCTTGCTAGTTTGTCAACATAATATCCTTTATCAACAAACTTAATGGTAGCAAGTTTTTTCAGCCAACTATCTTTTTCTTCGATGGTAGTAGGTTTTTCTTTTAATATTTCTGCTAATTGTTCTGGCTCGTCATAGGTACTCTCTTTAGTTGGATCTTGAGATATATAGTCTGTTTCTTGATTAGAAGAAGATTCTTTAATAGGAGATTTATCTTTTGTGAATTTTTTTTCACTATTTTGCATATTATTAATAGTAGGTAGTATATCAGATTTGACTTTTTCGTTAGATTGTGGTATATTATCTGTAGAAAAAGCAGGTTGACTGTAAGGTGGCAAGATGTTAGTTCTATTACTAATGTCCCCATCGTAGTCGCCTGTTTTTTTCATTTTCTTTTCTAGTCTTTGTACTCTATATTGATTTTCACCATTTTCCATTGAACGAACATCAAATTCAAGATAATATAATTCACCATTTATCTCTAAACCATCAAAATAATAGTTCCAATAATTTATATTTTTTCTATTTTTTGTTTCTCTGGTTTGATTAACTAATGTAGCATTTTCAATAATATCTCCTAAATCAGAAAAAACTTGTAAATGCTCTTTTATTAAACTTCTTTGAGTTCGATTATTATATATCTTTTCAATACTTTCGTTAATTCCAGATTTATTAACAACAATTTTATTGCCTGCATTTTCAAAGGTGTCTTTTTGATTATACTTAATAAATATATCATTTGCCAATTTCTTTAAATCACCAATATTTATCTTATTTATATCAAAATTACTCAATTCTACAATCTCATTATTAATTTTAACATTTCCATCATAGTTGTTTTTTTCATTTTTAAATATTTCTTTAACATTTGGATATTTATTTAGTAACTCTTGATTAATAGGAATATTACCTTTTACTTGCTTAATTTGTGAAATATCTATAGGTAGAATTGCTTTATTGGTATTATTTATACTTGTTACATCTAATACAGGCAATATATCGGAACTTACTTTTGCATATTGACCCTGTGTAGGATCTATCCATGCAACATCGTTAATATTTACTTCTTTGGAATAAACTTTACCATTACTTGAATAACTTTCTGCTTCAATTTTAGATGGAGAAACAAAAATACCTTGTTTTATAGGGTATGATGAATAAACAGTTATTTTCCCATTTTCAATAGCGTTTTCTATATCTTGTCTTGTTAAATCAGGGTTATATTCATCATAATCTGACCAATCACTATCATTTATTGTTTCTTCTAATGTTTTTATATCTTCTATATTTCTAATCCAAGTGTGATAATCATCATTAACTGGGTTATTGTTTTTTATAATATCTAATTGTTTTTGTTTATAAGAAAAAGAATCATTTTCTAGTTCTTGTGAATTATTTCTGCCTATTGGCATAGAATATTTAGTAGTAGATGATGTATCACTATTGACATTATTATTTGATTGTGGTATATTACTACTAGAAAAAGCAGATGTTTCGGTAACTGGTAAGGTGCCTACATTGGTACTCCCAGTGGAAACATTTGCTATAGAAGAATTAATGCCCTTTGGCAATTGTAGCCACTCGCCATTAATTCTTTTTTTTATTATTCCATCATCTATATCGTAGATTATTCGTTCTTTATTTTGCTCCATCCACATCTCATAATTATTTCTACCATATGCACTTGTCATTACGTTTGCATCTAATCTTTTTATTTCATTTTTATTATTAATATCAGTAATTTCTATGTGACCCTTTCCGTCTAGTGCCATCGATACAACAATTATCTTACCATCGTTATCTGAAAGCTCTGTTACTACAACAATACTATCTTTTACAGTAGATGATTCTAAAATGTTTAATGGATTAGCGATTGCACTTGGTAATTGTTTAACAGTTTCAATTCCCAAATTATGATATGTACCTTTTTGTTTTCCAGTATTATTAATTATTCTTTCTAGTTTACTTGATGAAACGGTAATAGGTTTATCACTTAGTCCTAAATCCAAATAAAGTTGGGGAGTATGTCTAAATAATACTAATTGACTTCTATTATTCCACTTACCTTGAGCCCATAAATCCAATTGCTCTGCGAAAGATAAAGAGGTCTTATTTGAATAATTCAAAGTATCATTTACTTTCGTTTTATTTATCAAAGAGCTATTGATTGGAACTACATTATTAATTATTGATACTTGATTAGCATTATTAACACTTGTTACATCTACACTTCTTAATTTTTGAAGAGCATTACCAATCGAAGCATATTGTTGTCTAGTCAAGTTTTTAGTTGTAGTAAAGCTCATATCTGACCTTACTTCACTAACATAATTCATAGCAGCAGGTACTCTTATTCCTACTTCATTAAGCATTGTTTTAATATAACTACCTTTGTATCCCTCAATACTAGGGTCACCCAAAATAAAGCCTTTGATATCTTCTAATATTTCAGGCTTTATTTTAGTCATATCAATCTTTAAATTACTAGTAGGCATATTTATATTAGAACTATTAAAATCGTTCTCTTTAGGCAAAATACTCTTATCAGAATTGACTATATTACTTTGCTCATTATATACAGGTAAATTAATACTATTTTTTGTTTCCTTTTCTTGATTAACTATGTCTTGTACTGTTGGTAAGTTTACCTCTTCTTTTATGGAAGTACTTGTATCATAGTTTTGATTTTGAATAGCATTCAACTGATTTTTAAGTCTATTTAATTCTATCTCCTGCTCACTAGTTAATCTATTTTGTCCTTTCAAAGTCTCGTATTCATTAATCTGAGATATTATTGGTGCTATTTTGGTGTTAACACCTAAATCATTATTAATAGTACTATCAATATTAGAAATGACTTTGTCTATTTTATCAATAGTATCTTTGTTTGTGGTATTCTTCTTTGTTTCTTCTAGTTCTTCTTTATAAACTTTATATAAATTTATATCTTTATTATCTACATTTGTATCCTTACCAGTAATAGTACCTATAACTCCTCCGGTTACACTACCAACTGCTGCAGAATATAGGGCATCAGATAAGACATCACTATCAAATAAAACAGAAACATAATCTTTAGCATTTGTACTCTTTTCCAAAGTAATTAATTTATTAAAATTATCTAAATATTCTTGTATAAACTCTTCTGTTGCTTCACTCCCTGCGTTTGCCAAAATATTTGCTAATTTAGGTTTTTTTGTTATATTAGTAAATGTCTTTTCAAGTAGTTGTTTGTATTCGTTTGTCCTGCCCCCAGTCAGGCCTTTGGTTGCACTACCTAAAGCCTTACCAACACCATATTCAAGCCCTACATTAACTAAACCATATATTGTAGCACTACCACTATCATAGCCGTCCGAAACAGCTTGATTAGTACTATCTACAAACATTTTGCCAAAATACATAGTAGAACCAACTTTAGGCAAGGCAGCATTAATAAGAGTCGCTCCTGCTATTTTTCCACCCTCATATAAAGTAGTACCAGCAAACCTACCAAGACCCGTATCATAAGATTCCATTACTTTCTGATGTTTCATCTGATTAAATGTAGGTAAATATTCTAAATCACCATTTTCATTTTTTATCAAACCACCACTGTAATCAAAGATTGATTTAAAGCCAGCATTAAGTCTACCTATAGATTTATCATAACCGTTAATATTTTCCTCTGCAACCCTTTGTTTGTCGTAATTATACTTAGCATATCCAACCTTATTTGATTGGTCTTCTAGCTGTTTCATCTGGTTTTTGTATTCACTTGATTTTTTAATTTCCTGATACTTATTTTCTATATTTTTATTTTGAGCCAATTTATCTTGACCAGCTGCCATTTCAAACTTACCATTTCTTACAATATCAGTTTGGTCTTGAGTAGGTAAAATATTTCGTTGTGTTGAAAAAGGAGTTACTGTAGTTTGTACTCCCTTTTCATAAGTGCTTTTTTGAATATCATTTTGAATACTTTTCCTTTTGGATAATTGGTTATTGTATTCGTTTTTATAATAAGAACTGTTTTTTATTTTTTGCATTTCAAAATATTTTAGATCAGCTGCTTTTTTTTGATTAATTTGACTTGATAAATTTTCTCTATTTTTAGCAATTTTATATGTATTCGGCATTATTTCATTCCGATTAGTATTATTAACAATAACTAATTCATTTCCTATTAGTTTGTATCTAGCCATAAAAACACCTTTACTTTCTTATATATAGTTTATCTTTTTTAGGACTAACACTTCCTGCTTTATAATATTTAACTCCATTTACATCTATTTCATCAATATAACCTTTGTTAATATAATAATCTAATTTTCCAGCAACACTTAAACCAAGAGATTTAATTACATCAATTGCTGACGTTGATAAATTTGATTTATCAAGGTCTACATTACCAGATGGAGTATCTCCACCAGTATTACCATTAGTTAGAGTTTCATAATAATTCTTTTCTGCGTTTATACTAGCCCATTTTTGAGCATTCGCAATAGCATCTTGCTGTCTCTGATATTCCATCTCTCTCTCCCAACGTTCTTGTTCTAATCTTTGTTGTTCTTTTTGATATGCCATATTCTCATTATATTGTCTAATTTTCTCGGCAGTTTCATTTTCATAATTAATTTGACTCTCAACATCTTTATATCTATTGTAATAAGTATTATTAATGTTATAATTCCAATTCATCCTGTTATTTTCTTGCTCTGATTTATAATTAAATCCTTCAAGTGCAATGTTTAATTTATCTTGTAATGCTTTCAAAGCATTTTGGGCTAGTGTTTCATCATTGGATAATTGAGCCTGTCTGATTGCATTATCAAACTCTATTCCAGCATCTTGCATGCTTTTTCTTGCAGTACCTAATCTATTTTGATAAGTATTATACATACCTACTTTAGAACTCTCTGCATAACCACTGTTAGACAGTCCATTAGCAACAACATTCTCTCGACTAACACCATATTTATCTACTTCTTTTTGATAATCTATGTAAGAAGCTTTAGCTTCATCTTGATATGCTTGCTCAGTTTTTTTTCTTTGCTGTTCGATTAAATCTTTTTGATAATCAAGATTTTTATTTGCAATATCCCTTTGAGTATTTTCCCACCTATCAACCATATCCTGTTGCTCTTTAGTGAAATTATTTCTTTCATTTATTAAATTATCATATGTTTCATTGTACTTGTTCATTTCGCTTTGCTTTTCATTTTCAACATCTTTGAATCTTTTGTCATCGTAATTAACATCATAAATCGCCATATTTTATCACCTCTTTACATATCCGCCTACAAATGACTCTAATGTATAGTTATTTAAACCAAATGGTTTAGTAGAACTAAACTTCATTTGTAATCGTTTCCATTTCTTCTTTTTAATTCTATAAACTATATATCCTTTAACATTATTATAAGTATTAACTTCTTCAAAGTCGTTATTATCAGTTTTAACTTCTATTTTTATACTTTCACCATTAACTTCGGCAGTGCCACCCCTTTTATTAGTAGTTTTTTGATATTCTTGATATTTGAAATCATCATGTTTGGTAGTCCAATAAGAACTTATTTCACCATTAGTTTTGGTTAACTTATAAATTTTATTGCTACCACATAAATAAAGCACTCCATCTTTAACAGAAGTGCAAGTAATATTGCAAGATAACTCCCAATAATACCATTCATATTCTACATTTATATTTTGATATTTTTGTCTGCTATCTGCTAAATAAACTTTGTTATCTATAATTACTAAAAGATAACCTTCCCACTCTTCTAATATTAAGTCTTTGTAATTTGGTTCTTTTAGCAGTTTACCATCAACCATACTAGATCTATGTGCTAGTACTTGTTCGCTAGTTACATCACCACTAATGGCTTCCATACCTCTATCTGAAAAGAAAACTATATCATCATTAAAATTAATCCCAGTAGAAACACAACCTGTTGTTATACTTGAATGTGCTGATGGATATATCTTTCCGTATGTACTATCAACAACAGGTGTATGATAAAAGACTGTCGTATTTGCCTGTGATGGCTCTTTTAACACCCATAAAGCATTATTACCAGGTATTAGTGCCTTTACCTTTGCTAAGTCCATACCTTCGTTATAATAATCTAAATCACTAACATATCTAGGGTCTTCCAATGAGCTATGAAATATAGCATTAGGATAATCTTGATTTCCACTAAAAAATACTCTATTATCAAATACTGCTAGCATAGTACACTTGTTAATTCTATTTCTATAGCCTTGAATAGTCTTTCTAAACAATATTTCCACATTGTGTTGTCCATCAGTAGTAGGTGCAGCTGGGGCTGAATTAAAGGTAATACTTCCTTCTGTAACATTGACAGTGAAGTCTGTTCCTTGTACATAAGTTATTTCATCTAATCCTACTGTAACTTTAGCGGTTACTACATAATCACTATCTATATTTTCAGTATCTAGCTTAAACTTTGTTGTTTCACCGTCACCTATTCTCAAATTTTTTCTAAGTCCAGTAAGTAAGTTTACATCTTGATATGTTGTTCCTTCACCCGTAGGATCTCCTATTGTAGTTGTTGGTATAGTACCTTCTACTTCTTTTATTTCAGTTCCATTATATTCAAGATAATTTAAACCATCTTTTATAAAAAGTATGTTATTAAATATAAATGCTTGGCTCCTAATTAAATTCATACCGCTAAATATTTCAGTATCATTATCATAAAGCTTAGTTCCAGAGTGTACAATTTTATGAGTAACATCTGCAATATCATAAAAAAAGAGACCTAATATGGTATTGTTGTATTCCTCTACCAACTCCATATCAGGTCTTGTCTCTATACCAGCACTATTGTTTTTGTAATTTTTCCATATGTTTAAACTATCAGGACTTCTTGATAAATTGGTATCATTATTACTGAAATCAACACCTGCAAAGTTATCTACTTTTCTAGTAACTAATGCTCCACTAGGAACACCACTAGAACTACTATAAGAACTCATAAGTATCATCTCCTTCTAGATAAATACTACCAGTATGAAATCTTGGATCTAATCTTTGTAACATTTGCTCATATCTATTTGAATAAACTTGTCCATAACTAGCTGATATATCAGATTTTAGTAAATCACCAGCAACACCATAAGGCATTATTTCAAGTACATCTGTTGACAAATCAAAAGTAAACTCACTATCTTTGGTATCAGCAGTTATTTGTTTAGGATACTTATAATAATACACTTTAGCAGTACCATCACCATAGAAATTAATAGTGTTACCTATGATGTCATTCTCTACTCCTCTAACAATATTTATTTGAAATAAATCCTTTGCTATCTCCGAAAAATCAATCTCATCCCCATCTGAAACCTCTAATTCTTCTTTAGCAGGTATTTTTTTAATTCGAGCAATTTCATTTTGAATCTGATTTATAACATCGTTTATTTTATTCGCTATATCAGGATCATCAGTTAATAATTCGCTTTTATCATTAATTTCCTCAATTAGTCTTAATACCTTTTTTTTCATTTCTAGTAATGTCATTATCATCACCCCTATAAACATCTTTCATAGCAATTAAATCTTTTTCTATTTCATCTAGTGTTGCCATTTCATATGGTGGGATTATATAGCCTTGTTGCTCATCCCATATCAATATCACTCCAGTTGCTAATTTTTGTCTTATTGTGCTTATTTCTTCAGTAGTAATTATTTCTTCTTTTCCCAAAACTATCATTTTAATTTTTCTTTCATCATGTATTTCAGTTACAAGTTCTAAATCTTTCAAAGTCTGATGTACCTTTTTATCTTCAGTCCATTCATCAAATGTTAAAGACTTATTAACTTTTCTTCCAAAATACTGTTTTAAACTTGGTTTCAATGTATAATATTCAACTTTCATATTTCCTCCTATTGGTCGTGGGAATGGAATTGCACCATTCTTAACACTAGTCACACGATAAAAAGAGGGTTTCCCCTCTTAGATTAAAGACTTGTTTTAATACACACAATTTCTTTTGGTCTTACTAAAAGACCACCATACACATATAAACCTTTTTGTGCTGTTTCAAATCCATCTTGGACTTCGTAGTTAATTACTTTTTCAATTTGTTCTGCAAATGCAACAGCTTTCTTAGTTCTTAAGAAGTTAAGAACTTTTCCGTACCCAGAGATTTCATAATAAGAGCTTAGACTAGCTTTAGCAGGAGATGTAACTTCTGTATAAACATAAGCACTTGCTTCTCCACTTCTTGTATAGTAAGTTTTACCTTCAACAATATCTGTATCAGTTGTTACTGCATATGTTGGGTCTATCTTAGGTAAAAGATTTTCAATGGTAATTAAAGCATTACCATATTTACCTACAATACCTTTCTTAGCCATTTCAACATTGTTAGTATATAACTCTGTTAGGTTTTGTCTAATTTTGCTGAAGAATCCTGGATCATTTTCTGAATATAATTCAGTATTTTGCGGAACATTATTCCTATATAACTTAACAAAGCCATCTTCTAGTTTCTCAATAGCATTAGACTTAGTAGCTGATGTACCATCAATTATTTCAACAGTACCAGCATTAACACCATCATTAACTAGTTTAGCAACGTATTTGTCTCCCTTTTCAGAAAGTGCAATTGCTCCTTCTTGACAAATAGCTTCTAATGCACCTGGAACAGTTTGAGCTTTATCAACATGGTCAATACCAACATTGAAATAATACATTTGATCCATTTCGAATTCTTTTTTAGTTACACTTGCCTTATCTCTTTTAATTGAAACTCCTGGTGTATATTTTCTTACTAAAGGTTTATCTGCATTTAAAATTATTACCTTTCTTGCATTATGTGTATCTTTTTCATATTTGAAATCACTATGATTTCTTAATGAAGTTATAGTCTTTAGGGCTCTTTCGTACCCCTGATGCCAAATTGTTTGTCTTGCATCGTTCATTTTCTATCACTCCTTTATTTCCATTTCCTTTGAGAAGCCATTACTTTTTCCCAGACACCTGGTTTTTCCCATTCCTCAGGAGTAAGTGCTTTTACTTCATCCGGAGTATAAAAGTCTTTTTCTTCTTTTGAAACAGTATTTTTCATGCTTCCTATTTTTTCAGCCTTTGGTTTAGACTGATGTGTAACATTATACATTTCGTATATTGTTTTAATCGGTGTTTTTGTATTAAATTGACTAACAAATTCTTTAAATTCAGAATTACTTAGTATTTCTTCTTTTACACCTAATTCTGCTAACTCTTTAACTTGTTTTTGATGAGTTAGTTCATCTGCAAGAGTATTAAACATAACTTTCTCTCTTGGTGTCATTTTGTCTACACCAATAGCAGCCAGTCTATTTGCTTCTTCTTGCATTTCCTCAAAGCCTAAATCAATAATTTTAGAAGCCTCTGCTTTACCTAAAATCTTTTCATCTTCTTCAGAATATCTAGGTTTTGAATAAACAGGTATATCAATTCCTTGCTCTTTGTAGAATTCTCTCATTTTTTGGTTTGCTTCTGATATATCCTTAGCACCCATACCTGCTTTTAATATACTGCTAGTTTCTTCATAATTGGCTAATTTATCAGAATATTGCTTTTCTATCTTCCTTTTTTCCCTTTCGATTTTTTTCGGAAGTATGTCGTTTATTCTGTCATTAACCATCTTTTCTACTTCTTCTGCAGTAAATAATTCTTCTTCTTTTTCTTCTTCGTTAGAAGCGGTATCAGTTAATTCTATACCTTCCTCAATTTCTTCTACTGGTTGAGCATCAGTATTTTCAGTTACATCTGTATCTGTAACAGGCTCTTGAACATCGTATTCTTCGTTCATTTTCTTCCCTCCTATTTTTAATAAGTGTTTGACTTCACTTTCCATCTTCTTTTAAAGTCTTACAATGCTTGGACTATTAAAAAGCAACAACTATTGTGTAGTCATTGCTTGATTAATTAATTGATTTCCATATTGTCCTATACCAGTTATATCTTGCTGATTTGCAATAAAGTTATTGGCTTGCATTTGCAATTGTTGAGCCTGTGTTTGAATATCTGCTATTCTTTGCTGAGATTCTTTCATTTTCTTTATCGCTTCCTCTAATTTAGATTTAGGCATCGAACTATCATCGTCTAGCAAACTAACGTATACTTCTAATTCAGATAGTTTTTGTGCTGTAAAGTATCCTGCCTTTAGCATATTTTCTAAAGACAACTCTTGAGCATATTTATCATAAGGACTCTTAGGCGTAATATCTATTTTTACATTTGCTTGTAATTCTTGTAATACACTATAAGGCACCTTAACTGGTCTAGAACTTACTTCACCAGTAGTCGGATTAGATTCTTCATAGTCTATTACTAAACCATCTGTAGCATATGTTTTCCACATATCTAGCCATATTCTTGCTAATCCTTCTAAAGCAGTCTTTAATGACAATGTCTGCTCTGTTACAGGCATTTGTGATGCTTGTTGTACTGCAAGTATTGCTTTACCACTTGCAGTTTCTGGATTAACATCACCAGTAGCAATATCTCCAGCACCTGCAAGTTCTCTTGTAGTTGATATTAATTCATTCATTACCTTTTCAACATCTGCACTCATTTGTGCTGGCTGAATAATGCCTACAGCTTTTTTTACATCATCTACATTCATACCATTAACTTTAATGGTACCACCAATCTTATCTATTGCATTAGGATTTTGTATTTTAGATATATCAACAATTTTTTGTGGATAAGCAGTAGTTTTAGCGGTTATTAATCTTCTCATTATAGTTTTGTTAATTTCTAACTGATTAGGTATTAAATATCTAACCTCACCTTCTCCTCTAGCATATCCTTCTCTTTCTTCCCAAAGCATATGTTCGAGTGGATAAAGTGTAAGCCCTGTGTCTTTATCTTCTTTAAGATAACAATATCTTGTTGCTTGGCTAAAATGGACTGTACCATTTTCTTTATATAGTTTAGTAATAATAGTTACCATGTCATCTTTTTCTTCTCTCGAGTCTTCTCCAGCCTCTTCAAAGGTATCATTGTCACCTGCTATATACTTTAATTTATCTTCTGAAACTCCTGATAGCCTAGCCATTTCAATAGTATTAATAACTGGTTTTCTTTGTTTAATTAAGATATATGGCTGATTTTGTATGTCTGAATCATTTTCATTACCATAATAAACATCATTTTTAGATAGTATTTCATTTCGTGGCATATTTGTTTCTTCATCATAATCAACATAAATAGGGCATTCATCGTTTATTGCAGAATGTTTACTTATCGACCTAGTTTTATAGTCCATATTGTCTTTTTCCCACACTTTAGCCGAAAGTTTATTAAGTAATTCGCAAGTCTTGTTTGCTACATCTTTAAACTCTTTATTCTCGAAGTTTTCGGCACTAAATACTGGCAAATACATGTTATTATTAATAATACCAACTTTATATTTTACAATCGGTTTAATTATGTTTAATTGAATAGGTTCTATCCCGCTAATCTTTAGTCCAGCCCATTGATTGCCATTGTACATTCTATAATTTCTATCAGTATCTGAATATAAGTTCTTTAGTCGATTATAGTTTCTACCTTTTTCATATAGCTCCCATATATCAGTTTCTTTTATTTCGTTTAAATCCATTTTAACACCTCCTAACTAGGTATATCTTTAGGTATATCTTTCTGTCCTAATCCTGTACCATCATAATTATCTATATTAGCCATCATAGTATCATAGGCGTCTTGTTTTTTCTTTTGTTCAAAAGTTTCTATTTCATTTCTAACTATCTTAACAGGATTAACTTCTGGCATTTTTATTTCTTCATTGTTCTTTAACTTCTGACCGTTTTCGAGTCCTAAAGTATAAGCTAAAATTATAAAGATACCAAATAAAAAAAGTAATGCTATTGTTTCCATTACTTATCACCTTTTTTTGTTTTCTTTTTAGGTTTAGTTTCTTCTAATACTTCCTCTATTGTTTCGGTTATTATCTTATTAGTTTCTTTCTCTCCAATTAATTCATTGCAGCTTTCTCTTAACTTTCTTAACATTTTCTTTTTCATTATACAATCACTATCTCCTCTCCATAATCAGCCTCTAATGGCTCTTCTGACTTGAAATTAAATGCTTGGCTTACTTCTATTGCTTCAACATCAAATATTACTTGTGTCCTTGAATAATAGGCTATAGCAAGCCCCATTACCAAGTCATCATGGGCTCCTTGTTGTGCTTCTGGTCTTCCCTTTTCATTCCGAACAAAAGTTAGCATTTCTTCAAGTGTTAATTTATCATTTATTAATTCAACAGATTCACGAACTATTTTAACTAGTTCTGCTATTATAACAGGTCTTGTAAGTGTTGTAGTCTTAAATCCATAGGACTTGTCCATTATACCTGTATATCTATCTTCTTTCTCTCTTACGAACATATTAGAATAACCTAATCTTACTAATTCTTTATTAGGAAAACTACTAAAATTACTTTCAATGCACATAAGAGCAGGTGTTACTACACCAGTCTTTAAGTTCTTATTAGCATAGTACCAACCCAAACAATACATTTGTCTTACATATAGATCCTCATCCATCTGGTGTCTTAATCTCGCAACTTGTTTGCCTGTCTTTGCATTAAGTACATGTCCAGTAAACCAGTCAGATCCTTCACCAGCAGTATCACCACCTATACAATATTTGTATAAATTAGGCAACTCATATAGTTCTATATAACCATTCTTATCATTTATCCACTTAATATCAATAATCTTTTTGCCAGTGGGCATTGTGTCGTCATATTTATATTCAAAATAACCAGTCTTGATAGGTCTAGTTATCTCTTGCAACCTTCTACTTACTGCTCTTGCATCAAATACAGTCTTTCCTAATACTCCCCACATGCCCAAACAATAAACATTGTAATAGTACTCATCAGTGTCTTTATAGCTCTCTAGTAACTTCTTATAATCTTCATCTAAGAATTTATTATCCTTATACGTTGTATGTACTATAGTTAAATTATCTCTTGGTATATCAAAGAATTTCTTTTTTAGCCAATGATTAATGTCGATTGGATTAAAAGATATAACTATTTGTTTCTTACTCCCTTTACCTCTTAACCTAACATCTAATTGATTGAAATCGCTTTCTAGTATTTCAGAAGCTTCTTCTATCCAGATATCAGTAAGTTCACCTTTACTAAAAGTGACTGATTTTAACTTTTCAACATCATCTAGTCCACTGAATATTATTTCATTACCATTAAGTAAACACTTTATTCTTAGATCACTTTCATTTATTTTAAAGTGCATACCTAAATGCCATTTATTAATAACCTGCTTAAACAAAGCAAATGTACTATCTCTATTACTCTTACCAGTAGCACGAACTGTCAATAGATTCATCATTTTTGAATTGAGTATTTTGTATATGTATCTTTCAACGACAAAGAAAGATTTACCACTACCAGTCAGGCTCCACCATAAAATATCAAATATCTATCTGTGTTGCCAAGATATGGTATATATACATCATTAAATACTTTTTTCGAGATTTGAATATTTATGGTGTTGTTCATTTTATCACCCCCAAAGTTAATTTAGACAAAAATTATATCCTTTTCTATTTTTCATTCCTTTAAAAATAGAATTATATATAGTTTTTTTATTTATATTTAATGCTTTAGAAGCAATAGTGATGCTTTCGTATGTATTAATATAAATACCATTCAAAAATACTTTAATTGATTTCTTATTGGTTTCTTTTCCATTGAAAGCATTATTCAATACTTGCCTTTTAAATCTTTCATTATTGGCAAAGCAATGTTTAGTATTTCCACTAATTGTAGTCCACTCAAGATTTTCAACATTGTTATTTAATTTGTTACTGTCTAGATGATTGACAATATTATAGTCTTGTTTATGTTCTATAAATGCTTCGGCAACAAGTCTATGAACTCTTTTATAACATCTAGAATTGTTGTGACTATTAAATAAACAAACTTCAAAATAACCATCTTTTGTAACTTTTGGTTTTAATATTTTATTTCTTTTTACTGAAAAAACTCTGCCATCATTACTCACTTTATATAAACCTTCAAAGTTTTTAACATCCCTAAACATCAATATCACCTTATTCATCTACTATATCAACTTTAATCGTATACATTGCCTCTTGTTCTACTTTATCAACAGGTTTCTCACCTATGGTATCTCTTATTACTTCATATGCCTTGGTATTACCATTCATTGCCTGTTTAATCAAAGCTAATGATACCTTTTCTTGTGTATTACCTTTAGATAATAGTAATAACAGTTCTTCTTTCAGTGCTTTTCTTTCTTGTCTACTTTTACCACTAGCTTTTCCTCCATTTTTTCCTTTTTCTCTCGCTTCGCTCTCGGTTCGAATTGGTTTTAGGTTGGTTACGTTTGCCATTACTATCACCTACTTTCTTATAAATTAAAAAGACACTAATGTGTCCATATCTAATTACATACCAATTAGAAGGATAAATAAAGAAGGTATGTAATTTAATAATTTCATAATACCATTGTATACCTAGTTTTGTGCAATTTTGTGCAATTATACAAAATTATGTCAAACTAAACACAAACAAAAAAAGAACCCTGGAAAAGTTCTTTTTTTAAAAAAGTTGTGGAACAACAACAATCGTCAATAATAATATATAACATTTTTTTAATTTTTACAATAGATTTAATTCATTTTTTATATTATATATATTATTTAACTTTGATATAAGTTTTTCTTCATTTCATCAATATAATTATAAACTTGCCTTACACTGTATCCAATCAACCTGTAAAATTTATAAACCGACCTATGCTCTATCCATTTATAAATGTATATCTTATCATATACATCTCCCTCTTCTTTCATTTTGATTAATTTTTTCTTACATTCATAATTAAGCATATCTCGTGTGTTTCTACTTTGGTTAATTAATTTATCAACTTCATCCATTTTGCTCACATAATTAACTAAATTGGCATCTGGTGAAATATTACTAGTTGCCATAATTTCTTTAGACTTGATCGCTCCTGGCATCACCGATAATATTAATTCACTCTTCTTTTCTAAAGCATCATTATAGTTTTTTTCTGCTTTTTTTAATCGCCTAATCAATTCGTGGTATTCTAAATACATTTCTACACCCCTTTTAAAATATTTTGAATGTCTTCCTCCGAAAATTGTCTATTT